>CAZRCS010000182.1:0-4068 GCA_964598645.1 uncultured bacterium | reverse complement strand
ATCAACATCCAGAAAGCTATTACTAATCCACAACGCCATGCGCTGTCAAGATGCAGTCTGCCTACTGACAACTCATATATACTATTAGTCAAGTAAGAAAGAAAAGAGTCAACCCCTTCTGCCGGCCAGAAGGGCTGAAAAAAGCAGTAATCCCAAAGAAAGGCCAACGACGTCTGCGGCAAGATCCTGCAGGGAACAATCCCTCCCTGGAACGAATGACTGGTGAAACTCGTCCAGAGACGCCCAGAGCAGCCCCGACGCTGCCATTCCCCACATGCTTCCCACTTTACTGAACAAGTCCCTGTTAATAACCATGGCCAGAGCAAGCCCCCCGAACTCAATCAGGTGGAATACCTTATCCTGATGAGGAAAGAGTTCGAAGGGAGGTTTCAGCGAAGGCTGATGGCTGAGAACTGGAATCAAGAGTGTCACAAGAAGCAGGAACAATCTGGAAGGTATCCTGTTCATTACCTTGTCCTGTCCTGTTCATAGAACTGGCCCACCTCTGTTATAGTGCTGAATCCGGGTTTTTCCGACAGACTTTCAGCAATTGACATAGCTATTTCAGGGAGTTTTTTTATCATCTTGTCCACATGTGACACTGCTCCTCCTATGCACACCATTACCGGTATGTCTCTGTCTGATACCCTTACAGGGGAATCTGAGAACTCTTCATGTATCCTTGCTGCAAAAGCCTCAGCGGAAACCCTGTCCACCTCCTGAAGACATACCAGAAAACTGTCCGCCCCGGATCTGGCAAAAACCGCTTTGCTGCCAACTGCCCGTCTGAGCCTTCCCGCTGTCTTTTCCAGAACCTTGTCCCCGGCTGAAAAACCATAAGTTCTGTTTATCCCGGAAAAATCGTTTATATCAATTGCCAGAACGGTAACTGACCACGCCCTGCTTCGTACTCCGCGAACCATGTCATTAAGCTTTGCATGAAATGAAGAAAGAAGGGGAAATCCCGTAAGTCTGTCGTTTTCCTTCATTTTTAACAGGGCATCCTTAAGATTCTTCCTGCTTACCGCCAGGCTGAAAACCGTTGAAAAGGCTCTCAGAAGGGAAAGGTCTTCCGGAGCAAAAAACTGCTCACTGGCGCTTTCCACCGTAAGCACGCCGATAACCGTTGCAGAGTCCTCCAGGGGAACCGCACAGCATGAACCGGCGGAATTTCCGGCACTGTCATTTTCACCAAAGGTGTTAACGGCCCTTTGCCCAACTCCCATTCTCAGTCTTCTCATTGGCTCTCTTCTGGTAACCGCAAGACCTGCGAAACCATCCCTGAGTCCGAATTCCCTGCCGGCTCTCCCTTCGCTGAAGGGCCCCAGGGATTCAAAGATCCTGAGAACCCCGCCCTCGCCCAGAATGGCCACAGAAGCCGTTGTCTCGGGCCATGTTCTGAGTACACGGCTTATCAGCCTGTGAACGGCCTGCCTCACATCCGATATCGTGCGCATGTCATCACAAATGGCCAGGAATCCTCCGCTTCCGGCCTGGTGAGATCTTTCCCAGGCAACGGATAGAAGAAAGGCTGAATCCACAAGAATGAACGCGGCTTCTTTTCTCTTCTCCCTGGAGTCAAAATCAAGGACCATGAAACCCCGGAGTTCTCCTTCCCGCCTGAATTGAAGGATGGTAACCCACTCAAAACCGGGGTCGTCAGTATACCATGGCAGACCTTTGCTCCCGCCGATCGCAAGTTTCGATGCCTCTGTCTGAACCATATCTCCTCTGGAAACTTCCAGTATCTGAATAACGGGGTCGTCGGGGCCTGTCATGTACCTTGCCGAAACCGTTCCGGAATCAGCGACGAACTCGTTAAGGGTTGAGACTCCTCTGTGGTCCCTGGTGAACAGAAAAATGCCGCCTGCGCCTGTACTCCTTTTCAGAACAGGTATAAGGCTCCTGGCGACATCGTCAGGGAAAACCGGTTTTGTATCGGATCTCTCAGGGGCATCCGGCAGCACAGCGGGAAGATCAGGTCGAGCCTCTCCGAGAAACTCCACCACGAACAGGGAGGCAAGGGGTATCACTCCCGCGGCAAGAGCTTCCGTAACGGAGCGGAGGATACCGCCTGGGTCGAAGGATCCTGAGATGATCCCGGTTGCATTGACCATGGGAGCACAAAACTCCACAACAGCAATTGCCGATGCAGTCCCAAGAACTGGACCTGATATTGTGCTTCTCCTCATCCAGATGAAAAGAAGAGGGTAGAGAAAGGCTGCGGGACCATAGCCCCCTCCCAGTAGCTGAACCGCCGTGACCAGAAGACCTGCGGTAAAAAGAACAGTGCCCCGCTCAGGAGTACGGTCCCGTTTAAGGAGATAGAACGCCATAACCGCAGAAACAGCCAGCACACCAAAACCATACGGTTCCGGAAATCCGGCAAAAACGGCGGCGGCGTTCAGCAGCCCTATAACCATGGCAGCTACGAAAAGAACATTTCCCAAAGGTGCCTCGCTTAGAAACGATCAGGGTTCCTTAATCCAATGGGTAATTTTAACGAATTGCACCTGTCCGCTGCCAGTCCAATACCTTTCAAAACCAGAAAAAACCGGGTACTTGACGAAGGGGTTGCAATTTAATGATTTTCGGTAACCACGATTAACCCGGAACTTGCCGCTCAACAAAACGCACACAGATCCATAAATGCAATTTCATATATGGTAGAAGAAACCTGATGTTCAATTACCGCCAGCCGGCGGAAGACCTTGGAGTGATTTTCATTGCAGAAGAACAGCCGTAACAAAAAGGGATCCTACAGCAAACACCACAGGGTCATATCCGGTCCCTCAGCTTCGGATCTCGACTCTAAAACCCTCTCTGAGCTCCAGGCCATTGCAAAGGAAGCCGGAATAAAGAGGGTCACCAACATTCGGAAAGCAGATCTTGTGACGATAATCATGGAAAACAAGGCCGAGAAAAACGGCCTCGGATATTCCACCGGCGTACTCGAGGTTCTCAATGAAGGCTATGGGTTCCTCAGGAACTCTGAATCAAATTACCTTCCGGGACCTGAAGATGTCTATGTCTCTCCCAGTCAGATAAAGAGATTCAACCTCATGACCGGGGATTCAGTCTGCGGTCACTCGAGAAAACCCCGGGACGGGGAAAAGTATGCCGCTTTGGTCAGGCTGGAAACCGTTAACGGTTTTGGCCCTGATGAATCGTCCACAAGAAGAAGATTCGACAGCCTCACCCCTTTCTATCCCGAAGAGAAGTTTACCCTTGAAACCAAGCCTGAGGAATTCTCCGGGAGAATAATGGACCTTCTTGTTCCCATAGGGAAAGGACAGAGAGCTCTCATAGTTTCCCCACCAAGGGCGGGGAAAACCATTCTTCTGCAGCATCTGGCCAATGCCATAAGTGAAAACCATCCAGACGTGGAACTGATCGTTCTTCTCATAGATGAAAGACCTGAAGAGGTTACCGACATGAAGAGGATGGTTCAGGGCGAAGTGATCAGCTCCACCTTCGACGAAGCTCCAAAGAGGCACGTTCAGGTTGCCGACATGGTCATGGAGAAATCAAGGAGGCTGGTTGAAGCCGGAAAAGACGTCGTTGTTCTTCTCGACAGCATCACAAGGCTTGCCAGGGCTAACAATCAGGTAATTCCTCACTCAGGCAAGATCCTGTCCGGTGGTGTAGACTCCAATGCTCTTCAAAGACCTAAAAGATTCTTCGGCGCCGCAAGGAATATCGTTGAAGGCGGCAGCCTTACCATCATCGGAACTGCCCTTGTGGATACCGGCAGCAGAATGGACGAGGTAATCTTCGAAGAATTCAAGGGAACTGGAAACTGCGAGATAGTACTTGACAGAAGGCTCGCAGACAGAAGGATATACCCGGCCATAGACATAACGAAGTCCGGTACCCGAAGAGAAGACCTCCTTCTAGACCCCGAAACCATCAGCAGGGTCTGGGTAATGAGGAAGATTCTGGTGGAGATGAGTGCCGTTGAAGCCATGGAAACCCTCAAGAACCAACTGTCCAAGCATAAATCTAACCGCAGATTCCTTGACAACATGCAGAATTACGAGTAGGATACGGCGGTTTTTCGTCTGAGAG
>CAZRCS010000181.1:0-4084 GCA_964598645.1 uncultured bacterium | reverse complement strand
GTTAACCGGTATCATATTCAAACCCGGTGCAAATGGTCAACGGGTTTTTCATATTGTAGATTAACACAATGGCAAGATCATCTGAAAGATCCCATTGGGACAGGTTCTGGGAGAGAGAACGGGATCTCTCTGAGATATATGACAACGATGACCGCATAAGGATCGAGATAAGTAAAAGACTCGATCTCAGGGGTCTTTACACCCTTGAGGTAGGCGCAGCCACCGCCCGTGACAGCGTTTCCCTTGCAACAGAAGGAGCCTTGCCTTTTGCACTGGATTACTCCCATGCAGCCCTTAAACTTGCAGGAGAGGCCGCCTCCGGAGAAAACCGTACTTTGCTGCTTGTCTGCGGCGATGCAAACGCCCTTCCTTTCAGAGATGAATCATTCGATCTGGTTTTTCACCAGGGAGTAATGGAGCACTTCAGGAATACCATTCCCATGACGGAGGAATGCACAAGGGTACTTAAACCAGGCGGAAACCTCCTGGTGGATGTTCCTCAGACTTTCCATGTTTACACCATCATCAAAAAAGTACTTATAGCTTTCAATGCCTGGTTCGCCGGCTGGGAAACTCAGTACACGGCAGCCGGACTGAAGAAACACCTCGAAAACGCAGGCCTCGAACCATGGTCCGTTTACGGCAGGTATTTCTCTCCAAGTCTCTTTTACAGGATTCTCCGTGAGATACTGATGAAATTCCGGATCGGTCTTCCCATGCGGCCGGTTTTGATACCCTGGTTGCACGAGCTGAGAGGCAGAGTAAGAGAGAGAGTGGAACGAAGCCCCCTGGGACCCCTTACAGGTGTAGTCATAGGAGTATTCGCCAGAAAGGCAGACTCCCGGTGAAAATACTTGCCCTGAACTGGAGAGACCCTAAGAACCCTGAAGCAGGCGGTGCGGAGATCCATCTCCATGAGATACTTAAAAGGGCTGTCAGGGAGGGGCACCGGGTCATACAGGTTTCTCATTCTGTGCAGTGGCTTCCTGAAAGGGAAGAAATCGACGGTGTCGAGATACACAGACACGGCAGGTGGTTCTCCTACAATTACACCCTTCGGAAGTACTGTGAATCGCTTGATCTGGATTCATTCGACCTGATAATTGAGGATATCTGCAAAGTTCCGGTGTTTTCACCCAGGTGGAGCCGTACGCCGGTTCTTGCAGTTGTACCGCACCTGTTCGGAACCACTGCCTTCAGGGAAGTGTCAACACTGAAAGCTCTGTATGTGAATCTCCTTGAGGCTTTCATTCCAAGGGTTTACAGCCGCTGTAATTTCGTTGCAATAAGCCACAGTACCAAGGAAGATCTTGTGCGCCGGGGAATTAAACCTGATCTTATTAAAGTGATACCCTGCGGAATAGACACGGGGTTCTATAAACAGGACCCGCTGGTGCCCATTGAGGATAACCGGCTGCTCTTCGTGGGAAGGCTGAAGAAGTATAAAGGTGTTCAACACCTTCTTGCAGCGGTGAAAATACTGCACTCCAGAAACCTTCCCGTCAAACTCACAGTTACCGGAGACGGTGACTATGCAAGGCATCTCAGGCTTTTAACTGGCAAACTCAACCTTCAGGACAGCGTTGATTTTCTGGGATTCATTCCCCAGGAGGAAAAGCTCTACTGGATCCAGAAGGCATACGTTGCTGTATTTCCATCGGCCAAAGAGGGTTGGGGTCTTACGGTCATAGAGGCCAACTGCTGCGGAACCCCTGTGGTGGCAAGTGATTCAGATGGTCTTCGGGACTCCGTGAAGAACGGGGAAACAGGCATTCTCGTGGAGCATGAGAATCCCGTGGCACTTGCGGATGCGCTGGAGATCATTCTTAGATCTCCCGGGAAAAGAAAGTACCTTTCGGACAATGCTCTTCTGTGGGCCAGAAGTTTTAATTGGGATCAGACCGGAGAGAAAATGCTCGAGGTGATGGAACAGACTGCTGGAGGTAACAATGCTTGAGGAAATCAGGAAACGCAGAAGCATAAGGAAATACAAAGATGAACCGGTGTCCGACGAGCAGCTTGAGGCTCTTCTCAGATCCGGGATGCAGGCACCTTCCGCCAGAAATCTCCAGCCATGGGTATTCATTGTTACAAAAAACAGGGAACTGATGAGACAGGTACCTGAAGTTCACCCCTACGCAGGAATGGTACCCTCTGCAGGAGCACTGATACTGGTCTGTGGAAACACGGAAATTCAACCGGAAATCGGCTACATTCTGGAGGATTGTTCCGCTTCGGTTCAGAACATTCTCCTGGAAGCAGTGCATCTGCAGCTGGGAGCTGTGTGGCTGGGAGTGTACCCCAGGGAGGAACGGGTGAGGGGCATTTCCGGACTGTTCCACCTTCCGAAGCACATTATTCCCGTGGCTCTTTTGTCCGTAGGAGTTCCGGGGGAGGAAAAACCCTTCGAGGACAGGTTCGACACGGCAAAGGTCCATACAGACAGGTGGAGCAACTGAGCCCTTTGCCGGGGAGCAGCACTGTTGTATCTTATTTTCCCAACAGGAAGGGTGTGATGTGAATAACGAAGCTGATCAGAGGGAGTTGATGGAAAGGATGATGTCCACCGGCACCATCCTCATCAATATAGGCGATGTGGACATTCTGCTCGAACAGATACTCACGGAAGCAAGATATTTCACAAACGCCGATGCCGGTTCTATTTATACCGTGGAAGGTTCTGAACTGGCTTTCAGACATTCCCAGAACGATACCATACTGTCCAGGGGTGGAAGGGTGCCTTATACCCGTTTCACCATACCCAAGAACAGAGAGAGTATTTCCGGCTACGTTGCCTGTACCGGAGAGATTCTTAACCTGCCGGATGTAAGACGCATCCCTGAAGACGAACCGTACTCCTTCGATGACAGTTACGATACGCTGTCCGATTACACCACCACATCCTGTCTGACACTTCCCCTGGTCAACTCCAGACACCGCGTTGTAGGTGTTCTGCAGCTTATTAACGCCAAAAACAGAAACGGGAAGTTCGTACCGTTCCAGCTTGAAACCGAACCCCTTGCAAGGTACTTTGCCTCCATGGCCACCCTTGCTCTTGAAAGGGCCATGCTCACAAGAACACTGCTAATGAGAATGATAAACATGACGGAACTCCGTGACCCGAAGGAAACAGGTCCCCACGTTAACAGAGTAGGCAGTTATGCAGTTGCCATATATGATTCCTGGGCTGACAGACACGGCTTCGGCAGCAGAGAAAAAATGCTGACCCGGGACGTTCTTCGAATGGCTGCAATGCTGCACGATGTTGGCAAAACAGGCATATCCGACGCCATTCTGAAAAAACCTGAACCCCTGAATGATCAGGAACGGACGGCAATGGAAGCTCACTGCGCAATCGGAGCAGATATACTCCGCAATTGTGAGTCCGAATTCGATGAGATGGCAATGGAAATTGCACAATGCCACCACGAGAACTGGGATGGATCGGGTTATCCCAGAGGCCTTTCCCAAAACGATATACCCTTTATGGCCAGAATAACTTCTGTTGCAGACGTATTCGATGCTCTGAGTTCCAAGAGGGTTTACAAGGAGCCCTGGCCTGACGAAAAGGTAACCATGGAAATGGAGTCCATGTTCGGAACCAAGTTCGATCCGGGACTGAAGGAGCATTTCGTCTCCCAACTCCCGGTACTCAGGGAGATAAGGGAGAGTTATCCGGAGAAATAGAGGGGGTTCTCATGTGCAGACCTTTCGTTATAGCCGTTGCTCTGGTCGCGTTCACCGCTTCAGCTCAATGGAGTGCCGATTCCACTGAAAACATTCAGATCTGCGATCTGTCAGGCGATCAAGTTCTACCCAAAATCGCCTCCACTTCCGACGGCGGTTGTTTCATTTCCTGGTTCGATCAAAGATCCGGGGATTACTGCCTTTACCTCCAGCGACTGGATTATCAGGGCGTTCCCCAGTTCCCCGAAAACGGCATCCTTGTAAGTGACCACACCCAGATGACCTGGCTTGTTGATTATTCCATGGCTGTGGACAACGAAGACAACGCGGTAATTGCCTTTTCCGATATCCGTTCCGCTGCGGAGGACCTTGACGTCTCAGTTTACAAGATCAGCAG
>CAZRCS010000180.1:0-4126 GCA_964598645.1 uncultured bacterium | reverse complement strand
TTTGTAATTGCTCTGTTCTTCAGCTGTCTTACACGCTCACGGCTGATGCCCATGGTACGGCCTATCTCCGCAAGAGTGTGTCTCCTGTCGGTTTGTATTCCAAAGAAAAGCTGAATGATAGTGCGCTCCCTGTGATCGAGTATTGCAAGCATGTCGTCTACGCTTGACTTCAGGGCGTCCACCAGAACTGCTTCGTTAGGCGTAACACCACCCTCGGCGGCAATCATCTCCTGGAATGTCTTATCGCTTCCCTCATAAACAGGGCTGTCAAGGGAGAGGTGTGTGCTGTGAATGGACATCATCCCTTCCACTTCCTCCCTGGAAACGTCAAGTTCGCCTGCCACCTCGGAAGTTGACGGGTCTCTGCCAAGAGCATGTCCCAGTTCCCTGGTTGCACGGCCCATCTTGTAAAGCTCACCAACCCTGTTCAAGGGAAGGCGTACTATCCTGGACTGTTCCGCAAGAGCCTGAAGAATTGCCTGCCTTATCCACCATACCGCATAGGTGATGAATCTGCAGCCCTTGGTTTCATCGAAACCCTTCGCTGCACGTATAAGCCCGACGTTGCCCTCGTTGATCAGGTCCTCCAGTGCAACTCCCTGGTTGGCATACTGTTTTGCTATGGAAACCACGAACCTTAAATTCGCTTCGGTGAGTTCGTTCAGAGCTTCCTGTTCACCATCCCGAATACGCATTGCAAGATTGGCCTCTTCTTCAGAGGTAAGGGTATCACGTGTTCCAATTTCCCTGAGATAGAGCTCCAGGGACCTTCCTTCAGTTCTTCTGGTAGCCAATTTTCACTGCACCTTTCGCTGCAAGGTGTTTCTTCCAGCAGATTCACGCTCTATATATTGCCGGTGACCTTAATGGTTCCACGGAAGATAAGACAGTTGTCAAGTGTTGACAATCGGTCAAGGGGTTGACAGGAGGTTTCATTGGACTGGACAGGTTTTCCAAGGGAAAGAACGAAGTGCATGCTTTGCGGCGCTGACCAGCCGGAACTTCTCAGCACACAGAGAAGCTGGCCTGTTTCACGCTGCAGAGAATGCGGATTTATTTACCTCTCGGAAAGGCCAGTGGAAAAAGCCCTGGAAGAAATGTACAGCAAAGACTACTATGACAATCCGGAAGTGGGTTACGGTGGTTATGTGGAAAATTTCAGGAGATACAACGGGATATTCACTTCACTGTTCCGGAAAAGAGCGGAAGACATCGAGGTTTTCCGCGGAGAAGGCAGACTTCTCGAGGTAGGATGCGCCCACGGATTCCTCCTGAACTTCCTGAGGGAAAGGAACTGGAAGGTAACCGGTGTGGAAGTAAGTCCCCTTGCAGCGGATTATGCGTCCAAAGAACTGGGCCTGGATGTGAAGAACTGCAAACTGGAGGAAGCAGGATTTGCTGAAGCATCCTTTGACGTGGTTCTGCTGCTGGATGTTCTTGAACACCTGCACAGGCCCTTTGAAACCCTGAAAGAGATAGGCAGGATACTGAAACCCGAAGGCACCCTGGTGGTTCAGTGCCCCTGGGAACTTACCCATTGGGAGGAACGGGCGGAAGCCTTCCTGAAGGGCATGAAACAGTGTACCATAACACCTGACGCAGTTCCGGCGCATTTATACTTCTTCGAGCCCAGAACGTTGGAAGCATTTCTGGCAAAGGGCGGTTTCATCACGGTGAAAAGGCAGAGCGGCAACTACGGCGCTGTAAGAAAACACATCAGACCACCTGTTATTCACAGGGGTTCCCTGTTCGAAAAGACTGGCAGGTTCATTTACTTCAAAATGGGTCTGCAGAGGTTTCTTTACGCAGCAGCCAGGATTTTTGGCAGGGGCAACGGTCTGATCCGCTATGCGAGATACAGCCGGTGAACAGCTTCATTTTCCGGGGGAAACCTGCGGCATTCCCCGAAATATGCGGCAGAACACCACTGGATGACCTTGCAGCACACCTGAAGAATTCAGGGATCAACGTTGTTTACACCGATTCCCTTTCAGAATCGTCCCTTGTCTGCAAAATGGATTACTCCGAAGCCGAACCCCTTCTTGGAAACAACTGGCTTGCCGCCTTCGAAGGTATGATCACAAGACAGTCGCCCCGGGACCTTATTCTGAAGGCCTCTGAATATCAGTCCGAGTTTGCCGTATCCCTTGCCTGTTCAGGCGAGCCCTGGAAATACACAACCGTACTCACGGGAGAAAGGGGCTCGATCCAGTCCTATGAAGAAAACCCTCCACCGGAAAACACCAGGACAAATCTGTGTTTTTCCGGTTTTGTCTTTGTTAACCGACCAGGTTTCGACCCGGAAAAACCATTGAGCAACCCAAACATCTCTGCTTTCCTGATTCCGGGATACTGGAGCATTCCTTCAGACAGGGAGAGTTATCTGAGAACGGTTCACGAAATACTTGCCGGAAAGGTAACTTCCTGGTCTGGTTCTAAATATATCATATCGGGAAGCAGGATCCCTGCCAGCTGCAGCATTTCAGGAACCCTCTGGCTGGGCAAAGGGTGTGTAGTGGGAGAGAACTGTGTTTTTGAAAACTGTGTTATAATGGACTCTGCGATAATAGGCAGCGGAGCAAGCCTTAGGAACTGCCTGGTGAACCCTGGTACTTCGGTTAAACCAGGTACACTGATAGAAGACAAATATCTGACACTGCTTGGAGAAGAGTAATGGTTGAAAGAATTCAGGAATATCTTGATCAGGTAAGCGAACTGGTCCTTAAAATCCCTTCAGATTCCATACAGAGAATAACTTCACTGATACTTGATGCATACAAGTCCGGTAATCGAGTCTTCGTTTTCGGCAATGGAGGGGGAAGCTCCACCAGCGCACATTTCGTTTGTGATCTGTCCAAAGGAACCGCTGTTAAAGGAAAACCCAGGCTGAAGGCTATTTCTCTTGCGGAAAACATTCCTCTGCTTACCGCCTGGGCCAACGATACCGACTACACGAATACCTTCGGCGAACAGCTGAAAAATCTGGTGGAAGAGGGTGACGTTGTAATAGGACTGTCGGGAAGTGGCATGAGCCCCAATGTGATCAATGCTTTCAAGGTAGCAAATGATTCCGGAGCAACTGCCATTCTGTTCTCCGGCTACAAAGGGGGTGATGCCGTGAAAGTGGCACATGACTCAATCGTTGTTCCATCAGAGGACATGCAACAGATCGAAGACGTGCACATGATACTGACCCATATAATCTTCAGGTGTCTGAAAAGTGAAATAACCGGGGTTTAGTACTACTCAGGGCTCCAGTCGGAAAACTGGTCGTCTCCTCCTGCAAGGATCTCGTTCAATGAAGAGCGGAAAAGCATTACTCCCTCTTCACTCCCTGCGGCTTCAGGAAATCTGCTCTTCCAGAGCTGCCACGAACGTTCTATTTCACCGGCCATTGTCTCCTGAAGGTTGCCTGTCTGCCTGGACTGCTCCACTGCATCTTTATTGTAAATGAGCATGTCCGAAGCAAGCACCCTGGCAAACCTAGCCGCCCTCTCGTCCACCGCCGTTTCCGTGGAAGCTGACTCGTCCCCCTTCTTCGGTGGATGGATTATGAATACCTCCCGGCAGTTCTTGCAGCGGAGTCTCCGTGGTTTCCCTGCCAGTTTTTCCTCTGGAATCTGGTATTTCTTACTGCAGTTAGGGCAGGTTACGATCATCTGAAATCTCCCTGTTCTAGAAAACTGTTCAATCTCTTCACCGCTTCTGCAATATCATCATCCGAAGCCGCAAAAGAAAGTCTAATGTAGCCCTCTGTTCCGAAAGCGCTTCCGGGAATGGTACCGAGACCCCCCTTCTCGAGAAGGTCGGTGCAGAAACTTCCTGAATCGAAGTTCTTTTCAGTCAATATCTTGGGATACACATAAAATGCACCCTCCGGCCGAATGAACTTTAGACCTTCAACATTTTCGAGAAGGTTACATATCAGGTCACGCCTTCTTCTAAATGCCTGATACATACTCTCACGATAGTCTTCGGCCTCTCCCTGAACCACGGCAAGGGATGCGTACTGGGATATGGAGCAGGGATTTGAAGTGGTATGTGCCTGAATTTTTCCTGCGATTCCGGTCCATACAGGATTAGCAAGGGCAAAACCGATTCGCCATCCTGTCATTGCGTAGGTTTT
>CAZRCS010000179.1:0-4130 GCA_964598645.1 uncultured bacterium | reverse complement strand
AGCTTTCATGGTAAACGTCCTGACACCATTCGTAGACGTTGCCAGACATGTCATATAGACCCCAGCTGTTAGGTTCAAGCGTATTGGACCAGTGAGGGTGGCCGTTGGAGTTGGCGCTGAACCAGCCGTACAGAGCTACCGTTGCTGAACTGTTGTCATTGCCCCAAAAGAACCAGGTAGCTGTTCCCGCACGGCACGCATACTCCCATTCAGCTTCACTGGGGAGTCTGTAGTCGTAAAGGGAATCCATTGCACTGAGGGTTTCAATGAAGAGCTGACAATCATTCCAGCTTACAGTCTCAACGGGGAAACTGTCCGTACCCCAGTTTGAGGGGTTGTTGTCCATCACGTTCTCCCAGGTAGCCTGCATTACTTCATTACCGAGGATCTCGAAGGAGTTCTGGAAAGTAACCGTATGTGCCGGTGCCTCGTTGGGCTGGTGGTACCAGTCTCCCTCCTGGGAACCCATGATGAATGATCCTGCAGGTATCTCCACAAACTCACCCAGGGAATATCCGCTGATAGTGAAAGCTGCACTGTAGGCGGTGTCCCCCTCTGCAGTAAGAATCCTTAACCTGTAGTCATCTCCCATTCCCAGTGAATCAGGCACCTGATCCCTTACAGTGATGCTGCCGGGGTTGGTTCTCCAGTTGCCGAATTCAACGGTGAGAGTATCACCCTTAACCAGCTCCAGTTTGATCAGGTATGAGTTTTCTATTGCTTGAACATCATACTCCACGAGGACACATGTCTCCCAGAGCATCCACTGGGTATCTTCGTTGGGTATGAAGATGTCGAAGTCGCCATAGGGGACATTCCCAGGGTCAGAGGGGCTGCTGTCTCCACAGGAAGAGAGAAGAGCTGCAGAGAGAATCCAGAAAACGGCGTGATGTCTCTTCATCATGCTTCTATTCTACCAGAACGCAGTACCGGGAACAGTTTTCTGATTCGGTACATAATCTTACAAGGTAGCAGCCTGAAGACTGACCAGTTGCGTTCCATATCCAGTTGTGGCTCCCTGCTGGAAGTGAACCCTCTGTGGATGAGTGAACCAGTCTTCCTGTCAGGTCGAATACCTGGAAATCGACAGTTGCCGTTTCATCAAGGCTGAAGTTCACCGTAAGCTGTTCTGCGAAGGGAACTGGAGAGAGGGAAGTGATCTCAACACCCGGTGGGGGTATGCCTTCAATACCAGTTTCAGGCTCATAGCGGATAAGTGTTGCAGGGGTTTCTCCTCCACAAGCTATGTATCCGCCTGTGGAGATCTGACTGATAGATTGAATGTCATGAGCTTCGTATACGAAATCAACCCATTGAACGGTTCCTTCGCTATCGAGCTTTACCACCATCCCAGTCTGAATGCCATCGGGTGGCCATCCCGGTGTGTTCTCCCCTCCGTATATGTATCCACCGTCCATTGTGCTGTTTACTGAATGTCCCCTGGGAAAAGACCAGTAAGGGAGTTCGTAATACCACTGGAGATTCCCATATTCATCTGTATGTGCTATGTGTGGAACACTTGCGCTTACGAAGGTAAAACCCTCCTCAACTGTGGACAAAGTCATATCCCCGCCAATGTCTCCAGAGTTTAATACATCTGGATAACCGTCCGCTTCCCATAGGATATCACCCGAGTCTGAATTAAGGGAGAGGATTCTGACCCCTGCTGTGGAATGGATGTATACAATCAACTGGTCCTCATATTCCAGTATTCTGTGAGCGATATTTGCATAGCCAGGCTCCAGCCTTACTGTCCAGAGTGAATCTCCCTGAGAGTCTGTAGTCATGATAAAGGAATTAGGATAGCCTGATCCCACTTCTGCAGCTTGTCCGCAAACAGCGAATCTTCCGTTTGAAAGGGGGAGCAGGCAATATGGTGTTTCTTGCGCATCTGGGAAATCGTAACACTTCCACCAGAGCAGATCCCCACCTTGGCTGATATTAATCAGATACATCCCTACTGTTGACATTGTACTGTCACGTCCGGCCCCAACAGCAAGGAATGTGTCATCGGAAAGCTCTTCCACCCAGTAAGAGTATGCATGAGTGAGAACCCCGGGAATGCCTGTTTCCCAGACAAGGTTTCCGTTAGGGTCGTAAAGGAAAACAATTCTGGCAAAGTCTGAGTAGTACTTCCGCCCTGCTACTATGAACTGCTGGTTGGAAGTCTCATGAGCATCGTAGAACATTGTACCGTATTCCGTTACCCACTGGATTGCAGGAGGACTGTCAGTTTGTGCAAACACTGTCTTTGCTAAGAGAAGTGCAATGAAGAATGACATATGCTCTCCTTTACTCAATACTTCTATTCAACCAGAACGCAGTACCGGGAACAGTTTTCTAATTCGGTACATAGTCTTACAAGGTAGCAGCCTGAAGACTGACCAGTTGCGTTCCATATCCAGTTGTGGCTCCCTGCTGGAAGTGAACCCTCTGTGGATGAGTGAACCAGTCTTCCTGTCAGGTCGAATACCTGGAAATCGACAGTTGCCGTTTCATCAAGGCTGAAGTTCACCGTAAGCTGTTCTGCGAAGGGAACTGGAGAGAGGGAAGTGATCTCAACACCCGGTGGGGGTATGCCTTCAATACCAGTTTCAGGCTCATAGCGGATAAGTGTTGCAGGGGTTTCTCCTCCACAAGCTATGTATCCGCCTGTGGAGATCTGACTGATAGATTGAATGTCATGAGCTTCGTATACGAAATCAACCCATTGAACGGTTCCTTCGCTATCGAGCTTTACCACCATCCCAGTCTGAATGCCATCGGGTGGCCATCCCGGTGTGTTCTCCCCTCCGTATATGTATCCACCGTCCATTGTGCTGTTTACTGAATGTCCCCTGGGAAAAGACCAGTAAGGGAGTTCGTAATACCACTGGAGATTCCCATATTCATCTGTATGTGCTATGTGTGGAACACTTGCGCTTACGAAGGTAAAACCCTCCTCAACTGTGGACAAAGTCATATCCCCGCCAATGTCTCCAGAGTTTAATACATCTGGATAACCGTCCGCTTCCCATAGGATATCACCCGAGTCTGAATTAAGGGAGAGGATTCTGACCCCTGCTGTGGAATGGATGTATACAATCAACTGGTCCTCATATTCCAGTATTCTGTGAGCGATATTTGCATAGCCAGGCTCCAGCCTTACTGTCCAGAGTGAATCTCCCTGAGAGTCTGTAGTCATGATAAAGGAATTAGGATAGCCTGATCCCACTTCTGCAGCT
Source organism: uncultured bacterium (assembly GCA_964598645.1). Taxonomy (GTDB): domain Bacteria; phylum Fermentibacterota; class Fermentibacteria; order Fermentibacterales; family JCC-6; genus Sabulitectum. The sequence goes on along the minus strand of CAZRCS010000179.1, from coordinate 906 downwards.
TGTCCGCAAACAGCGAATCTTCCGTTTGAAAGGGGGAGCAGGCAATATGGTGTTTCTTGCGCATCTGGGAAATCGTAAGCTCGCGACCAAAGATCATTCCCCTGAGAATCGGTACGATAAAGGAGAATAGCAGCTGTATTTCCTTCTGGTAGCCCACATCTTCCAACAACAATGATTGTGGAGTCAGACAACTCCTCTGCCCAGCATCCTACTTCCCCCTCAAATTCTGAAGATCCTGATTCCCAAAGGAATTCCCCATTGGACGAATACTTGTATAATGATGTATTGCATGGTCCGAATTCAGGCATGTCCCAACCTGTGGCAAGGAATCCTCCGTCTACTGTTTCGATGGAATGCAAGAATTCGGAGTAAGAAGCACCGTTATAATTTACAGCCCATTGAATCGAAGGAGCAGCAAGTACTTGAGCAGTTAAGAGACTGTTCAGGGTGTGTACCATCAGGCTTAGCATATCAACTCCCCTTACTCAGTCAGTTTGATCCAACCTATCCTCACGTCAGTAGCTGGTGTATGAGCATCGGAAGAAAACTCCAACCACAAACGCTTTACATCCTCACTTGCCCAGCCTGAAGAATCTGCGGAGAGATCGAATGGGCCTATCTCGCACCAGTCTGAGTTTATAGCGGTACCCAGCTCCAAGCTGCTTTCCCTGAGTCCTTTATACTGCCAATGAACAGTGACCGTCAACTCACGATCCGCCCTGGCAATCATGCTGAACTGGTCATAAAGCCGTGTAGGGATGTAATCAGTACTGTCACTGCCAAGATTCAGTTCAAGTCTGTTGGTCTGTGTCGGGTCCGAGACGGTACCCTCGAACATTCCGCTGATCGAATCGGTGAAGGTTGAATCCCAACCGAACACTGAGATCACATCATCTGTATGCCAGG
>CAZRCS010000178.1:0-4135 GCA_964598645.1 uncultured bacterium | reverse complement strand
ACTTCATTGCAGAATGGTCAGTCAAGGGAGGTTTTGATTGAACTGCTTTCTTCTGCCTTTTCTGCTTTGGAGAGGGGCTCTGTTAGGGCTCCCTGAAGTTGTTGTTCCCATTGAACCTGATGAACGAACCGTATACGTGAGTATAGATGAACAGGTAATTGTTTTCCTCGAGGGGGAAAGAGAGGCAAATCTCGCCCAGGTCTCAACCGGGCGGCCGCCTGTTCACTCAACGCCCACCGGGCAGTTCAGCGTGCTTTACAAGAGATGGGCCCCGGTATCAAGCACCTACAGAGTCCGAATGCCTTACTGGCAGTGTATAGAGCCAAGCGGAGCAATAGGTCTGCATCAGGCTTCTCCCTCCGTCGAGTACCGGCTCGGAGAACCGCTCTCCCACGGATGCATCAGGCTGGGCTACTTCACCGCAAGGTGGGCATACTTCTGGCTTCCAGTAGGGGCAAAGGTAGTAATAGAGTAGTCTTCACACCATATCAGGTTTGCTTCTGTCAAGCTCCTCGACTATCTCTTTTATTCTCTGAGAGCTTTTATCCGCCATAACCAGGGTGGCCCTGTCAGTTGAAACCACGCTGACTCCGCTTAGACCCACAACCACAGTGAGCCTTCCGGTTTCATCATATACCAGCGTATTATCCGAATCGAGAAGGATCTTGTCTCCCTTTTCCACCCCGGCTTCTCTTGCTCCCGGCCAGTCTCCAATGTCACTCCACTTGAAATCAGCTTCCACCACCACTGCCCTGTCTGTCTTTTCCATTACCCCATAGTCCACAGATTGGGATTCAAGAGCGCCGTAGGTCTCAAGGGAGGGGTTCTGGGTGTCCGGCAGGGCTTCTATCGAAGCATGCAGTCCGGGCATGTATTTTCCGAGCTCATGGAGGAAAGAATCAACCTTCCATATAAACATTCCCGAGTTCCAGAAATATTCACCTGACTCAACGTAAGAGACGGCGGTATTCTTGTCCGGTTTTTCCCTGAACTGTCTCACCTTCCAGCCGGGACCTGCTATGCCGCCCCGCTGTATATAGCCGTAACCGGTGGCCGGATGTGATGGAGGTATGCCAATGGTGCATAAATGCCCCTCTGAGGCCAGTTCGACCGCATTGCCTATGGTTTTTTCGAAACCTTCGAGGGGCTCGATCATGTGATCGCTTGCAGCCGCCACCATGATGCAGTCGCCGCAGCCTCTTCGTTTCAGGGTCTCTGCCGCCCAGCCCAGGCAGGCCGCCGTATTTCTTCCAACCGGTTCCAGAAGAACGTTATTTTCACGGATCAGAGGAAGCTGAGAAAGAACGGTCTCCCTGTGATCCCCACCGGTAACCACCATAATGCAGGAAGGATCAGCGAGATTGCGGAATCTGGCAGCGGTGAGCTGTATCATGGTTCCCCCGCCCAGTAGATCCATGAACTGCTTGGGTCTGCTTCTCACAGAGGCGGGCCAGAACCTTGTACCTCTTCCCCCTGCCATGATAACGGCGAACACCTTCTCCGAGTTCATTTCTTTATCCTTACTATCCAGGTCTCCCCGGCGGTTGAACACACACCGCCTTCTTCTGCAGTGAAGAAACACCTTCCGGAGAGGTGGTCGTATGCAATTTCGTAGGGAGCCAGTTCCACCCTTCCGGGACCGATCCTCCGAAGTGAATAAGAAGGGGTATCCAGTGTGCCTGACACGGGAACAGCCCTTCCTGACCTGTTCCAGTCCACGGCTTCAAGGCCCTGTTCGATGTGCAGCTCCCTGGGGTTATCGCTGGAATCCAGTCTGTTGTAATCCCATAATCGGTAGGTAATGGTGCAGTTGAGTTGAATTTCCAGCACTGTAAGGCCTCCGCCCAGGGCATGCACCGTTCCCGCCGGAAGATGGAAAAGATCTCCGGGAGATGCTTTCAAAGTTTCAAGTATCTCCTCAACCCTTCCATCACTGACCTTATTGGCGAATTCCCTGGGAGAAACGCCTTCCTTCACTCCATGAAGGATCCTTCCTTCACCCTCGAGAATGACCCAGGATTCGTCCTTCACCGGAGGAACCCGGGTTCTGCCGGGATGCACCTGTACGGAAAGGTCTCTGGCGGAGTGAAGGGTTTTCAGTATAACGGGGAATTCACCCGCCGGAAAAAATTCTGCAGCCCTGAATTGACTGCCTTCAGGTGTTTTGAGAACTGTGCCCTCATGAAACCACCAGATCTCTCCCACCGGTTCAAGTCCCTCTGCTGCAGGTGGAAGTGATCCCCATATCCTTTCAACCTTCATGGGCATGCACAGGTAAATCATCTTATACCTGCCATTGCGGTTATTGCTTCCATAACTGCAGGTCCCGTCGAGTCCCTCTCCGGATGCCACTGCAGGCCCAGAACCCTGTGATCTTTGCTTTCCATGGCCTCGATAATGCCGTCATCGGATCTGGCAGCGATCATGAATCCTTCCGGTACGGACTCAAGCGCCTGGTGGTGCCATGAAGATACACGTGGATGGTCTCCAAGAAACCGGTGAAGAATGGAACCTGGATCCACGGTCACATGATGAGACAGCTGGTTGGCTGAGGTCCCGTCATGGGAAACGGTTGTTTTCAGGTCCTGTATCAGCGCAGCTCCGTGGGCAATGCCTATGAGCTGCATTCCGAGACAGATGCCCAGAACGGGAATATCCTTCCTTCTGGCCGCTCTGTAGAGTTCGATGTCCCACAAAGGTCTTTCCATTTCAGGGTTTCTGCTTCCCATGTTCTCTCTGTTGAAAATTGACGGGTCCGGGTCTCCTCCACCTGTCAGCACCAGCAGGTCGAAACCTTCCAGAATAACATCAGGCGAAGCGTTCTTTACGGGAAGAACCGCCAGGGGCTGAATCCCCTTCCTGTCCAGCAGCTCTGCATAACAGTGATGAAGACAGTAGCGGTATGGTCCGTAGACCTCTTTCTCTGTGCCTTGAAGACCGTACCAGACCTGTGAGACAGCAACCCTCATCTCAGCCTGTTTCCGTCATTCTGCGTACTGCCAATGCAGCCTTCTCAGCAAGATGAGATGGGATCAGTATTTCATCCTCCGGTGACTCCAGTGCCTTAAGAACATGCTCCAGTGTGGTAAAACCCATGTCTTCGCAGACTATCTTCCCGGCAGGAATGAAGGTTCTATCCGGGAAAAGTGTTTCCAGTCGGTAGATCATTCCCTCTTCCGTGCCGATGATAAATCTCTTCGCAGAAGATTCATCAACGTGTTTGATCATGCCTCCGGTGCCTAGAACCCTGTCGGCTTCACGCCAGAATACAGGGGGACACTCGGGGTGAACCAGCACTTCTGCATCCGGCCAGCGGGTCTTGCGGTCAAGAAGGCTTCTTATATCTCCTCCGCTATGGGCATGACAGCCTCCGGTCCAGATGTGAACGGTCTTCCCTGTGTTCCTCTCCACCCATGTTCCCAGATTCCGGTCAGGGCCGAAAATTATCCCGGAACCCGGAGCAGCTTCTGCAACTTCAATGGAATTAGCGCTTGTGCAGCATGACCAGGCCTCTGCTTTGACCTCCACGGTGCTGTTAACGTATACGATTGCCGGGGCATCAGGGTACTTTATTTTCAGATTTCTCAGATCATCAGCTGTCATTGAAGCTGCCAGGGAACAGCTTGCATCCGGAGCTGCGAGAACCACTTTACTGTCAGGTGAGAGAAGCTTGGCTGTTTCAGCCATGAACCTGACCCCGCAGAACACCACCAGGTCGGCGGCTTCATCGGCCGCGATCCTGGAAAGCTCAAGGGAGTCTCCCACATGGTCGGCAATGTCCTGAATGGGCCCCGGCTGATAGCTGTGTGCAAGCACGATGCCGCCTTTCAGATCCTTGAGCCTTTCTATTTCTTCAGCTATTCTGCCTGGCATCTAATCCTCCTGCCGGTTTTATAACTCCACCGCAAAGAACCACGTCATTCATGTAAAGGGCTCCGATCTGCCCAGGTGTAACAGCCTTTTGCGGGTTTCTGAACACAACCTCAGTATAGTCTTCACGAAGTGCTACCCGGCATTTCACCCCCGGCTTTCTGTATCTAATCTGAACTTCACATTCAAACTCAGTGCCTGGGGGATCCGAAAGCCAGTTAATACTATCAATAAGGCATCCACCGCTGTAAAGACCAGCCCTTCC
>CAZRCS010000177.1:0-4136 GCA_964598645.1 uncultured bacterium | reverse complement strand
AAGAGCTTGTGGACAGGTTAGTTGGAATAGCTATCTGGTTCCCTCCTGGAAGACTCCTTGATAAATGTGATTCCTTCCTCATGGACAAGGCTGTCGAGAGGTGCGGGGTAAACAGGAAGGGATGAGATCGTCTCCAGACATGTTCTCGTGTAGGACAAATCAAGATCCACGCCGTCAGGCACAGCAACGAAGCAGGTTACATGAGGGACTTCAGGAAATCCGGTTCTACTCAGTACGACTGTCCCGGGGCTTTTGTTAAATCTTAAGTATTCATCAGAGTCATATTGAACAGCGTCAGAGAGGAGACCGCTCAATTCCACATCGAAGTTAATCCTATCAGCAGTCGTTTCACCGAATCTGATAGAGGGTGTACTTCCCTCAGAACATCCTGAATTGAATTCCATCCAGTTTGCGTAAGTGCTTCCGTAAGCACAAATCAACACCCCTAGAGTCAGGATCAATCCCCGCATTGATTCTCTCCTTGTCGGCTAAATGTGATTGCATCTCCCTCCATCGTTGGAGGTCTAACTGCAGTAACCGACATTTATCTACTAATTTCAACTGCGCTCCAAGAACTAAATTCGCCGTATAGAGAATAAAGAGATCAAGACGAAGGATAAAAAGGTTGAGTACGTATTTCTCGCAGAAGGTCGCGATTAGGGACTTGATTCACTCCCATGCAGTTTCATGCTGCAATGAAGAAACATTCCTCAGCAGTAGTTCCTAGATGCCCATTCTTTGGTGGATGCATGCAGATATGACGCCAATGACGCTTCAGTGAGTGTCCCCTCATTGGGTACCTGCTGCTATTCCTTGTAAATATCTTAACGCCATGGAATACACAACTGAAGACCAAGTGTGAGGTGAACGTGGAATCCGTACGCTCATCGGGTAAGAACCCGGTCCCCTAATCAAACCTGATACTAAGGCAGGCTCTATAGTACTTCTATTCCCTATTGGCATCTCTTCTACTACAGGAAGGGAGTCTTCGTCGGTTCTGCCCAACATGATGCTCCTGTACTCGACCTTACGAAGCCTTCGACAGGGCAGCGATCTTCGATAGCCAGGGGACTAAGGTGTTCCAACAAGAAACCACTAGGCGCGCCAAAATGGAAATGCCCCCCCTTTGGAGGGCGTTTTTGTTTTGATTCTATCAGGGTTATTTGTCCCGGTCTCCGAGAACCTTAGTCTGTTTCAACCTATGGAACTATCGGGGCGGTCAGCACTGATCCCGATAAGCCGGACAAGAGACTGTGATGAGGGCACCGGGGTTCGATTCCCCGTGGGAACTCTGCCAGAAGAAACTCCGGGTATGCTTCTCCAAACACTTATTCAATAACATCCACTTAGGGATTCAGCACTACGAACCGAGTGAGTTTTTCTACTCCACCAGTACATAAACGGGCAATGTATGTACCTGGAGGCAGAAAGGGAATATTCAGAGCGTGTCTTCCGGAAGTCCACTCTTCCGATGAGAAGAACACTCTTCTTCCTGCAAGATCAAATACAGCAAGTTCAACGATGCCTGTTTCTGTAGTGATGAAGGAGATTGCTGCTGATCTGCCTGACGGGTTGGGAGTTACCGGCAGCATTACAATTCTGTCTGCGGTTCCTTCTTCCATACCCATGTTGCCGTACTCAAGAGTTATCTCATCCAGAACTGGAGTGGATGGGGCATGTTCCGATTCCAGGAACGCTGAATACTGGATATATCTGTAAGCACTATCGAGATAAACTGATACATCGCCGGGAATCTGAATATTGGCTGACCATTCGCCCATATTTTCAGGATCGTTACTGCCTCTAACCCGAAAATAGATATCCGTTCCTGCTGGTTCGCAGCACTCCCAGTCGATGGAGTACCATTGCGGATATCCGATCATGTCTCTGATGGAGGAGATTAACACGCCCTCTTCACATGTGCTGATTTGAGCCCAATATAAGCTCCCGCTGAAAGTACCGAAAAGTAGCTCCTCTGCTGAATCTCCTGTTATATCAGCTCCCTCAACTGCGTAGCACCAGCTGTTGGATATATTGTGCTCTGCCCACCAGGTTCCAGGGCCCCCAGCATTGATCATTAGTCGAACTTCGTAATCTGAGTTGGTATAGCCGTTTGAGCAGATTACGTCTGGATATGCATCTCCCGTAGCATCAACAGCCGCTATTGATCTGGCTCCTGGAAAATCGTCTTCCATAACGCGGCTTGTCCAATTCGGGAACGGGCCCTCGCTGAATTCAAGCCAGAATATTCCACCGGTGTAAGGTGCGTTGGTCGCGGCAAAAACCACATCCTGAATGGAGTCCTGGTTAAAATCAGCTATATCCAGAGCAATCGGAGCTCCATCAACGGGTATGCCCGGGTGGTAAGGCTGCCAAAGTGTTCCTGTCCCGTCGAGGTTTGAAAAAACAGTAATTCCCGAAGTGGGTTCATAAGAAGCTGTGATAATGTCCACATCTCCATCTCCATCGAGATCTTCACAGCCAATGTCATCGCATCGGTACAGAGAAGCTACTGGCAGTTCATGGGAAATCCATTCAAAAGAAGACTGGTAGCAATTCTCCCACCATCTTATCGGAGGGTCCTGATTCCCACCTATTGCTATATCAAGGAGACCGTCACCGTTGAAGTCTCCACCGTAACAGCAGGCTGCATTCTCTGTGGTTCCAATAAAGCGCTTTATCCAGGCATAACCTGACCCATCTACATTCATGTACCAGAAAATGCTGTCGCAGGAACTTGTGCTGAGGATTCTGACAATGTCTGTATACGAATCATTGTTAACATCCATTGAAAAACTGGATACCCAGCTGGTTCCCTGAGAGTCGACCATCACCTTGGTCCACTCGTCATTGTTTCCTGGGTTCGCATACCAGCAGTTCTCGTTGGCATTGCCGTCAATAAGGAGATCAACATCTCCATCCTGATCCACATCCCATGTATGTATTGTCTCGACAATCTCGGAGGCATCACAGATGAACTGCTTACTGCTCTGTGCTTCAAGGTATATCAAGGTTTCAGAACCATACCAGTTAATGGAATCGGATTCGCTGAAATGCTGTAGCCAGTTAGGAGTTGGCCCTGGAAAGCCCGGACCTGTGGACCAGCTGCCTTGAGACACTGGAATACTCAGAACACAGGCAATGAAAAAGGGAATACAAAGAGAGGTAACCATTACTACTCCAGTTCTTTCTAGCCCTCTGAAGAAACTATGTGGTAATTTCTGTGTAAGTCCAACCCAACATAACTCAAAGAGGGACAACTGGATAATGGTTGAACCACCATATGTCTAGAGCTAATTAATCACCGGGCAGAACCTATTTCCTCAGGAATGATGATCTTATACATGGCAGCATTTAGTGATATAGATGTTCCACTTCAGCTCAGAGTTCCGGCTGAGAATGCGTAAGATGCGTCTGTGAGCCTCTTTCTCCCTATTTAATATCTCTAATATTTCTAATCCCCATTGGCTACCTCTTCATCTATGTGAAGTGCGTTTCCGGCGATTCTGCCCATAGTGATGCTCCTGTGCCCGATCTTACGAAACCTTCGACAGGGCAGCGATCTTCGATAGCCAGGGGACTAAGGTGTTCCAACAAGAAACCACTAGGCGCGCCAAAATGGAAATGCCCCCCCTTTGGGGGCGTTTTTTTTCCAAATTTCTTCCAGGAAAAAGACTAATAGAAAAGGTCATTTGAGTCAGTCTGCGCTTACCGTGATATACTCTATATATCTTGCACTGCGACACTCATCTAGAGGGGTTTGACAATACATTAAATAACAGCTATTTTGGTTTCGGGTTTCTCAAAAAAAGGGAGGTTTGTTATGAAACTAGTTCTGGTTCTTTTTGCCTTGGTCGGTCTCTCAGGCATTGGCTATGCTGCCAATGATCTTCTAATACTGCACTGTGAGGGCGGCGCCTCTCTGAATGGTTGTCAAGCTAACTTTGACACCAATCCGTTCTATGGTTCTGTAGATTACCTTGACGGAACATCTACTCTTATCCCTCTTGCTACCCTGCAGAATTACACCTGTGTGCTTACCTGGAACAACTATCAGTATCAGGCAGGACAGGGCGATATCCTTGCAGACTACGTCGATGGCGGAGGCAAAGTTGTTATCTGCGGTTGGGCCATTA
>CAZRCS010000176.1:0-4141 GCA_964598645.1 uncultured bacterium | reverse complement strand
GTTTCTCCTGAAGATGGATATGGAGAGAAAAATCCTAATCTGATAGCTGTTCTAAAAAAGGAAGCCTTCCACGGAATAGATGAAATTGCACCTGGAATGCAGTTCCAGGCACAGGATAACAATGGCAACGTTCAGATAGTGACAGTTACCTCGGTAGGTGATGATGAGGTAACCGTGGATAGAAATCATCCACTTGCAGGGATGGCACTCAATTTTGAAGTCAGTGTCATTGAGGTCAGGGAAGCAACCGGGGAAGAACTGAACCCTTCTTCATAGGGCAGTGGTCAGATTGCGAAATCGGCTCCTATAAATAGACTGTCATGGTCGAGCAGTGAGAACCCCTTCTCATGGAAAAGCCTGATGCAGGCTTCAACCACATTGCTGTCGTAAATTATTCCCGAACCATCCCTTACGGCATCCAGTGCAACTTCTATTCCCTTGCTTGCTCTGTAGGGTCTTCTTGATGCAGTGGCTTCAACAACGTCCGAGACCGCAATTATTCGAGCCTCCATGGAGATCTCCTCACCTTTCAGCCCATTGGGGTAACCGGAACCATCCATTCTTTCATGGTGCTCAAGTATTACCTTGGCAATAGGCCAGGGGAATTCTATTGATTCAAGGATATCGTAACCTGCCTTCGGGTGTGTTTTCAGAAAATTCACCTCGTACTTGCTCAGAGGGCCGGGTTTACTCAGTATTTCGGTGGGAATACTCAGTTTGCCGAGATCGTGGAGGGTCGATGCTATTTTTATGCATTCCACTCTCTCTTTTGGCAACCCCATTTCCTCTCCAATTGCAGTGGCCAGATGGGCAACTCCTTTTTGATGTCCCGAGGTGTATGGATCCTTCATTTCAACAAGAAGGCTCATTGCAGATACGGTTCCCTCAATTGCATTCTGAAGCCTCTCCACGCTCCTACGCAGATCGGACTCATACTGTCTGCTGTCAGAAACGTCTTTTACTATACCGTCAATCAGGGTTATCTTCTTCTGCTCCTGACTGTATGATCTTGCTGAGATAGAGGCCCAGAAAAGTGATCCGTCTGCTCTTTTCATCCTGGCGTTGAAGTCCCTGAGAATTCCTCGGTTGTTTATAGCCTCCAGCATTTTGTCCCTGTCAGAGCCATCATGGAACAGATCTACGGCATTTATTTTGAGAATGTCTTCAGGAGAGCTGAAACCGAACATCGCGGCCATTGCGGGATTTGCCTCGAGAAGATGTCCTGCACCGCTTGTGTCGCTTCTGAACAATCCGACCGGAACATTTGTATAGAGAGATCGATAGTTTCGTTCGCTTTCTCGCAGGGCTTTTTCGGCATTTTCCCTTGTGGTTACATCCTTCAGCACTGCCTGTACGAAGTTTCTGCCGTTTATAACTATTGCGTTAAGGCCAACCTCTGCAGGGAACTCTGAACCGTCTTTTCTTTTGTGTATCCACCGGAAGTACTGGGGGCCCTCTTCCACTGCAGCTCTGATGTGTTCCATGGCAGCTTCTTTTGAGGTTCTGCCATCTGGCTGTTTTTCCGGCGAGATATCATAGGGTTTCTTCCCGAGGATGTCTTCTTCGATGCCGCCGAATACTTCAGCACATTTCGTGTTACACTCTATTATCTGGTCGTTTTCAAGGATGAGAATAGCTGAAGTGGCGTTTTCGAAAAGAGCTTCATACCTGTTCTGGCTTTCTGCAAGTGCCTGTGCAGCACTTTTCCTTGCCTTTTCCTGTTCAATACTGTCCAGGGCGAAAGCCAGATCATCGCAGACTTCTTCAAAAAGAGAGTTTTCCTCTTTGTCCGGAGGGTATTCACCCAGACTGGTCACCGTAAGAACACCGTGCAGCCTTTGATGGCATTCAAGTCTGCACGCCATGATTCTTCTTGGCTCGTCTGAGTCGGGTTTCAATGGGCATTTATCGCAGATAGAACGAACTTCGTCAGAAATCCAGGAACCCTGGCAGTCAATGGATTTTTTCAGGCAGGGAGTGTACTTCCCCTCGGCAATATGATCCAGAAGAGGTTCCAGATCTTCTCCGTATTTAGCTTCAGAGGCGGTTCTGAAGGAACCGTCCCTGTTAAGAAGGAAAATCCACGCATCTTTGTAGCCCCTGGTTTCAACCAGCCTTGCGCAGGTGCCATCGATTAGTTTCTGCACATCTGTCTCTTTGGTTATAAGCTGGTTTATGTCCCTGATTGCGCGCAGCACAAGGTTCAGGTGCTCAACCCTTTCCTCGGCCAGCATCCGTTCTTCTATTTCAGTTCGAAGCAGGTTGATGGTATCACGGAGTCTGCCTGTGCGTTCATCTACTATTTCTTCCAGATGAATCCTGTACTTTTCAAGTTCCCTTGTTCTTTCGGAAACCTTTTCCTGCAGAGTCTGCTGTATGGAGATCAGTTCGCGCTCGGCTTTTTTTCTGGCAGAAATATCCTGCAGTATGACCTGAACCGATTGCTTGCCCTGGTAGGTAATAAGTTTTGCGCTTATCTCTATATCTATGAGTCTGCCGCTTTTATTTAGCATTTTGAGTTCGTACATGTCCGGTGTTCCAGCCCCTGATAGCCGGTCTTCATGTATCTTCGAAACCCTGTTTCGTTCTGATGGTGCTATGAAGTCAAGAAAACTTCGTCCAACTATTTCAGCGTTTCCGAAACCGGATATGTCGCTTGTCACAGGATTTGAATAGACCACGTTCCCGTCAGAAATTATCACAATTCCCATTGCGGCCATCTCTACGAGGGTCCTGTAGTTCTGTTCGCTTGCCTTAAGGGCTTCCGCTGCGTTTTTTTCATTGGTTACATCTCTGACGATGGCCATGCTGCCCTCAAAAACGTCCTTGCGAAAGATCGGTGTACAGGTAGCACTGAACCAGCCAATGTGGGTGATCAGATCCATCCAGTAGTCGAACTCAGCAACTTTGCCTTGCCTGTTGTCTTCGAATGCTTTTTTGAAGGGTTTCGAAACATGCGCCGGCATGACTTCTGGAACTGTTTTCCCAAGGAAGTGATCAGGGTCGGTATGAAGCCTTGAACGGGAGTCTGTATGACCAAAGGTGAAACGTCCCTCAGAATCGAAAATAAATACCAGAGTGTCCTTGAAAAGGGATAACAGGGAAAAGAAATTGTCTTCGGAGTTCATCAGCAGATCTGCAAACTGAGAATGTCCCTTGTACAAAGAGTTGTCTCCTTCTGTTTCAATTCATCACTGCAAAGCTTTACATGGCAGTAAGACCGACCCAGGTCAAGTGTTTCCTGAAAAATAATCGTTCTGGCTGAGATAAAGATGCGGCTCCCTTTGTTGCACAGAGGTACTCAAAACTTGACACTAGTATTAACTAGGTGTTAGTATTGGAACGGTAGTAGTTAATTCCTAGTAGTTGATGTGGAAAGGGGGACAATATGAAAGAGATCAAGGCGGTAGACAGGAAGTTCAGCAGAGAGATCAGCTCGGGAACCACCTCTCTTGCTCTTCTTGCAATTCTGAATCAAGCCGAAGAGCCAATGTATGGCTATAGGATTGCCAAGGAGATGTCCAGCGATGAAGATGACTTCCAGCTCATCAAGCAGGGAGCTCTCTATCCGGTTCTTAAGTCTCTTGAGAAAAACGGCCTGCTTGAAAGCACCGTGGAACCCTCAGTATCCGGTCCACCCCGCAGGTACTACAGCATTACTTCGGAGGGTAGCATGGCCCTTACCAGGTGGAAATTAATTTGGAAAGAAACAAGCACAATAATAAACCGAATACTGGGAGGTAAGGTTCAATGAACAGCCGCATTGAGAAATACCTTGATGAATTGAAAACCGCTATGGCCGACCTGGACAGATCAACCATTCAGGATGCCCTGGCCAATGCAGAGGATCATCTTAGTGCTGCTCTGCAAGCGGAACTGGCGGAAAACCCCGATACGAATGCCAGAGAAGTAGTTGAAAGGGTTATAGAGCAATACGGATCTCCGGAGGATATAAGGGATGTCTACTCGGATATCGAAGAGTTCACAACGCCGGTATTTGCGGAAAACACCGCCGGCAGCATTAACCGGGGTTTCAAGGGTTTCCTTGGAGTGGTCGGCGAGCCCAGAGCATGGGCTGCATGTCTTTACATGATCCTTTCGTTCGTAACGGGTACATTCTATTTTACCTGGGCTGTTACCG
>CAZRCS010000175.1:0-4184 GCA_964598645.1 uncultured bacterium | reverse complement strand
CACGACAGACCCTTCGGCACCTTTCCTGTAACGGGAAACATCAGAAGGCTTGGCTCTTCGCTGGACAGAATTCGCAGGGCAAAGTCTTCCAGATACAACGGTTATCTGAAGAGATTCAGTTCAGGGTATTGACCCTGATAGCCTGCCTGCCCCTCTGGAAAAGCTCCCGGATAATTTCCGAGTCCAGGGAAACCGTTACCGACAAAGTGTCTTCCATGGAAGGCACCAGCAGTTCCAGCCTGCCGTAGTCTTCGGCCTCCACTCGTGTGATCATGCTCCCCAGCCGGACAATGTAAGCAAGCTCCTCTGGATACAGTTCAATGGGTACGGAACCCCACTCATCAATGTATATGCAGGTGCCGTTGCGATAATCTATACCCTCGGTTTCAGTATGAAGTGAAAAGAAGGTTTCACTTGTGTCAAGATTCCGCCATACATCAAACATGAAACGGTTCCAGTCTTCCATGTACTCCAGATCGCCGTCCCTGACAACACATCCCAGAGAGTGGTACCGTATACCGGTAACAGAGTCACGGAAAACCTCTGTGGACGGCCTTCCGAAGGTTATCAGATAAAGCTCTCCTCCTGCATAGGCTTCGACAGCATTTTCAGTACCGGGCGAAAAGAACGAAAGACAAAGAATGATCATCAGCATGCTACACTCTCCTTTCAGCTATATCATACTCTCTATCCGGGAAGAGTATTCCCACTGGCATTTTTATTATTATTCACAGCTGACACCCCGCGATTCATTTGAAAGAGGGAGAGATGAAACTCACAGCGACAATTCTTTTAATTACAGCAGCGCTTGCTTCTGCAAATGCCGTTACCATGGAGCAGGCGCGATCCTTTGCTGAAGCGAGAATACCTGCAACCCATGCCGTTACCAATGGTTTCCCTCTTGAGGGAGATCAGCATGAACCCCCGGGATATGTGTTCGAGCTTTTTCCTGCGGGTTTTGTTATCACCAGTGCTCACCAATGCCTGCCCCCTGTGATAGCTTATTCCTATACAACGGATCTTAACGGACCCGGCGGGAAAAATCCCATGATAGAGCTTGCCACTTTTGACCTGACACAAAGAGAGAGCCACATTGAGCTTCTTCCTGAAAACTACGCACAGAGCTGCATGGATGCATGGCTTTCTCCCCCGGGTATACTGGCGGAGCAGTGGCCTCCTGAGGGAACCACCCCTACAGAAGGCTGGCTCGAGGAAAACTGGACCCAGAGCGCTCCTTATAACGCCTTCTGCCCCATGGATCTCGCAGCCGGTTCCAGAAGCCTTGCCGGATGTCCCGCGGTGGCAATGGGATCGATTCTCAACTTTCACGGGGAAACGAACGGAACCCGGTTTACCGATGATGACGACTACTATCACAACTACCACGAGTACTACTGGATAGACGACGACAGTGAAAACCATGACTTCCCGTCATGGGCTGAACTCAACATTCTGCTGGACACCCTTGAAGCCCACTATACGGCAGGAACTCTAACAAACCAGGACAGGGCAGCCGTTGTCTACGCCAGTGGAGCAGCCTGTAAACAGGTATACAGCGCTTCGGCTTCAGGCACCTTTGGTGTGGGTCAGGCATACGACGCCTATTTAAGGTTCGGATTCGACTCGTGCGAACTACTGGGAGAATCAGCGGACAGCCTAACGGAAAGAATGGCCCGGAACATGATGGACGCCATGCCGGTTCATCTGGCGATCATAGACGAAGGACCCCAGTATGGACACAATGTAGTAGTTGACGGCTACAACACAGACGAATTCTTTCATATCAATTTCGGCTGGGGAGGTTCCAACAACGGATGGTACAGTTTCCCACTTACAGGAATGCCCTATGGGATGAATATCATAGAGGGAGTAGTCGTAGACATTGGAATTCCCCTGCAGTCCATAGAGGAGGGATGTAATCAGGGTGAGCTGAACATCCTTTCCATTACGAATCCTGTGAATGGAGTTCTCTCAGCAGAGGTATCCGGACCTGCTGAAGCTACTGTCTATTCCCTGTCGGGAAGGCTTGTGGAAGCAACGATAGCGGACCCGGCAAATCCTTTATGCGTTTCAACCGGTGACTACCGGAAGGGTGTATACATCCTCAGGATCACAGACGGTTCCAGCAATGATACGGCGGTGTTCACCGTTCTGAACTGAATTGCCTGTCTGCTCCCCTTTACCGGGGGAGCAGACCTTTGAAATGCTATCCCTGGGAGGGATAGGTGTAATTCAGGGCGGGAGCAAAGTTCTCTTTCACCGTTCTTGTGGTAACCCAGCGAAGCAGATTGAGGTGGCTTCCAGCCTTGTCATTGGTTCCTGAACCCCTGCCTCCTCCGAAGGGCTGCCGGCCCACAACGGCCCCTGTGGGTTTGTCGTTAATGTAGAAGTTACCCGCTGCATGGCTGAGTTTTTCCATTGCCTCGACTATCTCCCTGCGGCTCCCGGCAAATACCGCTCCTGTCAGGGCGTAGGCAGAGGTGGTATCGCAAAGTTCCAAAGTTTCCTGAAGTCTTTTGTCATCGTAGACGAAAACGGACAGAACAGGCCCGAACAGTTCCTTTTCCATCAGCTCATGCCTTGGATCATCTACCTTGATTACCGCAGGCTCAATGTAATACCCCTGGGAATCATCATATTTACCTCCGCAGATGATCTTGCAGCCGGGGGAATCTTTGGCACGTTCAATAAACGATGTTATGGTATTGAATGATGCCTGGTCGATCACCGCATTGACAAAGCAGCTGAAGTCACGCACATCACCTACCTTCATGGTTTCCACCATTCCGGTTAGCTGATCTCTAAGGGAAGGCCAAATACTTTTTGGTATGTAGGCCCTGGAAGCAGCGCTGCACTTCTGACCCTGATACTCGAACGCTCCCCTTGCCAGTGCTACTGCCAGAGCAGTTGTATCTGCTGAAGGATATGCGAAGATGAAACCTTTACCTCCGGTCTCACCCACAATCCGCGGGTAAGATACATATCTCCCAAGATTCTCTGCCGTGTGCTTCCAGAGCCAGTTGAAGGTTCCGGTTGAACCGGTGAAATGGATTCCTGCCATGTACCTGTGCAATGTAACAGTATTCCCGCAAACACTTCCCCTTGAGGGAACGAAGTTCAGCACTCCTTCAGGCAGTCCCGCCTCCAGAAGCACCTGAAGAATGTACCAGTTCGAAAGAACTGAGGTTGTTGCCGGTTTCCACACTGCTGTGTTGCCCATTAAAGCCGGAGCTGTGGGCAGGTTTGCCGCTATTGCCGTGAAGTTGAAGGGAGTAACCGCAAAAACGAAACCCTCCAGCGGCCGGTATTCAAGCCTGTTCATGTGGTCATTAGCCGATGAAGGTTGCCCACGGTAGATCTCTGAAGCAAAGGCAGCATTCATCCTCAGGAAGTCTATGGTTTCTGCGGCTGAGTCTATTTCCGCCTGATAAGCGTTCTTGCTCTGTCCCAGCATGGTTGCAGCATTGATTCTGCTGCGGTATCTGGTACTTATAAGCTGTGCTGCCTTCATGAAGATGGACGCTCTTTCCACCCAGGGCATTCTCATCCACTCTTTCTGAGCCTCCACGGCGGCATCGCACGCGGCGGCTATCTCATCTTCACCGGCTCTGTGGAAACGCGCAAGAACATGCTGGTGTTCATGGGGCATTCTTATATCCACCAGATCACCGGTTCTTACCTCTTTGCCCCCGATAAAAGAGGGGATCTCAACGATCTGATCAGACTGTCTGTCTAGTTCGATCTTAAGCTCTTCCCTCTCCGGTGAGCCGGGAGAATATGAGAGTACCTTTTCGTTGGAAGGCTTCTCCATGGAGAAGTTAGCGTTATTCATGATTACCTCCGGGAATGATAATGAAGCGTTATGATAATCAATCATATCGTTTCGTCAACACAAGAAGGCCCATCCTTTTCGGGATGGGCCTTCAGTGAATTTTCTCTGTTAACGGATCAGAGTCATCCGTGACACAGAGGTACCTGACGGAGTAGATGCGCGCACCAAATAGATACCGCTGCCAAGGTCATCTGGAACGGTCCAGCTGAACAGGTGCGATCCGCTGTCCAGTTGGCCTGAATGAACCGTTGAAACGGTCCTTCCGGATACATCGTACACGGAAACTTCCGCGGGACCCTGCACCGGGATGTAGAGGGAGAACGATGCCTGTGAGAGAACGGGATTCGGTGAA
>CAZRCS010000174.1:0-4190 GCA_964598645.1 uncultured bacterium | reverse complement strand
AATCCAGGCATGATTGCCAACAGCACTATCGGTGTTAGCAAAAAAAGAAATAGCAATGGCAATTTGCTCATCTAGCTCTCTCCTGGTGCTGGATAGACGAAAACGCCGTGCTCGTTTAAGTCATAATCCAACCCTTGAAATCGGGTTAAATATTCCTGGTGGATTGATTTTGGATTCAGATCCTCGAAAAGCTCCGGGTAGAACCATTTTGCCAGATACGCAACACCTATAAAATGCTGCGCCCCCCCGTACAGGTCGTTGCTGATCACATAAACCCGACCGTCCCTGACTGCAGTGACGTTGGCCAGCTCCGGCCGGCCCATGATCTGTTCCCTTAAACGGGTGAGTTCGGCCATATCATCGGATTCGTATCCGCTCTTTCCACGGGCTACAATGATTATGACATCTGGGTCGCGTTTCATCACGTCTTCCGGGTCCACTAAAGGGTAGTCCTTAAGATCACTGAAAATATTGTATCCGCCTGCAAGCACGATCTTTTCATGATACCCTGCCCCTTCGCCACATGTCATGTAAGGATCAGTCTCAGGACTGGCCTCAAAATACACCTTTGGTTTGCCATCATCCGATAGCGTTTCCACCCTTTCTTTGACAGTGTCCATTACACCGCTATAGAAATCGATGAACTCTTCAGAATCGTTTCGTCTTCCGAGAATATAGCCCATCTTTCGAATTTCGTCAATGTGATTGGATGGTCTATAGCCATCAATCCGCAGAACGGTTATGTTCGGATCTATTTCAGCGAGCTTATTTTGAATCTCATCGTAGCTGGATGAGCTGCCCACGCTCGCATAAATCCAGACGGTATCAGGATGCAGCTCCAATATCGCCTCGTAATCGGGGGATGAGACTGACCCGAGGCCTTGAGATGCGTTGAACTCCGGATAGAACACGTTATCCTCTTTCATATAAGTGCCAACGCCCACTATTTTATCCTCATCCACTTTGATTGAGCGCATAGGCTCCAGGATTGGACCCAGGAGGACAACCAACTCTCCGAGCGGCTTTTTTACTGTGACGATATTCTCCGCAGAATCTATCAGCGTAAGGGCCTTTTCCTCGCCGCTTATGATCTTCTCGATCTGATCGAGATCAAGATTATCGACTTTGCCGTCGTAGTTGGCATCGCTGAAGTTTGTGGGAGCATTTGTTCCTTTGATGATGCCATTCACGTAAGCTATATCCTCCTCATCAATGGTGTCATCCAAATTTGCATTCCCGAAGATGCTAAGCGTACTGGATGCAAATCCAGGCATGATCGATACCATCATTACCGATGCCATGAACATCGGCAAAAAAGATGCAATTTTCATTTATCATTCCTCCAATGGTGGGTAGACGAATACGCCGTGCTTATCCAGGTCATAATCCAGATGCTGGAATCTGGTCAGGTATTCCTGATGAATCGCTTTTGGATCGAGGTCTGGGTAGTCTTTAGGATAGAATATCTTGGCAAGATAAGCTATGCCTATGAAATGCTGAGAGCCCATTATTAAATTGTTATAGAAGGCATAGACCTTGTTATTCTCCACCGCGGTTATGTCGTTCCAACCAGGGCGATTTAAGACTTCATCTCTAATATTCTTTACTTTGGCCACGTCATCGCTTTCATAGCCACCAACGCCAGGCAGCGTGTATCCCCATATCTTAATAACGGTGCCCGGATCCCTAACAATGACATCTTCATCAGAGACCTTTGGGTGCTGAACGAGGGCATCAGAAAATATATTTCTGGCATTTGCCATCAATAAGTTCGGCTCAAAGCCAGCCCCTTGAGCACATGTCTCGTGATCGTCAGAACCTTCCATGTAGACTCGTACCTTATCATCTTCAGAAAGAGAGCTGCCATGAGATTTTATCGGATCCAGTACCTGATTATAGAAGTCAACGAACTCCTTTGCCTCTTTCTCCCTGTCCAGGATCATGCCTAATGATTCCATCTCGGTTATAAAATAGGGTTCTTTGTAACCATCCATGCGAATCACTGTAATATTGGGATCTGCCGATTCCAGCGTGGATTGTAGGCTGTTGCAGCTTTCATTAGCACCAGTGGCATAAAAGATTGCTGCATCAGGATTGAGCTCTAAAATGGCCTCCAGGTCTGGGGATGAAATAGTCCCTATAGATGGAAGATTGCTGATTTCCTGGAAGTAAACCGGATTTTCTTTAATATAATCATCTATGGCGACCAGCTTATCCTGAGCATTCAAGGACCTGAAGTTCTCGGCCATGCTGTGGTGGACGATGACTATTCTTTCAAGGGGTTTCCAGACCGTTATCGTCCGTCCAAGGGTGTCGTTAATCGTCCTGGGGTACTTATCGTGGATTGTCCTAATTGCCTCAAACTGATCTGCAGTTATAACTCCGTTCCTTAAAGACGCCTCTGCTCCTTTGAGCTCCTCATCAGACACCTTTTTGTCTCCATTAATATCTCCAGGAACCAGGAAATCCTTTGTAAGAGCCGGCGTCGTTAAAATGTACATGCAGATTCCCACCATCAACAATTTTAATATATTTCTGCTTATACTCATCCTATTCCTCCTGTCTCTCAATTTCAGATTTTCTGTGCTTTTTCAAAGAGCTCACTCTAGCACCCAAGTTCGTCTTCACATCCGACATAACTCCTCGATCGCGGGTGTCTAATGGCAAGAGATCCTCCATCCTAGTGTTGTGCCCTCACCACATGTCAATCGATGTCTTAATCCGTTATGTTTTACTTAAATCAATTCTACTTTACTTAAGGTTTGCGGTGATACGGCTTTTATAATATCCTGAAATTCAAATTCGGTAGGAATCACAGTCTTAAAAAATCATGAAATCAAGGCAGTATCTAAATAATAATTTTATACAAAATGTTGGGAGCTATTCGTCCCCAATATTTAACTCTCCTCCAATGGTGGATAAATGAATACGCGATCTGCCATGCCGCACATCACCTCTGAATCGATGCCTCGTCATGGAAGGAATCGCTGGGGTATTACATTTTATCAATTTTAGTTGTTATAACACAATATAACTTGTCTTAATGCATAGCAATACATAAACCTGTTGGCTAAATAAGTATGTTAATTGAATTTTTCGATGGAAATATTTATCAATATCTGCCCGATTGCTTCCATAAATGATCCACCTACTGCTTAAGACCCTAGACTTCGTCTTTCCCGTCTTGGGAATGATCTTCTTAGGTCTGTTCCTGGCGGGCTTCATGATGGAAATGGGAATCGTGACTCACATATCCCGCTTTGCAAGACCCTTAGTAGAGGTGGCCCATTTGCCCGAGGCCAATGCATCTGCCTTTATCGTATCACTGGGCTCCACTGTTGCTGCAAATGGAGTTGTTGCCGGGTTTAGGAAAGAGGGAGCCTTAACGGACAGCGAGGTTATACTATGTGCAGTTATGAACGGCATACCTTTTTACCTGAGAGAGATATTCACTTACCAGATACCTATAGTCATTCCGGCCTTAGGCCTGCTGGTAGGCGGGCTCTATGGTATGGTTTTTTTGGTTACAGTTTTGGTCAAGCTCTTCCTGGTAATCCTTCTGGGACGCATTTTTTTGGAAGAGAGATCCTATGGGAGCTTCGAGATCCCCGCCATCAAGTCCGGCAACCTGGGATCTGCATCCATCAAGGCTTTGCGGGGACAAACGCGCATTTTTTCAAAGATAGCTCTGGCTTATTTCTGCATGACGCTTCTGGTTTTCTATTTAACTGACGAGGGATTCTTCCAGGCCTTTGACGTTATTCCTCTGGCAGCCCTCTTCGGACTTCCTGCAGAGATCATTGTGCCACTAACCAGCTATGTGGCCAGCCCTGTGCTGGGAATATCCCTGCTCGGCCCCATGATACATAGCGGCAGCATATCCGCAGTCCAGGCCATGATCGTCCTCATGCTGGGATCGATGTTCATGCTCCCCATCTTTGCACTGCGAACCACGGTCCCAAACTACACAGCGATTTTCGGGATGCGTTTGGGCCTTTATGTAGTGGTATTCTCCACAGGAATAAGCATCCTTGTGCGGCTTTTTTTCCTGTTGGTTTTGCTGATGATGGACTGACATTTACCAAAAGATTTATTAATCAAATTTACTAGTCTTAACTCAAATTTTGTTGATTTGAGGTGATGGTCATGAGACTCAGAAGACATCTATTGAGGGAAGCTCTAAGCATATC
>CAZRCS010000173.1:0-4226 GCA_964598645.1 uncultured bacterium | reverse complement strand
AACATCCGTGATGTTATGCCCTTCCCCAGAACATTCGGAAAAATGTACTAACCTAAGCGAAAGCTGGTAAGCATGAGCAGACAGATGATTACAATTGACGGCAACGAGGCCGCAGCAAGGGTTGCTCACAAACTCAGTGAAGTGATAGCCATATACCCTATCACGCCATCGAGTCCAATGGGAGAACACAGCGATGCATGGTCAGCCGTGGGCAAGACGAACATATGGGGGACCGTTCCCCTCGTTCAGGAAATGCAGAGCGAAGGCGGAGCTTCCGCCGCGGTGCACGGAGCACTTCAGACAGGAGCACTGACAACAACCTTCACCGCCAGTCAGGGACTTCTTCTGATGATTCCCACCATGTACAAAATTGCAGGAGAACTCACTCCGGCAGTTTTCCATGTATCCGCGAGAAGTCTTGCGGCACAGGCTCTTTCCATATTCGGAGACCACAGCGATGTAATGGCCGTGAGGAACACAGGCTTTGGCCTTCTTGCAAGCGGAAGCGTGCAGGAGGTTACAGACATGGCTGCGATCGCCCACGCGGCAACGCTGAAGAGCAGAATCCCCTTCGTTCATTTCTTCGATGGCTTCAGAACCAGTCACGAGATTCAGAAAATAGAGCCTCTGGATGATGACGTACTCAGGAAAATGATCGATGACGAGCTTGTTTTCGCCCACAGACACAGGGGTCTGAACCCCAACCATCCCGTTGTAAGGGGAACCAGCCAGAACCCGGATGTTTACTTCCAGGGAAGAGAAAGCGTAAACCCTTACTATGACGCAACCCCGGCCATCGTTCAAGAGTACATGAACCTCTTCGCAGAACTCACCGGACGCAGGTACAACCTGTTCGATTATGTAGGCGCACCGGATGCGGAACATGTGATGATTCTCATGGGCTCCGGCTGTGAAGTCGCCCATGAAACCGTTGAACACCTGGTTAAAAAAGGCGAGAAGGTTGGTGTTCTCAAGGTAAGGCTCTATCGTCCATTCGATGCTTCTGCCTTCATCTCGTCCATCCCCGATACAGTGAAAACACTCAGCGTTCTCGACAGGACCAAGGAACCAGGCAACGACGGAGAACCCCTTTACAAAGATGTTACAACCGCACTGGTAAATGCAGGAAGGAACGGCATAAAGGTGCTCGGAGGCCGTTACGGTCTTTCCAGCAAGGAGTTCTGCCCCTCCAGGGTTCTGGCAGTATTCAACAATGCCCGTGGAGAGCAGAAAAACGGCTTTACCGTTGGGATCAACGACGATGTAACCCGTACGAGCCTTGAAATACCTGAGCTTAATCTAGGCGAAGAAGGCCTTCATCAGGCCGTTTTCCTGGGACTGGGTTCTGATGGAACCGTAGGCGCAAACAAGAACAGCATCAAAATAATCGGAGAGACCACCGACAACTACGCACAGGGCTACTTCGTGTATGATTCCAAGAAGGCAGGCGCCCTGACCGTGAGCCACCTGAGGTTCGGCCCCAAACCCATCAGACACACATGCCTGATAAGTAAAGCCAATTTCGTTGCCTGCCACCAGACCGTGTTCATCGAGAAGTACGACGTGCTGAAGTATGCCGATAACGGCGCTACGTTCCTTCTCAACACCCCCTTCGGACCCGGCGAGATCTGGGACAACCTTCCCAAAAAGGTGCAGAAGGCAATCATCGGCAAGAAACTGAAGTTCTACGTGATCGATGCCTACGATGTAGCCAGGAAAACAGGAATGGGCGTGCGCATCAATACGATCATGCAGACATGCTTCTTTGCCATAAGCGGTGTTCTTGAAAAAGAAGAGGCCATCGATAAGATCAAAAGCGCAATAAAGAAAACCTATGGTAAAAAGGGCGAGCAGATCGTAAAGAAGAACTACAACGCTGTGGACCAGGCAGTGGCAAACCTCTATGAGGTGAGTTATCCAGCAGAGGTAACAAGCAGCATCGAGGTACCGCCGGTGGTGTCTGAAGAGGCTCCCGAATTCGTAAAGAGGGTTACAGCCAGAATCATGGCTCAGAACGGTGACGAGGTTCCCGTCAGTGACATGCCGGTGGATGGAACCTGGCCCACGGGAACAACCCAGTGGGAAAAGAGGAATATCGCCCTTGAGATACCGGTCTGGGATCCTGAAGTCTGTATCCAGTGCGGCCTTTGCAATCTTGTCTGCCCCCATGCGGCAATCCGTATGAAGTACTTCGACAGAAAGCTTCTCGAGAATGCCCCGGAGACCTTCAAAACAGCAGAGGGCAAAGGCAAGTTCAAAGACCTTGTATTTGCCAATCAGGTTGCCCCTGAAGACTGCACCGGCTGCGGAGCTTGCGTTCATACCTGCCCTGCAAGGAACAAGGAAGTGGAAGGCAGAAAGGCCATCAACATGACCCCTCAGCCTCCCCTCAGGGATGCTGAAGCCGAGAACTACAGATTCTTCCTCGATATACCGGACTACGACAGAACAGAGCTCAACACTTCCACAGTTAAGGAAAGTCAGCTGTTAAAACCCCTGTTCGAGTACTCCGGCGCCTGTGCGGGATGCGGCGAAACTCCTTACGTCAAGCTTCTCACACAGCTCTTCGGCAACAGGTCCGTCATAGCAAACGCAACCGGCTGCTCATCCATCTACGGCGGCAACCTTCCCACAACGCCTTACACCAAAGACGAAAGCGGCAGGGGTCCCTCGTGGAACAACAGTCTTTTCGAGGACGCGGCTGAATTCGGTTACGGCTTCAGGCTCACAGCGGACAAGCACACGGAAAACGCCGTGGAACTGCTTAATGGACTGGCAGACAAGCTGGACGAGAATCTGATGAAAAGCCTTCTTAATTCGAAGTGTGAAAACGAGCTGGAAATAGCCCAGCAGAGAGAAAGAATCGGCTACCTGCTGAAGGCACTTGCGGCAATAGACACACCGGAAGCAAGACAGCTCGAGTCCCTCGCCGACTACTTCGTACCAAGATCGGTCTGGATCCTCGGAGGTGACGGCTGGGCCTACGATATCGGCTATGGTGGCCTCGACCACGTTCTGGCCCAGGGCAAGAACGTTAACGTCCTCGTTCTGGACACCGGCGTTTACTCCAATACCGGTGGTCAGTGCTCCAAGGCTACCCCCATGGGAGCAGTGGCAAAGTTCGCGGCGGCGGGAAAACCAATGCCCAAGAAAGACCTTGGCATGATAAGCATGACCTACGGGAACATCTACGTGGCCCAGATAGCCATGGGGGCAAACTGGAATCAGACCGTAAAGGCATTCAGCGAAGCTGAAAGCTACGACGGCCCTTCCATCATCATTGCCTACAGCCACTGCATAGCCCACGGTATAAACATGACCAGGGGCATGGACGATCAGAAGATGGCTGTAAACAGCGGACTCTGGCCCCTCTACCGGTTCGACCCCAGGCGAATCGATAATGGAGAATGCCCCCTTCAGCTGGACAGCAAGAAACCGGCTATTCCGTTCCATAAATTCGCCGAAACAGAGGTAAGGTGGAATTCCCTTCTGAACAGCAACCCGGAGCATGCTGAAAAACTCATCTCCGCTGCCCAGAAGGATATAGACCGCAAATACCATCTCTACGAACAGATGGCGAAGATGGACTGGACCGGCGGCGAATAGCACTGTATCCCCGGAAGGGGAGGGCAGCCGCCCTCCCCTTTCTTATACGTGCAGGAAAGGGGAATGCATGAAACTGAGATCAGCGGTGATCTCATTCACAGACGATGAGATAAACAAGATACTGAAGAAGCAGGATCTTCCTGTTTCATCTGTCATGGTTCATTCCGCCGAAGGAGTAATGACGGTCCGTGTGAGAAAAGGGCTGACCTTCAGGTTTACCATAGCCTTCGGAGCAGATGGAAGACACCTGACGGCAACGGTTGACGCAGGGGCCCTGGGTAATCCCATTGCTTCGCTGCTGCTGAACAGAGTTTCTGAAACTGGAGCAGAGTGGGGGCTGAGCTTAAGCGGAAGAACCCTGGTTTTCGACCCCCAGAAAGCCCTTCTGAACGCAAACGTCTCCGGTGATTTCCGCATTGAAAAAACAGCTGTAGGGGCAGGTGAGGTCGTCTTTGCCCTAGAAGGTGACCTGCCCCTGGATCAGTTCGTCGAAGTTACTGACCCTTGATGACTATAACAGGAGGAAAGGCATAGGGCGTACCTGTTTCTGCCGCGGTGCCGTTTGCCGCCAGAATCGTATTTCCCCCGGCATCCCAGCTCCAAACGTACATGTTGCCGCT
>CAZRCS010000172.1:0-4238 GCA_964598645.1 uncultured bacterium | reverse complement strand
TAGCCCGGATCGATGTTAACCTTTCTTTGCCCTTCTCCGCCGAACTGTCCTTCGATATCTATGCTGAGAAGCTTCCACTCCGGTAACATTTCAGCATCGGCAAGGCTGAAACAGAACCATCTTCTTCTCAAACAGAACCCCATCTCTGCCTGATAATAGTCAGTCATGTCGAAGGCATATTCGCCGCTTTCGAGAACCGGTCTGCCCATGAAACCCCTCAGCCTCTCCAAACAGGCCTCAAGCCGTTCTTCATCAGAATAGAGTACGCTGAAACTGGGAAGAACAGGGAGCGGCTTCTCAGGAAGTGACACTTCTTCTCTCCGATCTCTGCCTTTGAAGTTCCTTCCAGGCGGCTTCCGCAATTTCCGGAGCTACGCCGAAGTTCTCATGGACAAGGGCAGAGTAGTTTCCGGAGAGTTTCCTGTTTGCCCTGACTCCATCTCCGACCAACCTGAGATTTTCGTTGTGAGCGCTTATCCTTCCTCCCATGGAACCGGGTCTGTTCAAATGAAGACTGTCAAGTCCTGTGGAGTCGAAGGAAGCCTTCCAGTATGCAAGAAATTCTCTTCTGGTAATTACCCTTGATTCAAGGGTGTAGCGGTATCTGCTCTCACCATTCTCCACGGTGTGCAACTCCCAGCCTTCCGGCACAGGTTTCCAGAGCATTTCTCTACCGGGGGTCTGTATGATGCCTGATCCCCCGGAAGAAAGCTCCACTGCTCCTGGAACAACATATCCGGGATCGAGGATAAACCTTCCGGAATCTCCCTGGACCAGTATGGCACAGTGGATGTTCCTTCCGTGTTTCATATGGCCTGTAAGGGGTCTGGCGGATAGACCGCATGCGGAAATAATCCGTCCCAGAGTGTCTGCCAGGGAATAGCATGTTCCGCCTGTGCCGTTATGGACATGACCCTCCATGACCTCTTCGGCAAACCTGGGTCTGGTTTTGCCCGATGCCTTCAGAAGAAACTTAGTGAGGTTTTCCCAAGGGACTTCACCGAAGACCTCGGCAATACGGTGCACGTGGCCCGGGCTCCTGCCGGGCTGAACACCAAAATGTTCGAAAAAAATGTCGGCTGCCTTATCCATGGGTGTATTATAATTCCCCTTCTGGGGGTGACATGAACAAGAACAGATACCATTCCCTGAACACATTTTTCAGAAACACTTTCGGGGAAAAAGTATACAAACTCAGTCTTGCAGGGGGGTTCAGCTGCCCTGTAAGGGACGGCACCCTGTCCTCCGAAGGTTGCGTCTACTGCAACCCCCAGGGAAACGTTCCCGGCCACTACAAACCAGGAATGACACTTAAGGAACAGCTTGAGAAGGGTTCAGAGTATGTCATTGAAAGACACGGGGCATCAAAATACATAGCCTATTTCCAGGACTACACCACAACCTACTCCGATGTGAAGCTGCTTGAAAAACTCTACCGGGAGGCGTTGAGTTTCCCTGGAGTAAAGGGGCTTTCTCTCTGCACGAGACCTGACTGTCTGCCGGAAAAAACTATTCGCCTTCTTGAAGACATATCCAGGGAGACCTTCCTCTGGGTTGAACTGGGTGTGCAAAGCGGCTGCGACGTCACCCTGCTGAGAATGAAAAGGGGTCATACGGTCTACGATTCAGAGAGGGCTTTCGGGCAGCTGCACGAAAGGGGAATAAGAACTGCCGCTCACGTAATACTCGGTTTCCCGGGAGAATCAAGGGAAGAGGCCCTTACCACAGTGGAACTTGTAAAGAGATCCGGCACCGCCGGGGTAAAGCTTCAGAATCTGCACGTACTTAAGGATACACCCCTTGCAGAAGATTATGCAGAGGGAAAAATCAGGCTTATGAAAAAAAGCGAATATGCAGCGCTTGCTGCGGATTTCCTGGAACTGATACCACCGAACATCGTGATACAAAGGCTTACGGGGGAGGCTCCACCGAGAACCCTGGTTGCACCGGAATGGTCAATCAATAAGATGGCAGTGGTGGATCGCATCAAAAGAGAACTCATGTACAGAAATTCCTGGCAGGGGAAGAAACTGGGATTTCCCGCAGAAGATATCCCGGGGATCATCTGAAGGGAATAACTCCCTCCTCAATGCAGAAATCTCTCAGTGTAACCCTGTAAGATGGGAAGTATAGCCGCCTGTACTTTTCTGAGTGGTGTACAGCCGGAAAGTATTCCTTCTGCCTGCTATCCATGTATTCAGTCAGCTGTTCCTTCGTGAATTTACTCTGAAGATCTGAAAGGAATCCCCACCAGTAAACCAGTTCTTCGTTGCTGCCTCTGTATTCCCGCCCGGTTCTGATGAATGCGGTAAGAAGCCTGTCTGTATCACCCCCGGCTGCCGTAAAGGGTCTCAGGTTAACTCGAAGGACCCTCCCGTCCGGAGAGATCTCCTCGTAAAGCTCCTCCATGCCTCCACAACCGGTGGAGGACACTATCTCCTCCCTTAGCCAGTTCCCTGCGGATTCTTCCGAAGATATGGCATGACCGCTTCCCATTACTCCCTGATAAACCAGTTTGTAAAGATCCTGAATCGTCATTTCGGGGTACAGGGCAAACTGATGATCTATGATGTTCCTGAATATGTTCTTCTTCAAAGTGAAACCTCCTGGAACAAAAATATGCGGGGGGAATATAGTTAGTGTTCGCTGCAGGTCCCTCCCCTGCTTCGAACCACCCTTTCAAGTGCTTTGAGCAACACGAAGAGGCCCGTCGGAAAGTCCGGCGGGCCTTGTCCTTTTCGTATCTGAAAACCCTCCATATACCTGTCTCTGCCATTGGACTCCATTGCCCGTTCTTTGTAGATTAGTGATTCTCCCATTTACTGTCCTGTTTTTTTTACGGAGGTAGGAAATGATCCGTCGGAACACCATCGATTCGATACTTGGTGGAGCCCACACAGGCGAAGAAGTCACTGTCTACGCCTGGGTAAAAACTGCAAGAACCGGCAAGAGTGTTGCTTTTGCCGCTTTGAACGACGGATCTAATTCGAACAATCTCCAGGCAGTCTTCGACAGAACCGTTTTTAAAGATGAAGAGCTTTCAGGCCTTCTAACAGGTGCCTGCGTAAAGGTTACCGGAAATGTGGTCATAAGCAGCGGCAAAGAGCAGGCCGTAGAGATCTCAGCGACGGAACTCGAGGTAATTGGCCCCGTGGACGAGGACTACCCCCTCCAGAAAAAGCGTCATTCCCTTGAGTTTCTCAGGAGCCTTCCGCATCTGCGAAGCAGAACCAACACCTTTGCAAACGTATTCAAAGTAAGTCACCATCTTTCAATGGCAGTTCACCGCTTCTTTGATGAAAACGGCTTTTTCAATGTCCATACTCCCTTTATAACCGAAAGTGACTGCGAAGGAGCCGGTGAAACCTTCCAGATTACCACACTTCCCCTGGATATGATACCCATGAAGGACGGCGCGGTATTATTCGAGAAGGACTACTTCAGGAAAAAGGCATTCATGACCGTGAGTGGTCAACTCGAAGCCGAGCCCTTCGCTCTTTCCATGGGTAAGGTCTACACCTTCGGTCCGACTTTCAGGGCTGATCCTTCGGATACCAGGATTCATGGAGCGGAATTCTGGATGCTGGAACCTGAGATGGCATTTTTCGACCTCGAGGACAACCTGAATCTCATAGAGAGTTTCGTTAAATTCACAGCTTCTTACCTGCAGCAGAAATGCCCTGACGAGATAGCCTTCTTCACCAGATTCATCGAGAGCACACTTCCTGAGAGGTACAGGGCACTCCTCAGCAACAGCTTTGCCCGTGTGAGCTACACCGATGCCATCGAGATAATACGTTCATCGGACAGGAAGTTCGACAGCATACCTGAATGGGGTGATGACCTTGCCACGGAACATGAGAGGTTCCTTGCAGAGGAACACTTCAAGAAACCGGTGTTCGTAATCGACTACCCTGCATCGATGAAGCCCTTTTACATGTTCGTGAACGAAGACGGCAAAACAGTGGGTGCCTGCGATCTTCTTGCCCCCGGAGTGGGCGAGCTGGTGGGCGGCAGCCAGAGAGAACACCGTCCTGACCTTCTAAAGCAGAGGGCCATGGAACAGGGTCTCGACCTTGAGACCTACAACTGGTACATGGAGCTCAGAAGATGGGGAACCGCTCCTCACTCCGGATTTGGTCTGGGATTTGAAAGGCTCCTCATGTACCTTACGGGAATGGACAACATCCGTGATGTTATGCCCTTCCCCAGAACATTCGGAAAAATGTACTAACCTA
>CAZRCS010000171.1:2860-4270 GCA_964598645.1 uncultured bacterium | reverse complement strand
CATCCCCGGCCAGTGAGCGCAGACAGAAAACGAGGGAATCCGGGCTTACACATGACAGCCCCCCCACGGTGATCGAAAGACCCTTCAGCTCCCACTTCTCGGGGATCTCACCTGAGGCCATTCGCATTATCTCCGTGGCAAGGCTCAGTTCGTGCATGGGAGTTTCACCTTGAAGCGGCCGATCTCAAGGCCATCTCCATGAATCAGTTCGACCAGTTCCTCAACCAGCTTTTCCGAACCATGGAGCACCTCGGGTGACAGACCCTCACCCAGTTCTTCAGGGGGGTTTATTGTGACACCCCAGAGGTCCCACGCCGGAAATTCTCCCTCCCATAACCTTTCCAGAGAGAGTATCACGGCAGATAGGTCAGACTGATGGAAGGACGGGGTATAGGCCCTTGGAAGGGTTTTGCCCTTCCTTATGGTCCCTGGTTTTTCTCCGCTTACAGCATCAAGGAAGAAAAAAGCGTCTGTTCCGGGAAGAAGATCCCAGATGTGATAAAGATCACCCTCCAGCTCCACGAACATGAAAGAATCACAGTCAGGGAGCTTTTTTTCAAGCTCCCTGACCATGAATATTCCCGCGCCGTCATCGCCTGCCAGGGTGTTCCCAACCCCTGCAAAGATGATTCTTCCCACCGGTTCAGACAGTCTTCCGCTTGTACAGC
Source organism: uncultured bacterium (assembly GCA_964598645.1). GTDB lineage: Bacteria > Fermentibacterota > Fermentibacteria > Fermentibacterales > JCC-6 > Sabulitectum. The sequence continues at coordinate 3,602 of CAZRCS010000171.1, read as the reverse complement.
TTAACTTTGTAGGTGCACTTGTCTGCTCCGGGACACATGTCTTCCAGCTTGAGCCTTATACCGCTCATCTTTCCGAGATAACCCGCCAGGTTGTTGTAGAAGAGAACGCAGAGGTCTCCCCCGAGTTCTATCCCTTCTCTGGCGCAGAGCTCTCTGATGAAACACGTTCCTGTTTCAACCGTGAGCTGCTCACCCTCTTCGCTGAATTTCATATCCCATGAAGGGCTGAACTGTTTCTGAGCCAGATCAAGCACATCTTCAAAGGTTTCAGGCTCCTGATATCTTGGAAGCTGATTGGCCAGTGTGCGCCCGGCCATTGTACCCACGGCGGGCATGCTGCCCCCAAGGGTATGCCTGAACACCGAAGCAATGGAGAGAAGCCTGATGCCCAGATCTCCCAGGGCTGCGCTCTGCTGGTTTTCATCTGCAATATCAACCGCATGTTCGCTTCCGGGAACCAGCTTTTCGGCCAGATCCATTGCATGGCTCTCATGGTAGAAGTTATTGGAAAGCTCAGCCCCCTCATGGGTAATGGCTTCGGCGGGACATATCTCCGAACAGCTGAAACAGCCGAAGCATTCCTTCTCGTGTTTCACAACGGGAACCGCTTTTGCTTCGTCGAACTCGAAGACATCGGTGGGGCACTCGTCCACGCAAAGGGTACAGCCTACACAGGCATCTTCGTCTATCTTTATCTTGATGTCCATCATTCCACCCCTCTGCTTATGGTCCGCAACACCTC
>CAZRCS010000171.1:0-2760 GCA_964598645.1 uncultured bacterium | reverse complement strand
GGTAAGGGAGAGGGAAGGGAAAGGAATATCAAGGCTGTTCCTTATGTCTCCCAGCTTCGCCAGGGCTTCCTTCACAACAGGCTGAAGCTCATCAAGAATGGCAAGAGCCTCGCCTCCCCATTCCGACATGCTTGCCATCTCTTCAGGAGACGGAGCAGAGGCAAGGCCGCCGGGAATCGATGTAACGGGATGAACCCCTCTGCCGCCTACGATCTCCACAATTCTCTGACCGATACTCCTCAGTCTGAGCATTTTCTTCACCGCATCAGGCTTAAGCCTGAGAAGTTCGAAAACATTTCTCTGCTCATGGGGAGCATCCAGCCCCAGAAGGAGGTCCGGTCCTGTTAGAACGAAGGTGCTCAGGGCATGGGAGTGGAGAATATGACCCATGTACATCAGTTCTCTCAGCCTCTTCGCTGTGTCAGTGATATTAACACCAAGACCGTTTTCTATTGCTGTTACCGAAGCCATGTGGTGTGCCGCGGGGCAGACACCGCAAATCCTGGCGGTGATCAGGGGCATCTTGAAAAGTTCCATGCCCTCCAGAAGCTTCTCGAAACCGCGGATCTCGAGAACCTGAAGGTGCCCCTCGCTGACCTTTCCGCTGTCATCCACATCCAGTGTGATCCTTGCATGACCCTCTATTCTGGTCACCGGATCGATTACTAGTTTTCCCATTTGTATTTCCTCTTCTCTCTAATTTGCTGCTTGCTTCTCTCCGGCCCATTCCCGAATCTCCACGGTTGGTTTCTTGTAGATAACCGGAGAGGAAAGTGCGTAAGAGTAGAAGGTTCTGGCTTCCTTGGCCATGTAGTCCAGAATTTCCTGCTGATCTATGTCTGTGAGCATGCTCATTCTCTTTGCCACCATGCTTCTGATGTCGAGCTGGGGTTCCATTGCCACCGCCACCGACGGTCCGGTGCATCCTGCGCATGCAACACCCTTGTTGGTGCATTGCGCCCTGCAGCGGTCAAGGGTGACAGAGCCAAGACAGATCACTCCCTGGCTGAGAAAGCACACATCCTTTTCAGGTGCGGATACCGCTCCGCGCTGGAGTTTCACACCGGTTCGTTTTTCCATTTTCCTCTCGCACTGACTGCAAACCGTACCAGCGGGCATTACCGCCCCTTCCTGGCCGAGGAGTACCTTGATGGCCTGTGCAATGTAATAGGGATGGGGAGGGCAGCCTGGAAGGTGAACGTCAACATCTATCACCTCATCGATGGGAATTACGCTCTGTTCCAGCACCGGAGCTCCCTTGGGCTTATCGGTTTCAGTGGTGGTTGAAAGCCCGCCGTAAACCTTGTTCAGTATTGCACCGTCCTTGTAAAGCCATCCCAGACCTGAAACCCCGCCGTAGGAAGCGCAGGTTCCAAAGGCTACGATCTTATCGCAGCTTTCTCTCATTTTTTCCGCACAGTGCCTGTCGTGTTCACTTCTGATTGCGCCTTCTACCAGCCCCACATCCGCTTTGGGATAGCCCCTTTCATCCATAAGAACCGGGATCCTTACGAATTCGATGCTGTCAACAAGGTTGAGAAGCTTTTCGTGCAGGTCTACCACTGCCACATGGCATCCGGAGCAGCCAGAAAGCCATTCGGTGGAAACTTTCGCTTTCATTTTGCCTCCTCCACTATCAGTTCCTTCAGGCAGGCGTTCGGACCGGCATGGAGGATCTCAAGATGAACCGTTTTCCCCGGCATTATCTTTTCCATGGCCCCGGCAAAAACGCCATGGGACATGTAGCACAGGGAAAGCTTCTGTTCGTGTGCATAACGGAACAGAGCATTCCTGACCATGCAGGTGTGAAAAACGAGCCTTACGATTTGCGCTCCGTCTCTCTCCTGGATCAGACTGTCATTTTCACCCTGAAAGGGTACGAAGTCCCATACGATCCCCCGCTTCTTGAGGGCTGTATTGAGTAGATCGATGGCCTTGATTGGATCCTGAGTAGTCTCGGTTCCCTCAACGGCCTCCTGGCCAAATTTCTTCCCAGCCAAAGCACAGGAAGAAAGACTGCCCTGACCCAGATTTTTTTCGGCTGCATGGGTCAGTGAGCCTATGAGAAAGGCAATACCGTGCAGCCTGTCAAGTTTATTTTGCATTTGAACTCCTCACTAAATAAATGTGACTGAATACAACCTTCTCTTTTTATTATATCTACTAACAGCTAATAATATTATTTGACTGGGAAAAAAAGAGGAACCATTTCCAAACATATTCTTCAACCTCTCTTTCTCTCTGATAAGCATAACAACTGAAGGAGAAGTCAACCAGTTGCAGCAATCAGCAAATCCTCGGCAGCTGCTCCCCCGAAAGCATGGAAAGAACTCTTGATGTACCCATGGATGTTTTCAGGGAAACCGGAACCGTGCCTTTCTCCGTAACCCTTCCCACCTGCACCGCCGAGGAGGTAACCCCGAATGACCTTAGGATCTGCAGGGTTTCAACCACGTAAGAACCTGGAACGAATACAGCCATTCTTCCTTCATTTGCAACGTACAGAGGATCGTATCCCAGCATCTCGCATGCGGCATGAACCTGATCCGAAACTGGAACGGATCTCTCTGCTATATCTATGCTGCAGTTCGAAGCGGCGGCTATCTCGTTAAGGGCCCCTGCAAATCCGCCCCTTGTAAGATCTCTCAGGCACTTCACGGGGATCCCGGCACTTAGCAGAGCTTCCACAGGGATGCTCAAAGGAGCCAGGTCGCTTTCTATTTCCGTGGTAAAGTGAAGCTCCTGGCGAGCACTCATTAC
>CAZRCS010000170.1:0-4278 GCA_964598645.1 uncultured bacterium | reverse complement strand
TTATAGTTCGATACAACTGTGAGCCATAGCCGATCGCGAGAGTCCAAAACATTATAACTGGATCAATCTTTCTTTCCCTTTCGATCAATCCGCTCTCTTTTGCTTTATCTCGAATCCACTTGGATTCAAACATCCTGGTTAGCTCTTGCTCGACTATATCTTTCTCATTTTGTGATACCCCGTTTCGCATACTAATCCCTTGGATTGAATATAGTATCACATATACCATATAAATCTTATTAGATGAACTATTTCGGAAGATAAATTAATGTGTATCTATAACGATTGTGCTAGGAATGATCTGCTAACCGAAGACGCATGAATTCTATTCTATGTTCCGGGTCGCTTAAAAATCTCTCAAAGTATTCCTTATTTTTATTTTTTGTAATCCATTCACCTGTTTGTGCAATAATCTGCAGTTTGCGGGCACCATTGACGAATTCCTTGGTTTTTTCCTCCCAAACCATATGATTTCTTATGGGTATTGGATTTTTAAACATCAGATATACATTGATGTCCGGCTCAACAACATCTACATCAAAAATATCATTTAAAGTATTTAATTGATCTATGAGTTGGGATTCAAGTTCATTTCTGTTCTCAACGCCCTCTAAGCAGAAAAATTTAATAATACTATCTGCTATGGATTTGATGTCAGTCTCTGGCAAAAAGTATATATTATTTGGTACATTTAATTTTTTTATGAGACCAGAATCCATAAGATTCACTAGCAACTGATATGGAAATGGATTAAAATTTTTGTATTCGTTATTTCTCTTAATCTCCTGACAATATCTATGTAATCTGATGCAATTTGTCAAGGCATCGATGCCAAATAATCCTTTAACTGTCATTGCGAAGATCAAAATCTCAATATAGAATTTATTAGATATAATTTTCTCCGGATCGGAATAATTTAATAGAGTATTCCTTATATTTTGTCTTGCAATAGTGGGTATATTTTGGCATTCATCGATTATTTCTACATGTCTTGATATGTTTTTCAAAAAATCGCTTGAATTATTCGATATCAAATTTAAAGGTATACGTTTCCTTATATTCTCCCGTCTAATCATATTTTTCAGAGTATCTTTGTAATTTTCGTCTTGATTTTCATTCCTATGTATCCAGAAAATATTTATTAAATCGCCGCTCGTTTCTCTATAAGCTTTCTCAATTATTGCCTCGGAAAATGCTAACCTAAAATCTTCATCCCTAAAACTGAAACCTATTATTATCAATATTTTTGTATTACATAATATACATTTAATAACTTTATGCTTCTCTTCTTCGAATCTCTTGACGTTTTCTATTGTAGCTCTTATTGTTCTCGGGTAACTGATCGTCCCATGAACTTTAAATAACATTGGAATATTGAATGATTCCTCGTTCTCTTGATCTAATTCCATGCGAAATGCATCAAATTCGCTCAAGCTTTTTACAATTCTATAATTATCCTTCCCTATTTCATCGTCTAGCGAGATTTCCAATTCCTCATCAAAATTAGTTGTAATTATATTATGTACTAATTTATGATGGACAAGATGTGCGAGAAATTCATAAGCTATCGTCGGCCGAATTTGATCTGAACGTCTATAAATATCCTTTCTATTATTTAAAAGATCATATGCATTTTTCTCTCCTCTTAATCTTGAATATAAGAAAAAAAGCTCCTCTAGAGTGCATTCAGATGGATGCTTGCCCAAATGCACCATAGCATTGACATTCAGTACCTCTCTATCCAAATTTGATTTTATTTGATCTTTAAGCTCTTCAGTCTTAAGGGATTGTGATGCCCCAGCCCCTACAATTACAGTGACGAATCCTTTATTTTTTTTATCATCTTTAAAATGATTATAAATGAGGCGTGCAGCGGCCTCATAATCCGAATTCGATTTCATTACAGCTTTATATGCACACTATTGATAAATACATTTTGGTCATTCGCTGTTCCATGTGATCAAATTGGAGCAATTCTATGTTCAATCAGGTGATTATGATAAAAAATATGCAAGTCAATCCGGTCATAATACATAATAGAGAAAAAGCGTTGGATAAGAATTTCGATATAGAGATATTTAATATATATAAAATTTATCTATCTCAATTATGCATAAGCGTCTAATTGTTGTTGCTCATGATGACCTCAATCAAGCCCTGCGCCCTGCGAATGCTGATATAATGAGACCGCCGCATCGCCGGCGGCTGCCGCAGCTGTGCTGAAGCGGGCCATCCGGCGCGAGCTTTGATGAGGAAAAGGCTTACATCTTTTATTTGCTATACCTTTATGAGGATCATATGTCAGAAGGAATATCACGCATCTATGTGAAAGGCTTCAAGTCCCTAGCGGAAGAATGTTCCATAGAAATTCGTCCCTTGACTATATTGGCAGGAGCAAATAGCTCAGGCAAGTCAAGCATAATGCAGCCATTGTTGATGATGAAGCAGACCATTGAAGCTATTTATGATCCTGGTCCGCTCCTGCTTGATGGCCCAAATGTACGTTTTACCTCTGCGGATCAGTTTCTCTCTGGGGTTGGGGAAATAAAAGAGGACAAATTCAATGCAGGCATGGATCTGGAGAGAGTTGAGTCCATTAGCGGACTTAAGGTGAAAAGCTTCGTTTCATTTTGTGCGACCTTCCTCAAGACATTCCAAGGAATGGACATAGCGGAAATTTTCTACCGAATAGATGATCAAACCATGGTATTGAAGCCCAATATGACTCCAGAAGAGATGATGATTGCCTTAAAAACTACTCAGAAGAATTTCCTCATTTCCGATCCGAAAAATCTGAAGATAGAACAAAATAGATTCTTCCTTAATTTAAAAATTCTTATAGATAAAGAGAGTACTTATTTAAGAACCGCTGAAAGTGTGCATATCGCCAACGTTATTTTGGGCTTGATTCACCTTCCAGCGTTGCGAGGAAATCCGGAGAGAGACTATAAAAAGACATCTACAGGCCCCAGATTTCCCGGAACCTTTGAGATTTATGCCGCCAGCATAATCCATAAATGGCAGGCAACTCAGGACCCGCGCCTTCACGCTCTCGGAGCTGCCCTGGAAGTGTTGGGATTGACCTGGAAGGTCGGCGCAAGGGCTATCGATGATGTCAGCTTTGAGGTGATGGTTGGGCGCCTCATCCATAAAAAAATTGATGATTCTAACGACATGGTGAGCATCGCTGATGTGGGATTTGGCCTATCGCAGACTCTCCCCGTCCTTGTAGCTTTATTGGCGGCAGAGCCTGGCCAACTGGTCTACATAGAGCAGCCTGAGATCCATCTGCATCCAAAGGCCCAGATGGCGATGGCGCAAATTCTGGCGGAGGCTGCCAACCGCGGTGTTCGAGTGGTGGTCGAGACCCACAGCTCCATGCTGCTCCTGGGCGTCCAGTCCCTGGTTGCCGAAGGAAAGCTATCGCCAGATAAGGTCAAGCTCCACTGGTTCAAGAGGAGGCCGGAGGACGGCGTTACGGAAGTATCCAGCGCTGACCTGGACAAAGCAGGGGCTTTCGGTGACTGGCCGGAGGATTTCTCATCCGCAGAAATGGACGCTGATATCCGCTACATTCATGCAGCCGAGGCCCATCTGGAGCCGAACTGATGTCATCCCCAGATGGGTTGTGTCTGGTCATCGATGCATCAGTGGCCACATCCACCGGCGAGCGGGGCCAGAGAGGTGTGCTCTGCCAGCAATTCTTAAAAATCATGATAGAGAGGACATCTCATCGGCTGGTGATGACGAAAGAGATAGGCGCTGAATGGGATGTCCACTCTCATCCTTTTGCTCGAAAATGGAGAAGAAGCATGAACGCCAAAAAGAGGGTTGATCGGCCAAGAATAGATCACGATCCCCTATTGGCGGAAAAGATCGTTCGGGCAAATACACCAGAAAAAGCTCTTAATGCTATGGAAAAAGATCTGCATCTTGTCGAGGCAGCAAGGGCAACAGATAACCGTATCGTCTCGCTTGATGACGCTGCGAGGAGATATTTCTGCGCAGCTTCCGCCATTGCTGGCGAGCTCAGGCAGATATTGTGGGTAAATCCTGCCATGGAAACCGAGAGACCAATTCAGTGGTTAGAGGAGGGCGCTCCTAATGAAGAGGAACGACTGATACGTCCTCCTGCCTAATTTATGTAAAGCTTAAACCAGTGGCTCCGGCTGCTTTCCCTCCGGCGTCACCGGCAGGCCCGCCCGGTGCAGCACCAGCTGCCCGGAAAAGTGGAGTCAACCCCTGATAGTAGACAGGCTGTTAAGCAACGGCACTAAA
>CAZRCS010000169.1:0-4310 GCA_964598645.1 uncultured bacterium | reverse complement strand
CTGTTCATCATCAGGATGTCCCTTGAAATGGAAGTTTCTATGAGTGAATCCAGGATATAGTTTCTGAACCTCGGGAAATCATTTACAAGATCTGCTGCTCCGGGATAACCGCCGAAAATCAGGTATTGCTCGAAGGTGTATTCAAAGGCTTCCTTCATTTCCGGAAAGTCCCAGTGCCCCATACGGATTATCTCGAATCTTCCTGCAAGACTTTCGGTCAGGCCCTTCTGCATTAGAAGCGGTGATGAACCCAGCAGCACCACAGAGAGACATCTGGACCTGTCCCTTTCTCCATCCCAGAGACCTTTGACTGCTTCGGACCAGCCGGGAACCTTCTGTACTTCGTCCAGGATGAGAATGGCTTTGCCGCCGGAACTGCCTATTCCTGCCGCATTCCAGCAGGTTTCGATCCAACTGCTGTCTCCAGGAGCGGGAAGATCTGCAGAGTAGTAGAATACTTTCCCGCCTTCCTCAGCAATAGTTTCCATCACCTGACGGACCATGGTGGTTTTCCCTACTTGCCTGGGCCCGGCTACAACCTGGATTCTCGCTGGAGTTTCCCTCAGCCTTGAAAGCAGAGTTGTATAAGAATTTCTTTTGTACATATTTTCCATCCTACTCATTGCATTGAGTTAATTTACTCAATACAATGAGTTGATGTCAAACAGCCTGCAATTCTTTTTTTTTCATTTCTGAAAGCATCCGGTATGGCGTACCACGATCTAAAAGCCAGCGGCTTCATGGAGAACAGCTGGAAGAGAGTCAGGCAACGGGATTTCAGGAACTAGAAGGCGTGCACTTCAGTTGCCTTGAAGGTAAGATACACCGGCGATCCTGTTCCCAGGTTCATGTCGGTGAATGAGCGCCTGGTAATGGAAACTATGAAATCCACTCCCGCATCAACTGTTATCTGAAGAAGGCTTCCGTGGTCTTCCACTTTCCTGATCGACCCGTGGAAAGAATTCACGGCACTTGAATTCAGAGCCTTGCGGGAAAGAAGTATGTCTTCAGGTCTGATAGAGGCATATACTTTTCCGGTAACAGCTGCAGAGGATTCTATGGTTACTCCTCCGATATCAATGGAACTGATTCCGCCTGCCATCTCCGCATGACCTGGAAAGAGGTTTGCGGCCCCCAGAAAATCAGCCACGAATTTGTTACGCGGTTTTCGGAACACCGAAGAGGGTTCCCCCACCTGCTCTATGACCCCATGGTTCATTATTCCCATCTGGCTTCCCAGAAGAAATGCCTCATCAAAACTGTGGGTCACGTGAATCATGGTTGTGTTCGTGTCTTTGTGTATACGTTTGAGTTCACTGCGGAGCTTTGCCCTTGTCTCTGTATCCAGGGCACTGAGAGGTTCATCCAGAAGGAGTATCTCAGGCTTCATTATCAGTGCCCTGGCAATGGCTGTTCTCTGCTGCTCTCCTCCGCTGAGGGTGTTCGGATAACGGCTGAGCAGATGGTGTATTTTCAGCATTTCAGCCAGTTTCCCAGCCTGCTTTGCCGCTTCCCGGTCATCCACACCTCTGTATCTCATTCCGAACATGATGTTCTTTTCAACCGTAAGGTGCGGAAAGAGCATGTAATCCTGGTACACCATGCCGATGTTTCGCTTCCTGGCGGGGAGATGGGTAATGTCTCTGCCGTTAACGGAGATGTTTCCACTGTCAGGCACATAGATCCCGGCGATTGTCTCGAGGAGAATGGTTTTACCGGCACCTGTGGGGCCCAGAAGCATGAGATATTCCCCGTCTTCAACCGTGATGCTGACTCCACGGAGGCTGAATTCCCCCAGAGTTTTATGAACACTGTCTATGCATATCATTCTGTTTCATGTCCTGTCATAACATCCTGGTGGAACTGCTGAAGTACTCGAAAACAAAAATGGAAACAACCGAGATCACTATGAGTATTGTTGCTGAGGCTATTGCCATGTGCAAATCACCGCAGGACATGTTCAGATAAAGGGAAATGGGCAGTGTTTCAGTCATCATTCTGGTGGCGCCTGCGATCATAAGCGCAGCTCCGAACTCTCCGATTCCCCGACACCATGTAATTACAGCGCCTGCAATTATCCCGTTTTTCGCCATGGGAAGAGCAACCCTTGCGAATACCTGACCGTCGGTGCAGCCGAGGGTTCTGGCCACATGTTCATAACGGGGGCTGATACAATCGAATGAGGAGCGCATTATGCGAAGCGAGAAGGGTAGGTTAACGAAGAACTGCGCAAGTACTATCCCCCTGGGGGTAAACACGAACTTAAGCCCGGCAGCTGCCAGAAAATCACCGAAGGGAGTTGCGCCGAATATTATTAGAAGCCCCACCCCTGCCACCAGTGGAGGCAGGGCAAGGGGCATATCGAGAATTGTATTCACTATGCTTTTCCCGGGAAATTCATATCGGGCAAGAGCATAGGCTGCGGGTACCGATGCAAGAAGGCACAAGGCAGTTGAGATCAGAGCTGTGATAACACTCATTTTAAGGGAAAACATTAACTCTTTCGAGGTAATGCTATCCCACATTGCTTCCGTTGTGGTGTGTGTAACCACGCAGTAAACAAGGGCTCCTATAAAAACAACAAGGAAAAAACATATGCCCATGGTGAGTATTCTGAAGCTCTTCTCACGGATTCTTTGAAAGAAACACTTCATTGGTTTTCTAGACTTCATTACCGGGTTTCCCTGAGAAGGTTTCTTTTTCACTGGCAGTGGAATACCATCCCGTACCCACGCCAGACCTCATGTCAAACTCCGGCACATAGGGCTTTATGTCCAGCAGAGGAGTGCCGTCCAGAATATCCACATCAGTTACATCAAGGAACCTTTCCTTAACTGCATTCAGTTTCACAATGGATATGCCTATGGGATTGGGGCGGTTGAAGTGCCTTATGGAAAACATCCCCCTAACCTCTTTGTCCAGAAAAGGTTTCTGAAGGAGCAGGGGCCCATCTGACCGGTGAAAGTGATAAAGAAGAATGAGATGAGAAAACCCGTCCACATCCTTCAACGCTTCCTCATACTCCGCAAACACCTCTACTACGCCATTGGATCCATTTGCATACATCCCCTGTATGGGAACATCCTTTTTCTCTTTGTAAGAGGAATGCACTATCCCGATTGGCTTGTAGATTATCTCTTTCATTTGATTCTCCCGGCATGGTAGTGTAAGAAGATCTCTTCGCGATTACTCCACATACTCCCCATACTGGGGATTCGGGTAACTGGGAAAACCATACTCGCTGAAAACTTCCTGCGCCTCAGGAGATGCACAGAAATCAACGAAAAGCTCTGCAGCTTCCTGTTTCTCTGAAAAGGTCAGCGTTCCAACGGGAATAATCTTGATAAGGTTCTGGTCCTGGGGAATTTCTATTATGTCTATTTCCTCATTGTCCGCAACTACGTCACCCCAGTTGATGGTGGCGTCTGCCTGCCCCATAGCGATGTATACTATCAGTTCATTCATGGTTGGAACGGTAACGATAACGTTCTCCCATACTTCGTCCTTTATTCCGTTCTTCTCAAGAATGCTGTTTCCCAGCCTCCCGATTGCTGCAACTTCAGGGTCACCCCAGGCAAGTTCCACATCTTCCCGTGTAAGATCTTCTAAACAGGTGATGTTTCCGGGATTACCGGCGGGCACTGTAATAACGGGAATGTGATATGCCACAAGCTGCTTGTATCCGATATATCCTTTCTCCTCGGCAAGCTCGAGATAGTAGGTTTCTCCGGGCATATAGACATCGCCCTCGCTGGTGAGTTCCATCTGACTCAGAAGGGCATTTGAACCGGCGTAGTTGTAAACAACAGATATTCCATACTCATCTTCGAACATCAGTGCAATTTCGTCCATGGGTTTCTGCATTCCCGCACCACTGTAAACCATGATGGATGTTACCTCAGGTTCTGTTTGAGCAAGCGGTTCATCCTGGTTTGCATCAGAACAGCCGATTTGTGTTATGATGCAAGCACATATCGTTACAACGCAGAACAAAGCCTTTTTTCCATTGAGGGTAGTCATTCTGAATCCTCCAGAATTGTGTACTTTTGCAAGGGTAAATGAAAAGTATCCGGTATAGTTTAGATGGGGACTTCCCCGTCTTCAACCGAAACATTCTAAGCAATGAGGCAAAAATGGTCAAGCCCTATTGTCTACTATTTAAGTATATTTTTCTTATTTTGCATATTTATTTATATTATTATAGCACTATCTTAGCGCTATCTTTATCCTATTCAGTTTTTCATCATATGCAGAAAACCGCGGGTATGCACCCGCGGTTCTCCTGACAACATTACCGGAATAGTATTCTT
>CAZRCS010000168.1:0-4329 GCA_964598645.1 uncultured bacterium | reverse complement strand
TTTCCGTGTTCATAACTGTTTTGCTATATATGAATAAGTTCACCATATCATGGCTTATAGCCAGGGGACTTGGGCTTGATGTAACCTGGGTGGCCATGTTTTCATCACTTTACCTGATAACCTTCGTGTCATATTTTGCACCTACTCCTGGTGCTTCCGGGGTAGCCGAGGTGGCAACGGGAATACTTCTTTCACCTTTGATCCCAGGCGGTTTTCTGCCTCTTTATACCCTTCTTAACAGGATGTTCATTCTTTTTATTCCTGCAGGTATCGGCTTTTTCACTTCCATGGGAACCATAAGGAGTGTGGGGAACCGCCTGGAGGATGATTCGGAGGATAGTACATGAGTGAGCAGTACAAGATACTTTCCATCAACGTATCTGAGAGCAAAGGTACAGAAAAAAGACCTGTGGAGTCCGCCAGGTTCACTTCCCGGGGTATTGATTCGGATGCCCACGCGGGAGAGTGGCATCGCCAGGTTAGCCTGCTGGATAACGAGAGCATAAGAGAATTCGCTGGAAGAACGGGGATCGAGATTTCCCCCGGGGATTTCGGTGAAAACTTAACCACCGGCGGGGGGGACATTACCCTGCTGGTACCTGGTTCCATTCTTAGAGGCCCTGATGGGATCTCTCTGACTGTAACCCAGGTCGGTAAGGAGTGTCACGGAGATGACTGCACTATCTACAGAAAGGTAGGGAAGTGCATAATGCCTGCCCGGGGAGTGTTCTGCAGAGTAACTGGTACAGGAAATTTGCACAGGGGTGATATACTTGAGCTTTCAGGAAAGGAAGAGACACCCTGATCCCACGAAAGAAGGTTGCATGTCACTTTATGAAAACGTGAAGAACCAGGTTACCGGAAACATTCAGAGGATGATGAAGCAGGGGGCAGGTTACACCGATGCCCGTTGGTACAGCGATGACAGCTGCCAGCAATTCATGGTCCTCGACGGCAATCTGGAAGCAAACGATACCACGGTTGAAAGCGGAATCGGTGTAAGGGTGCTTTACGGAGGGGCCTGGGGTTTTGCTGCAACCAGCCGTCTGCAGGATATCGAAAAGTGTTTCGACAGAGCCATGGCGAATGCCCTTTCAGCATCTAAACTGGTTAAGGTTAAGCTGGACATGGGCAGCATGGAAGGGGTTACAGGAGAATACACCTCTCCCTACATTACTGATCCCATCGATGTGGATCTCTCAGAGAAGGTAGATTTTCTCAAGGAAGTCGACGATTCCCTGAGAGAAGACTGGATACTCAGAAGGATGATAAGGGTTCAGCTTCAGAGGCTTGTGATACACTTCTGGAACAGCGAAGGTTCTGAAACAAAAAGAACACTGGTGAACGCCTTTGCTCACATGACAGCCATGGCCCTGGACAGCGACAAGCAGATGCAGAGAAGATCCAAAACCCTCTACTGCGACCCCAATGGAACCAGAGGCTGGGAAATGCTTACGGATCCCGGTCTCTGGAGCGGACATGCCCACAGGGTGAAGGATGAGCTGAAGCAGGTGTTAACTGCTCCGGAACTTGATTTTGGCAGGAGATCTGTGATTCTTCTTCCGGGACAGGGTCATCTTCAGGTGCATGAAACCATAGGACACCCACTGGAACTGGACAGGATACTTGGGTATGAGTTGTCCTACGCAGGTGGAAGTTTCGTGAATCTCGACTCCTTCGGGAAACTGCGCTACGGTTCAGAAAAACTGAATGTAAGTGCTTATGGTTCCATTAAAAACAGCCCGGGAACCTTTGGTTTCGATGACGAGGGTACTCCTGAAAGGGACTATCTTCTAATCGACAAAGGCATTCTGGTGAACTGTCTTACTTCAAGGGCAATGATAAGCGAAGCCAACCAGAGGGCAGGCAGACAGGTATTCGCGGAAAGCGGAGGCGCAAGCAGATCTACCGCTTTCTACAAGGCTCCCATCGACAGAATGACCAACGTGAACATTATGCCTGGAACCGATGGAACCCTTGATGACATAGTGAGCTCAACGGAAGACGGCATAATGGTCGATAACCCCACGAGCTGGTCCATAGGCTCCAACCGGGAGCACTTCCATTTCGGCTGTGAAATAGCCTGGGAGATAAAGAACGGTGAAGTTACCAGGGTACTCAGGAATCCATCATACCAGGGACACACCGTTGAATTCTACAACGACCTTACCGCCGTTGGAGACGAATCCACCTGGTCCGTGGAACAGGTTGAGAACTGCGGCAAAGGTGAGCCCAACCAGGTAATGGAGCTGGGTCACGGAGTACCCGTTGTGAGATTTGACAATGTAATATCCGGAGAGAGGAGGTAGGCCATGCTGAATGAAATAACCAGGAAGATCGTTATGGAAGCAAGGGACAAAGCTGCAGAACGTGGCATATCCGCCTCCATACACCTTCACCATGAGAACAGCCACCTCATGAGAATCGGGAATAACTCTGTGAGCCTGAACACCAGCGAAGAGCTTACAAGGCTGGATGTAGAGGTAATCTCAGGGAGGCGTAAGGGAACCCATACTCACCTCGGAGAAATTGAGAACCCGGATGATCTGTTCAATATGATATTGTCCGTTGCAGAAAAGACCGAAAGCTCAGGAGAGATGGACTACACTCCCGTTCTCACCGAAATAGAACTCAACATCGACGAGAGCGGTCAGTACGACCCTGATCTGGACACTCTTGATCCATCGGTGAAGGAGAAGGTTTACAGCAGCATCATTAAATCCTGCGGGGAAGACTACAATTTCTCAGGTTCCTGGTCCAGCGGAAGTACCGAGACCTTCCTTGTTACAACCGCCAATGGTAATTACGCCCGTACCATTCTAACGGATCAGCAGTTCACCTGTGTTCTCAAGCATCCGGGAAAACTGTGGGAGCTTGCAGACTGGCAGACAGGCTGGAAAGCCGGAGACGTAACTGCGGAAAAAACCATCGATGCATTCAAAAAGCTGCTTCCCGTTTACGAAAACAGGGAAGGTTTCAAAGTGGAGCCCGGCCATTACAAGGTAGCCCTTGGTTCCCAGGCCGTGGGGGATCTTCTTGGAATGGCCGTATGGACAGGATGCGCCGGAAGAACCTGGGAAATGAAAATGGGATGGACCGCCGGTAATGAGATCGGTGATGAGATCCTTCATCCCTCGGTAACTGTTCTGGATGACCCCTTCAACGAGAATGTGTTTTCAAATCCTTTAAGTGACTGCGGAATTCCTTCGAAGACACTTCCCATGATAGAGAAGGGCAGACTTGCATCCCTTCTTTACGACAGGAATACCGCTTCCAAGTACGGGAAAACAGCAACAGCCAACGCAGGCTGTCTCGCCATGGAACCCGGGGAAGGCCCAGTCAACCTCTCGGAGGCCCTGGAAGACCATGAGATGGTTCTGTACATCCCTGCAATACACTACATGAACCTTCCAAACATGAGCAAGGGCATTTTCACAGGCAGCAGCCGTTTCAGTGCGGTATTGATGAAGAACGGGAAGATAGTCAGCCCCATATTCTCCAGCAGAATAACCGACAGTTTCAAGACGATCTTCGGCAATATCATCGGTATGTCCTCTGAGTCAGTCAGCGTCAACACATCCAACACCTACGGCAGAAGAGATCCCAGCGCCGTTTCGGTTCCGTCCTGGATCCTCGTAGACGATGTGAAGATAACTGACTGCGCCGAGAGTTTCTAAGGGAAACAGGACCCCGGGGGCGGAACCCCCGGGGTCCGATAACACATGAATAACAGCAATTTTATTCCGGCAGTTCTTCTTGTATGCTTTGCAGGGCTTTCTACTGCAATAGGCAGCGTCATTGCTTTCATCTCGGGAAGAAGGGATCCCACAGCCCTGGGTTTCTCCCTTGGGTTTTCTGCCGGGGTAATGCTCTATGTGTCATTCGTAGATATACTTGGTGCAGCCAGGGAATCTCTCACTTTGGCCTATGGGGCTCATCAGGCTTCCTGGCTCACCGTGGTCGCGTTCTTTTCGGGAATACTCATCGTTGGAGTAATAGACAGGCTGGTGCCTGAAGCAGAGAACCCCCACGAGATACACGATTCGTGCGACAGAAGGCTTATGAGGGTCGGGCTGACCACGGCTCTGGCAATCTCCATACACAATTTCCCCGAGGGATTCGCAACATTCCTGGCTGCAATGGAAAGCCCGATGCTGGGCATCCCCATTGCAATTGCCATTGCCATTCACAACATACCCGAGGGAATTTCCGTATCCATGCCCATCTACTGTGCCACTGGCAGCAGAAAGAAGGCGCTTCTGTGGTCTTCCCTTTCCGGTTTGTCAGAACCCCTTGGTGCCATTGCGGGATACTTCCTTCTTCGAAGGT
>CAZRCS010000167.1:0-4343 GCA_964598645.1 uncultured bacterium | reverse complement strand
GTTCGACGTACCACTTAGTAGCCTCTTCGCTTCCGACGGGAAGGTAGCTTACGACCACATCTGTTTTGGTTTCACGAAGGATCCCGACGATATCGGCTGTTGGTCCAGGGGCCTTCTCGATCACGGGCTTCAGGTATTTGCCCAGGCCGTCGTGGGTCATGCCTCTGCTGACGGTAATGCCGGTTTTGGGCACGTCGCAGAGCTTGATAGTGCAGTTGGGGTCGGCGAAAATAGCTTCGCTGAGGTCTTTGCCAACCTTGGTAACGTTGATGTCGAAGGCTGCACTGAACTCAACATCCTTCACATGGTATCCGCCCAGGTTCACATGCATGAGACCTGGAACCTTGTCTTCATCTTTGGCGTTCTTGTAGTACTCTACTCCCTGGACAAGGCTGCTCGCACAGTTGCCCACTCCGATTATAGCCACCCTCACTTTTTTAGACATTCAATTATCCTCCCTGACGGGTAATGTTCGAATGGAAGCAGCCCTCTAGTTCAGAGGGATTCCCCTTCCATCCCCTGTAACTTTCAATAGTCTCTGCAGAGCTGTGAACCAGGAGCCTGCAGCAATAATCGCGCAGCTCCAAAGTATAAGCTCCGTTCCCCATGGAAGCAGAGAAGAAAGTGTTATTCCGGCTATCACCAGAACCAGTCTTTCGGTTCGGGTAAAAAGCCCAACCTTGCACTCAATACCAAGTCCCTCGGCCCTGGCCCTTACATAACTAACCATGAAAGACCCTCCCATGGCCGCGGGAATTATAAACAACAAGCTATCATGTTCACTTCCGGCCTTTCCGGCAAGCACCGCTGTGAAAATCAGTATTTCTCCGACCCTGTCAAGCGAAGAGTCCAGGGCGGCGCCTCCCTTGGAGGAAGAACCGGTCATGCGTGCTATGCTTCCGTCAACTGCATCAAAAAGGCTTCCTATTATGAGTATGATTCCGCCGGTCAGGAAAGAACCCCCGTAGACGAACCAGGATGCGCACAATGTTATCAGAAGACCGGTTACGGTTGCTCCGGCAGGCGTAACCCCTATCTTCACCAGTAACGTCACCACCGGTTTGAGCAGTCCCTTAAAGGTGTTTCTGATGTTCTCAAGGTTCATGGGGATGCTCCTTCTACAAGCAGAGTAATCTCCCCCTTCGGAGGAGAGTCGGAATATCGTTCACACATCTCTGAAAGGGTACCCCTTAACACCTCTTCGTGCATTTTTGTGAGTTCTCTGGCAATGCAGCATCTTCTGTCTCCGAATATCTCGAGCATCTCTGAGAGAGTTCTGTGAAGGTGATGAGGGCCCACATAGTAGGCCAACGTTCCGGAGTAGTCTGCCATCTCCACGAAACGCTTCTGCCGCTTGCCCTTCTTCAGTGGAGGAAAACCTTCGAAGGCAAACCTGTCAGTAGGAAGTCCTGAGATAACAATACCCATAACGACAGCCGAAGGTCCCGGAACCATGGTAACTCCGGCACCAAGGGACAATGCAAGAGAAACCGCCCGATATGCCGGGTCAGAGATGCCGGGAGTCCCTGCGTCGCTGGCCATGGCCACGGTCAGACCCTGCCTCAGAAAATCCTCAATCTGCGGCAGGCGTCCCCTCACATTATGGTCGTGGCAGCTGTACAGGCGCTTCCTGTCCGGCACGAACCTGCCGGTGCGCCTTGTGTCTTCCGCCATCACCGCATCAGCTTCCTGAAGTGCCGAAACCGCCCGGGGAGACATGTCGTTAAGGTTGCCTATAGGAGTGGCCACAAGTACCAGTGTGCCCATGCTTCTTTCCCTCACCGGTTCTCCAGTCTTTCTCTGAGATCGCTGATCCTGTCAATTCGGGCGCTGGTAGCTTCAGTGTCTCCGATCAGCGTTACCTTCATGGTCATACCCTCGGTGACTCCGGAAGGAAGGTACTGCTCCGGAAGATGCCATGAGAAACCGCCTGGGGTAAGCAAAACAGCAATTCCCGACTCTATCCGGTCAAGATCAACCTCAAACCTGCTTACGGAATCCCTGCCCATAACTACCCTCCCGTTCTGTGATCCTAGTCATCTTCCTCGTCGCTGCGCCAAACGTTCCCGCCCAGAATGGACTGGGCAATGTTCTTTATGTGGTCACCAGCTCTTTCACAGTACTCTATGAAGTCTAAAATAGCAAGTCCGGTAAGGTTGGACAGCCCGTAGGTAGCCAGCGATTTGCTGTAGTTATCCCTGGCTTCCTCCTCTATCTGATTCAGCCGTCCCTCCAGTTCGAGAACCTTCTGGGCAGCGTCGAGGTCATGGTTTTCCAAAGCCTGTACTATGTAACCGACCATCCGCCTGATCACCTTGATGGCCTGACCCGCTGCGGAAGAAAGGGGGCCATCTTCCTCAAGAATATTGCCCTTAACCCTTTTCCTCGCTTCAACCATGTTCACTGAGTGATCGGAAACCCTCTCGATGTCGTTTATGGAATGTAGTATCACAGGAAGGGTAAGGCTTTGCTCCTCAGACAGATTTGCATTGAACAGCTTCGTTGCATATACCGTCATGTCTCTCTGCATGTCGTCAACACTGTCTTCCATGGCGAAAATTCTTTTAGGATTGTGCTTCCCGAACAGGAAGTGCTCTGCTCCCCATATGAGGCCCTTTCCTGAGAACTTGGCCATGGAAGCCATCTCCCTGTTAAGAGTATCAAGTGCAAGGGCAGGAGAATCAAGAAGATTCACATCAAGATGAAGCTCCGGATGCCTGCTCTCGATCTCCTCCTGTCCAACAGGGAGAATGAGCCTGCAGAGCCTGGCAACCAGAGGCACCAGGGGCAGGAACATGATACAGTTGACTACGTTGAATATGGTATGGGCGTTTGCCACCTGTCTCACAGGATCATCTGAGGTTCTGCGGACGATATCCAGAAAAAATCCGTTGGGATCCAGTATGAAAACAGCAAAATAGGCAGCCCCGATCATTTTGATCAGAGTATGGGCCATGGCAGTCTGCTTGGCATTACGGTTGCTTCCAATTGCCGCCAACTGGGCTGTTATGGTTGTCCCTATGTTATCGCCAAGCACCAGGAAGAATGCTCCCTGAAGGCCTATCAGCCCTGATCCCGCCAGAGTCATGGTTAGACCAACGGTTGCACTGGAACTCTGAACGAAAAGGGTAACGATCATTCCGGCAAAGATGCCCAGAAGTGGACTGGTGCTGAAACTGGTGAAGAACTCTCTGACTGGAGCGCTTCCCTGGAGGGGTTTCATCACTCCGCTCATGGTTGTCATACCAAGGAAAAGAAGACCAAGACCGGTAAGAGCCCTGCCCCACATCTGTCTTTTCGCATTTTTGGAAAAGGCTGAAAACGCAAAACCGATCCCTATCATTGGATAAGCGTAGCTGGTTGCTTTGAATGCTATCAGCTGCCCTGTGATGGTGGTTCCCACGTTAGCCCCGAGGATAACGCCTATAGCCTGCTCCAGTGACATCAGTGCACTGTTAACGAATCCCACGGTTATAACGGTGGTGGCACTTGAGCTTTGAATCAGGGCGGTAACCAGAGCACCTGCTGCTACTCCCATGAAACGATTCTTCGTAAGGGCTTTCAGTATGGATCTCATTTTGTTGCCGGCTACCTGCTGAAGGTTCGCAGACATCAGCTGCATTCCCATGAGAAACAGCGCAAGACCGCCGAAAATCTGGAAAACTATGGCTCTGATATCCAGAGCCACCAGGTGATAGGTCAGGGTAGAATGAACTCCGTCATGATCCGTTACCGAGACATCAACAGAGATCTCTCCCATTTTCCCCAGAAGAAGACCTGCTTTTGCAACACCGTTTTCGTCGGTCTGCACGACCAATCCTTCGGAATCTTCGGGATCGATGGTGTAACAACCCTCAGCGGCTATCAGCTGGGCATCGCCCCCGGCAATTGCAAAGTAAACCGGATAATCCGGTACAGGCTGTCCCGAATAGGCGGAGGTTACCTGAATGGACAGAGGAGCTTCAAGCTCCTCACCTGACCTGCCGTGGTCAGGGTATGGCAGTTCCTCCAGAACAAGCCTGCTCTGTGCAGATGCACATACTGCAAGAAAAAACAAAACAGGTAAAATACACCTCAAGAGACTTCTCCACTGGAAGGGTGCGCGTATGAAATGGCTGCCGTCATCTAATCTTCCGGCTCCTCACCATGCCAGATACCGCCGCCGATTATTGACTGGGCGATATTCTTTATGTGATCTCCTGCCCGTTCACAGTACTCGATGAAATCAAGTATCGCCAGACCTGCAAGATTGGAGATGCCATAGGTAGCAAGTGATTTGCCGTAATTCTCCCTGGCCTCCTCCTCGATCTGATTCAGTCGTCCCTCCAGTTCGAGAACCTTCT
>CAZRCS010000166.1:1886-4356 GCA_964598645.1 uncultured bacterium | reverse complement strand
GGGTTTCCTCGAGATATGAACGGTCACTGACGAAGTTTCCCGTCATTTTCATTGAAGTACCGTCAGGGAGCTCGTGGTTATGAAGGGTTTCAATGAGCCAGCGGTCTCTCTGTGATTCGAACTGTCTTCGCCATTGAAGTCTTGTTCTCCCGTTCATGACGTACCGCAGTGTATGTCTTTCAGTTGCGGTAATCTGGAATCTTGTTTTCTCCATGAGGTCCGCTGAGAAAAGCAGGTCGGCGTAATCAGAGAAACCGAAGTAGTAGCCCATCTTTCTTATGTATCTTCCATCCCTGGATGATGCGCCAAGGGTAGGCAGGGTAAAGCCCGATGACCTTCCCCTTCTTATAGGGAAAACCGCGAAGGGAACCCAGAAAACCGGAGTTTCTTCCACGTAGAGAGTTACCGGCCCGGCAATGGCCTTGTCATCAGGGAAAACCTTCATTCTGCTTGACCAGAAGTAGTAGTCGAAGGTGTCTTTTTCACAGCTTGTGAACCGAACATTGGTCAGGTTGAATTCATCACGGGAGAGCATAGTAACGGTTTCACTGCTGTAAACCGCTCTGTCGTAGAGTGAAGATGTGTCATATGTTCTTGCTGTGGATGTAGGTATGTGATAGACAAGCCCGGTTCCAGTGGCGGTTTCACCGGCATTTGTGAGTTCCATGTTCCCCGAGGCAGTCACCGTTTCCCTTTGTGACTGGTAGTGGATGGTATCGGCTTTGATTCCCATGGCGGTGTATTCAAGGGATGCAGTGCCTACAAGAATCAGGTCCTCCTGATCTATCTTGAAAAAAAGCGAATCGGCTGCGTAACCCATTGTTTCCATGGGAACCGTGTCTGTGGTATCCGGCTGCAGAATGACAGCCAATAGGAGAATCAGCATTGGAAGCTTGCCATGGATGCTGCACCATACGCACCTGCGTCAGGTGAATTCTCCAGCATGGAAAGGCTCCAGGGATGTCTGCAGCGGTGAATGTATTCCCTTCTTGCAGTGATATCGAAGTGTTTCAAAGCAGCAGATAAACCTCCTGCAATGAAGAATCCCTCAGGAGCAAAACAGTTTGCCAGATTAGCCAGCCCTATTCCGAACCATCTGCCATATTCCCGGAAGGCCTCTCTGGCCGCGGGGTTTCCACTTGAAGCAAGGTGGGAAATCTCTCTGGGAGAAAGATGATTTCCTGTAATCCTTCGGTAGTACCACTCAAGGGCTTTCCTGCCTGCATACATCTCCCAGCATCCGGAAGAACCGCACGGACAGGGCAACCCGCCTTCTTTGACCGTGGTATGACCGAACTCCCCCGAGCCTCCTGTGCCGTAGATTATTGTACCGTCATTTATTATGCTGCCGCCTATGCCGGTTCCCAGTGTTATGAAAAGCCAGAGCCCTCTGCCGGGGATCTCACCAGAATTTATTGCACCTGCTGCGAAGACGTTGCAGTCGTTATCCAGGAATACCGGGGCATTAAGATGCCGATGCATTATCCCTTTGACCGAAGCTCCGGTCCATAAGGGTAAATTGGGACTGAACTGAATCATACCCGAACCGAGGTTTATCAGACCTGCGGCACCAAGACCCACAGCCGCCGGTGAAGGATCCCTTGCAAGAATGATTTCAGCGGCTTCCTTCAGTACATCTTCCGGTGTGGAAGAAGCACCTGTGGGAAGGGATCTTTCCAGAACGAACTCCTTTTCCTTCAGGTAGCCGATTTTTGCATATGATCCCCCGATATCGACTCCCCAGTGGAATCCCTTACTCGACACCAATTATTTCGCCTTCCACCACGGTCATCATAGGCCAGGAGACCCTTGTCTCGGTTTCCGTTCCCAGCACGCATCGGCCGGAAGCGCCGTAATAGGGGGGCATTGTGGACAGTTTCCGGGCAATCCTGTTTCTGTTCGGGCTTGAAGTGCTTTCCCATGCTTCAAGCAGAATACACGCTGCATCGTATCCCTGGGCTGCTATTGCTGTGGGCTCTTCGCCGGTGGTTCGAGTGTATGTGTAAACGAATCTGGCTGTTTCAGGATATAATGAAGAAAGACCGAAGGCAGCTGTGAATACCGCCCCTTCCACATATTCCCCTCCGTGCCGTAAAAGCAGATCGTCGTCCCAGCCTGAAGTACCGAACAGCGGGACTTCGAGGCTGTAGAAACGGAGCTGAGGCGCTATCTGAACAGCGTCCCAGGCGGAAACGGGGAGAAATACAGCCTGCGGAGAATGGGATTTTACTACAGTTATCTGGTCTTTGAAGTCGGTACTTCCAGGCTGATATCCCTGGGATGATACCACGGTTCCTCCAAGGCTCTCCACCACGGCTCTGAACTGCTCGGCTTCACCGGTTGCCTGTGCGGTATACGGGTAAATGACTCCGAACCTGGTATAACCTTCCTCCCTTACCGCATACTCCGCAACTGCCGCTGCCTGATTCCCCTGACTGACTACGAGCCTGAACACAGGTTCGCCAATTCT
>CAZRCS010000166.1:0-1786 GCA_964598645.1 uncultured bacterium | reverse complement strand
CCGGAAGCCACCTGCCCTGCGAACTCGGAACCCTGACCGGTCAGCGGAAGCAGAAGAGCAATCCACGTATCTGACAATTCGGCTCCTCCGGAAATTTCAGGTCTGCCGTACATGGAATGGGCAGAGGGGTAGAGCCTGTCTATTTCCGAAGCGTAGAGTACTGCCCTTTCCGCGTCACCGGTTCTTGCGTATCGGTCCTCCAGTTCCAGGAGGACATAGACCTCGAACCAGCTTCTGTCCCTGTAGTCTGGAAGGTTTTCCAGTCTTATGCGGTCCAGTTGTTCTCTACATATGACCACTGCTTTTTCAGCGTGGTATGAATCCAGCTGCTCCAGGTCTGTCTGTGAAAGAGTGTTCAGGGCTGAAACTGGAGAGGACAGGGCCTGTGCCATAGACTCAAGCAGATATGCCTGTGATCTGAATGCAGGATTGGATGAGTTGATGTATTTCGCTGAAACGGTATGGGCATCAGTGGGGTTTCCCAGAACAAGGAGGGCTTCTGCCCTTCCCATTTCCCAGGCTGGAGCATCAGGATTGTCCGGCTGCTGGTCAAGTGCAGATTCGTAAAGGTCGAATGCCTGCTGAAAGTCTTCTTCTGCAAGCATTCGAAGAGCAAGGGCGGCTTTCTCCGCCGCAGTTGCATTCTCATCCACATCCGGTCTGCATGATGAAAGGAGTATGAGAGTCAGCAAAATCATGATAACGTATAGAGTTCTCAAAAGACGTATCCTCCAGCTGTCTGCGTAAAAAGATCAGCATGAAATATCTCTACAAATCGGTTTTTCTGCAATATTGAAGGGGCTCCCCGAAAGAGGAGCCCCATAACACCGCTGAAATGGTTCTATAGACTATCGGTTTCTGCGGGGATGAACTGCTCTATGGGTACTTCCATGTTCTCAATCATCCACTCGGCATCATCTGCAAGTTCCGACTGGGGATACTCATTCACGAGAACACGGAAAGCATCCCGCGCAGATTCATATTCGCCCATCTGCTCACTGAAGGTGAAACCGATGAGGAACTGAGCCTGATCGCATCTTTCATTGCTCGGATATCTATCAATGAAGAGCTTGAAGTAGGATATCGCTGTTTGCGGATCTATACCCATGGTTTCCTGGGCAAGGGTCATCAGGCTGTCTGCACCGATGCTTTCAGAAGGAAGGAATGCATCTTCATTGATCTCGACCTCATACCTCTCTCTGAGTTCAGGGAAAACTGTTTCGTAGAGGTACTCATTGACCAGATTCGGTCTGAGGGTTGCTTCGATGGATTCCCGCACCTCATCCAGGGGTTTCACTCCTTCTTCAAGGACGTCTGTTACCTTGAAAAGGGTCAGCCCAAGGTTTGTCCGGGCAGGTCCGAAAATGGTACCGGGTTCAGATGTGTATATATCCCCTGTAATATCAAGTTCACCACTGATGTAGGGGAGAGGGGCGTTCATGGGTACCCAGCCGAGATCACCCTGTGTCTGAACCGTAGGCTGGTGTGTGGAGAAAGCTGCCACTGCATCCTCGAAGGACATTTCATCAAGGGCGGCCCGGGCTTCAGCCATAGATTCTTCAGAGTCGGTTACGAGAATGGAAACCTTAACCTGCGGATCCTGCCTGTATATGTCACCGGTGTGTTCCTGGTAATAGGCCAGAACCCTCTCTTCGGGGACATCGACTGCATCCACCACGTATCTTTCGTAATAGGTCTGTATCAGAGCGCCCTTGAGGGTTTCCTCGGCCTGCTTTTCAGCCTGTTCCACCTGGGCAACCACCGAGCTGTCGGTGTCGAGACCCTC
>CAZRCS010000165.1:0-4367 GCA_964598645.1 uncultured bacterium | reverse complement strand
CTGCTCATATCCGGTCAGCTTTTGGGATGTGCAGGATAAGAAGATTTCCCCTTAACAGCACTCCGGGGGCTCGGGCTCGATCACGGATCCCCAATCAGGCTCATGGGCATCATCAAAGGGACAGGCGTTCAGTACCATGCGCGGTCATGAGCGCGTAGGAGGGCCGCGTATGGGCATGCAGACTCTGGTTTTAAGGGCGGAAAGCGAAAAGATAAGTCTTGAGTAAAAAAATAGAGTCTGTTCTGGCGTTAAGAATTAATGCAAAAAGATAAGTGATCGGTTGTGTCGTTCTCGCTGAAGATGCTCCGGCCAGCCAGGAAAGAACTGGATAAAATGAATAGAGAACGGATATACAAGAGGAGACCTATAGCATTATGATGGCCAACAGCAAGACCAGACTAACTAAAAGGGAACCGCTCTCCGACCGGGATTTTGAAGGCGTGATAACAGAGGGCGAAGAAACCAAGTGCTCTGACGATATTTGGGAGTACTATGAGATGCATAAGGATGAGCTTGAGGACCTGGATGAATATGCCAAAAAGCGCGGCCTTGTGAGACGTCTGATTTAGTAGGGACTATTTTCAAGAGTTCAATAATTTGCCATCTGAGCCATTAAATGGGCCAAACTCCACAGCCCCCTGGCAGTAGGCCAGGTTCCTGGATGGCATTATTAGTCAGTATCAGATCGAATGTCGGAATGTCTCTCGCCTCTGTTTGTTATTTTGCGCCTCACCTCAAAACCCGTAGCATTGTGTCATCGTTGGCGGTTGCCCTCAATTAGGACGTAGTTTGCTGTTCGCACCCTGTACTGGGCTCGAAGCTCGGCCTCCGCCTCGGGCAGCAGATGCATGCATAACTAGGGCGTGGGCGGCCTCGATCTTCATCAAAGTTGCTGCAAAAGACTCGCCCATCCAAAAGGTTTTTGGTGTGAGAAACGGTTTATGCCTCTATCCGGTGGCAAGCGATGAGCGATATTATAAAGTCATATCTTGGAAAAATTGATCGAGAATTCAAGACGGGAAGGGCGACAGAGCACACCCACCGACCGGCTCTAAAGGATCTGATTGAAGAATTGGACTCGAAGATCAAAGCCACCAACGAGCCGAAAAGAGTTGAATGCGGAGCGCCGGATTTCGTATTGCGCAGGGACGGACTCTCCATTGGCTATATAGAGACCAAAGACCTCGGCAAGTCCCTGGATGAGGCAGAGGACTCCGACCAGTTAAAGCGCTACAAAAGATCTCTGCCCAATTTGATACTGACAGACTACCTGGAATTTCGCTGGTTTGAGGATGGGCAACTCCGCGACAGTGCCCGGCTGGGCAGGATCGGCAAAGGAAACAAGATCCTGCTGGATAAAAAGGGAATCGGTGAAACGGTGCAGCTTCTCAGGCTATTCTTAGAAAGCCGTCCACAGCCCATCACCACGCCCAAGGACCTCTCAGAAAGAACGGCCAAGCTGGCTCACATCATCCGGGATACCATTGTGGAAGCTTTTGAAAAGGATAAAGCATCCTCAGACCTCAAGGATCTGAGAGAGGCCTTCAGTCAGGTTCTCATTCCCGATCTGAACAAGCCGGAGAAGGTGACTGAGTTCGCAGACATGTACGCTCAAACCATAGTGTACGGACTTTTTGCGGCGCGCTGCAACCATAAGGGACCGGAATCCTTCCAGCGGCTTGGCTCAGCTCGTGAGATCCCCAAGACAAATCCCTTCTTGAAAAAGCTCTTTGAGACCATCACTGGCTCCAGCCTAGACGAGGAGCCTTATGTCGACTTTGTGGATGATCTAGTGCAGATCCTGGCCAATACGGACATGGAGAAGGTGCTGGAGGACTTTGGCAAAAGAACCCGCCAGGAAGACCCAATTGTGCATTTCTATGAGACTTTTCTGGCAGCTTATGATCCCAAAACCCGGGAGCGACGGGGCGTGTACTATACGCCTGAGCCTGTGGTTCAGTATATCGTCAAGTCGGTTGACTACATCCTTAGAACTCGATTTGGCCTGGAGGGTGGGCTGGCCCACACCGCAGATGTGGTGGAGTACGATCGGGAGGAGGCTATTCTGGATCAGCAGGGCAGGCCGGATCGGAGCAAGCTGCTCCATACGGTATCAGAGGAGAGGCCAAAAGTTCTGATTCTGGATCCAGCCTGCGGAACAGGCACCTTCCTTTATGCCGTGATGGACTTCATCCGGGCCGAGTTCATGAAACGAGGCGATGCTGGTTTATGGTCAGCTTATGTGCGGGATCATCTCTTGCCCCGTCTATTCGGCTTCGAGCTGCTCATGGCCCCTTACGCTGTAGCCCACTTCAAGCTGGGAATGCTGCTCGCAGGGTACGACCTGCCGAAGGAGCAGCAGAAGCAGTGGCGGTACGACTTTGAGGCGGACGAGCGCCTTGGGGTCTATTTGACCAACACACTGGAGGAGCCTCCAATAAAAATAGCTGAAGCTCTTTGGGGGCTGCGAATCTTAAGTGAGGAGGCAAGTGCTGCATCTATCGTTAAACGCGACCTGCCAATTATGGTAATTGCAGGAAATCCTCCTTACTCCAATTTTGGAATGATGAACCGTGGAAATTTCATATTGAAACTTTTAAATGACTATAAAAAGGATTTAAATGAAAAGAAACTAAATCTTGACGATGATTTTATAAAATTTATTCGATGGGCTCAATGGCGCATAGAACAGACAGGTTACGGCATACTTGCTTTCATTACAAACAATACATATATAGATGGTATTACACATAGACAAATGAGAGAATCTCTAATGAATATGTTCTCAGAGATATTTATCGTTAATCTACATGGAAATAGCAATAAACAGGAAAAAACTACTGATGGAATTCCAGATGAAAATGTATTTGATATCAAGCAAGGAGTAGCCATAGGAGTCTTTGTAAAGAAGAAAGCAAAGAGAGATTCCAGTAAGGTATATTATTATGATATAATGGGAAGCAGAGAAGAAAAATATGAGTTCTTATTAGGCAAAACCCTTGAAACAACCGATTTTCTTGAATTGAATCCGCAATTTCCTAATAGATTCTTCGTTCCGATCGCTGAAACGGATTCAGCATATCAAGAATATTTACCATTATCAAGCATATTTAATATAATTGGTAGCGGTTTAAATACAGACCGCGACAGATTATGCATCGATTTCGACAAATCCGTATTAGAAAAGAGGATGACCAAGCTATTCTCGGGATGTTATGATGAGTCTTTTAAAATAAAATTTAATATATTTCCGTCGAGTAGCTATGATATTGAAGAAAGAGCATCTAAATATCACTTCGAATCAAATAATATAAATAAATGCATTTATCGGCCATTCGATGATCGTTTCATATATTATCAACCTGGATTTACAAGCCGACCTGTATTCGAAGTTCAAGGAAATATGCTCCAAAAAAATGTTGGCTTGTTATGTACTCGCCAGACCAAAGAACCATTTGCCGTACTATCCACGCGATTGCTTTCCACGCATAAGATTGTTGCAGTATATGATAGGACATCTATTGCACCACTGTATCTTTATGACGTTGTTAATAAAGAAATTAATCAGAGGCAAATTATACAAGATGCAGGCGGCATCTGTAATCAAGATCCATATGGACGCATCCCCAACCTCAATCCCGATTTTGTCTCCGCTTTTTCCTCTCGCCTCGGCCTCAAGTTCGTCTCAGACGGCCACGGTGATCTGACCACAACATTCGGCCCTGAGGATATATTCGACTACATTTACGCCATCTTCCACTCCCCGACTTATCGGCAGCGCTACGCTGAGTTCCTGAAGATCGACTTCCCCCGAGTACCCCTAACCTCAAACCTGGACCTCTTTCGAAAACTCTGTTTCCTCGGTGAGGAGCTGGTGGCCCTGCATCTGATGGAAAGCCCGTATCTCAGCCAGCTCATAACCCGTTATCCTGTGGTTGGGGAAAATATTGTGGAAAAGGGCTTTCCCAAGTTTGTAGTCTATGACGATGACCAAACAGGATACGTCTTTATCAACAAGACCCAGTATTTCGAAGGCGTGCCCCGTGAAGTCTGGGATTTTCATATAGGTGGCTACCAGGTCTGCGAGAAGTGGCTGAAGGACCGACGAGGCAGGCAGCTCTCGTTCGATGACCTCATGCACTATCAGAAGGTTGTAGTGGCCTTAAAGGAAACCATACGCCTTATGAAAGAGATAGACAAGGCCATACCAAAATGGCCCATTGAGTGAATAGGATATTAATGGCAATAAATAACCAAATAGAGTCTACCGATAGGACGATCCCCAATGAATGTCTCACTTATCCTCGCTCACCCCAACCAGGGAAGCTTCAACCATGCCATAGCTATTGCAGCCATCAACGCCCTTG
>CAZRCS010000164.1:0-4389 GCA_964598645.1 uncultured bacterium | reverse complement strand
TTATGACTGTTCCTATGGTACTGGCAATTCTTCCAGCGGTGTGTTCTCTTGTGGCGGGCGGGGTTTCGGAGTATGTGAATGCCCTGGTTCCTCTGGCAGACAGCAGTCTTTTGTTTGCCGACAAAGAAGGCGACCTGTGGACGGTTACAGCGGATGGTCACTACCAGTTAACGCCCTGGGAACCGCAGTGGGACTGGCCGGGGCTCGGTTGGGCTGAAGTGGTTGGAATATCATATCTTACTGGTTCTTCAGACGGGGAGTTGGTCTGCTGCGGCTTCACGGTCCGTTCTCCAGTTGATTCAATTCCCTGCCCGGAAGCTATTGTGGTTTTTGATTCTGAAGGAGGTAATGGCAGGGCTTTAGCCCTTTCCTTCAATATCGGCTGCGGTCCGCTCTTTGACTTCACAAAGGATTCCAGGAGCCTGTACGGTGTTCCTTTTCTAAGCTGTGAACCTGATGCAGAAGGTTTTGTTGAGATGTATTCCGGTGAACAGGATTATGAACCGGTGGATATGGTTAATCTGCTTACAGGAGAGAGATCGTATCATGATGGTTACCTTTCAGATGGTTTTTTTACCTCCCCTCTCTCTGATATTGTCTGCTGCGGCTATCCGCCGTGGGTATTTTACGATATGAAATCCTCAGAAGCCCTTTTTGAGATAAATGACGGATATTCAATTCTTATAGACAAATGGGTATTGCCTGATGCAGGTGTAGTATCCACTCCATCCGGTCAGGTGCTTCGGTATGTTGACGGAACTGAGGTGTTGAATTCGGGTGAACCCATTGATTTTTACCTCGTTCTGCCTGACGGAGAGTACCTTTGCGGGTTTTCGGATAAGGTGTTCCTCTGCGGCATGGACTGGGACAGCTTTTCCGTAGTTGACCCGGTGACCCAGATAGATCTTGAGGGCGGTAACTTGGGCAATATAAGTGTTCAGGGGGATCATGTATTCTTTCTCAGCTCTGATTCTCTCTTTGCTGCTCCCCTTCGAAGATGATGCTGTTTACCCATAGTTGACCCGAGGGTAATACCTCTGCTCGTTGCTTTGCTTCTACGGTTCAATGACCCCACCGGGGGTCAGCCCGGCGGGGCGGGGTCCGCTATCTCATCACAGTGAAACGGCGGCTTCCTGATCTGTCTCCCGAAAGGGTCGTAACTGTATAGATGCCGCATGGAAGGTTATTGACATCGATCTGCACCGTATTGTCCCCTGTGGCGATCATGGTGCGATTTCTTCCAGCCATGTCGTAGATGTTTACCAGGCTGTTCTCCTGTATTCCACTCACTGTTATGGAGCTTGAAGCCGGGTTTGGAAAAACAGCGGGATCCATGGCCGCTTCCGGTTCCATGCCCTGGGCTGTGTCTTCTATCTGGAAGACCCAGACCTGGAAGCTGCCGTCTTCTGTTTCTCTTTGTCCGGCAACCATGTAATAGCCGTCACCGATTCCTTCGATGGAGGTACCCCATTCATCCAGGTTTTCCTCTCCGTACTCCTGCTCCCAGACCAATTCTCCGTTTTCGTTGAGTTTCACGATGTATAGATCATTATCACAGGTGAACCTGTCCTTTGATGCTCCGACAAGGATAAATCCCCCGTCCGGGGTCTCTATGATGTCACCGGCGTAATCGTAGAAGATGTTCCCGTGGAAACTTTCTGTGAGTTTTTCACCGTCTGAGTCTGTGAGAACGAAGTACATACCGCAGTTATCGGGGTCATTGGATTCTCCTGCCAGGGCTATGCGCCCTGATGAGGTAACAACAGCTGCATTTGCCCTGTCATAGCCGCCCTCGCCGCCCTGTGCTCCATAATAGTTTTCCCATATAAGATTGCCGTCTGAGTCTGCGAGTATGAGAAGGGCATCATAGTTGTCTGTATAAGAGCCTGTGGAGCCTGCTATGAGCAGATTGCCCAATGGGGTTATCTGGACTCTGTCGGCGGTTTCAGGACCATTCCCGCCGTAGCGTTTTTCCCAAATGGCATTACCGCTGCTGTCTGTTTTTATGAGAAGCACATCGCTTTCCCCCTGGGTGTCGGCGGTGGTGTATCCGCAGACATAGAGGTTCCCTTCCGGGTCTTCACAAACGGATCTGGCAATGTCCAGGCTGTCAGTTCCCATTACCTTTTCCCAGAGGACGTTTCCATCTGAATCGGTTCTGATCAGAAGAAAATCCTCACTGCCGGACTGGGTAGTGTAACCTGCGGTGATAAGGTCTCCGTTTTGTGCCTCTATAGCGCAGTTACCATACTCGAAACCCGTGGATCCGGCTGTGATTGCCCAGGTCTGACCGCCCTGGCTGTCTGTTTTGCAGAGGAGAAGGTCAGAATGATTGCCGGTTTCAGAGAAGGAATATCCGCAGATTATGTATCCTCCGTCCGAGGTCTGAGTAATATCCCTTGCTCCAGTGGAAAAGGCATCTCCCGCACTTCTTTCTCTGTTGGCGCAGATTGATATTGGTGCGGGGGATGCCCCTGCTGCAGCGGCCATGGCCGATACAACTGCCTGACAGTTTTCGCGCTGGTAATACTGTCCCCTGCTTGTGGTTATCACTGAGCCGTCAATGACCGGCAGAAGACCCCAGCCGATGTAGTTGGCTCCAGCGGCCTGGTACGTATACATGAAGGAACTATCCGGTCCCGATCTTCCCTGTATCGTGACTCCCTGAAGGACATCAGCAGCAGCAAGAACCAGGGGACCTGCGCATGTTGACCAGAGCGGTATTGAGTTGCTAGTCGCTGATTCAACCAGAGCAAGGGCTTCGGGACTGGCGATAAGATCACCGTAGGGATTTGCCACATAAAGCCATCTTGACGGCATGATCGCAACCGCATCGAACTGAGTGACATCTGTGATCTGGCTTATGAGCGTGTCTACTGCAAGTGGAGGCAGTCCAGAATTGCACGCGGACATGGTGTCCGCAGTTCCGGCGGTTGTTATTCTGAATCCCATGCTCTGGAAGTGATCGCTGTTAAAATTGTAATTGGCTCCGTAGAGTTCGGGTATTACCATAAGAATCTCGAAGTCTTCCGCATTCAGCTGGAAAGCTGTCAGCAGGGTAACTATTGCAATAAAAATCGGGCGTTTCATTTCTCTCCTTTCATCAGGGTATCGGTAATATATATCAAAATGATACATCGTCAATGTTTTTGTTTTTTTAGCATATTGGAAAGGAAATTGTTCTATATGTTAGTATTTTCTTTCAGAAATGGAGGAGAGATTTGAAATCGAGATTGACTGCGGCGTGTATGCTGTTTCTTGTTTCGGCTTGCAGTTCCCGTGAAGAAACACCAGTCTCCGATATTGAGAGTGACCCTTCTCTTCAGGTATCGGTTTCCGTGGGAGAGGAAATGGGAGACAGCTGCTATGTTTTCGGTGACATCCGGGATGCATGTATAATGGAAGACGGACGGATACTGGTTCTCGACGGCGTTACATGTGACATATCCTGCTACTCTCCAAACGGAGAGTTCCTTGAAAGAACCGGCGGTTCAGGGGAAGGGCCAGGGGAATACATACGTCCATACAGCATGATCTCGCTGGCTGACGGACGGGTGGCAGTATCCGATCCCGGCATG
Source organism: uncultured bacterium (assembly GCA_964598645.1). Taxonomy (GTDB): domain Bacteria; phylum Fermentibacterota; class Fermentibacteria; order Fermentibacterales; family JCC-6; genus Sabulitectum. The sequence continues at coordinate 811 of CAZRCS010000164.1, read as the reverse complement.
ACCAGAATGACCTTCCTTGATAGCGATCTCTCCGTGGATACCGTAATATCCGGTTTTATACCCTGGTCTCCTGAAAGGATATCACCTTCTTCAGGAGGATCATACACGGGAAGCTACAGAATATTCAACAGAGAGGACTCCATGTACGGGAAACTCCTGGCCCGTTGGAGCGATTCTCCTTTCCAGGAATACGAGTATTACAACCGTGTTGCTCCCTTTAACAGGGAGAGACTGCGGGAGTCCACCGAGGAGTGCGAAATCGTCTTTACTTCGGACTTTTCCGGCAATGTCTACTATTCCCCCTATTCCTATGAAAGCTTTGAACTTACAGCTTTGGATCCAGAAGGGAACTTTCTTTACGCCATCGAAGAAAATCGTGAACCCCGGGAGCGAGCACCTGAAGACGTTGAAAGAGAGCGTGAAGAGATGATGGAACAGCTTCAGAATGAAGGCGCTCCGCCTGAAATGCAATGGGATCCATCGGAATTCAGGGCAATGGTTCCCCTGCGGGGAATGGGAGTGGATGACCAGGGAAGACTGTGGGTTCGAGACGGCAGAGAGGACTACCCGGTATTTGATGTATACAGTGCAGGTGATCACCTCTTCCGGATCAGCCTTGATTCTCTTCCCGATGACGGTGAAAACCTTAGGGTAAAGGTAACTGAACGGGGAATCATTGCCTGGTGTCCGGATCCGGAATTCTACCCAGTAGTTCATGTGCTCACCGTTACCGATTAACAGTCTTACCTCCGTTGAGGTTCTTTAGTATTATTCTGATTCAATGAATCAGTTCTGTCTTACGTTAATCACT
>CAZRCS010000163.1:0-4441 GCA_964598645.1 uncultured bacterium | reverse complement strand
CCCTTGGGGCAAACTGTCATGCAGGGGTTGCAGGGTATCTCCTGCAGGCAGTGGATCACAGGGTAGACACCCTGATTTTCACCGGATTCCCTGTACTGGGCAACTCTTCCTCCGGGGCTCTTCAGCACCTCTGCCTTGTCCGCCCAGTCTTCGGGGATCTCCACCTGGCAGCCCTGAAGGGTGCAGGCGATCTTTCTTCCGCATATCTTCCCTGAGAACATTGCCGCACTGGCTTCGGCTATTTCTTCCGAATCGCCTGTAACCATTGAAGGGATTCCGAATTCAAGTGCTTTTTCATGGAACTCGTTCACGGAGTTAAGGCCAACTGCAACGAGAAGGGTATCCACTTTGAAATTCTTCTCTGTGCCTTGAACCGGATTGAAATTCTCGTCTATCTCGGAAATGGTGACACTTTCGAGTTTCTCCGTTCCGTGGGCAGCCAGTACTGTATGCCTGGTGTAAATGGGAACCCCGAGCCTTGCAATTTTGTCGGCGTGAACCTTGTAGCCTCCGCACCTTTCCATTCCCTCGGCAAGACCCACCACGGTCATACCTGCCTGAAGTGCATGGTAGGCTCCTATGAGGCCGACGTTTCCACCTCCCAGAATGAAGAGTCTCTTCGAGCAGCTTATCAGGTCTCTGTTCACCAGTGTCTGGAATGCTCCGGCTCCATAAACACCGGGAAGTGTACAGCCGGGAAAAGGAAGTGACTTCTCACGGGCCCCTGCGGCAACAAGGAGCTGTCTGGGCCTTACTATCCTGTAGCCTTCGGGCTTCCTTATTCCCACTGTACCGTCGCTGAATACAGCAAGAACGATGGATTCCAGCCATATGCTCACTGTTTCCAGTTCCCGAAGCTCTTCCTCCAGCTTTTCCGCAATGGTGATACCCCTGGTGCCTGCCCTGCAGTCGGCAACGGAGCCGAAGAACTTGTGGGTCTGAAGAACCAGCTTGCCTCCCATTCTGTCTTTGTCGTCGGCTATGATCACCTGGAATCCTGCGTTTCCCAGTTCTTTTGCCGCCGCCATTCCGGAAGGACCTGCGCCTATTATCAGAACATCGGTTTCCAGGGTTTCAGGGAGAGTTACCACTGGTGGAGCAATGTCCTCGAGTTCGGGAAGGCCCTCCACCGTCCTTACGGTCATTCCCTCTCTGAGGGGAACAATGCAGCTCTTCAGGGGAACGCCGTCGATGATAAGGGTGCACTGGGAGCACTGTCCATTTGCACAGAACAGCCCCTGGGGACTTTCGTCTTTGTGATGGTGGCCGAAAACCTGCTCTCCTCCGGCAAACACAGCAGAGGATACCATTTCACCCTCGCGGCCGATCATTTCCCTGCCGTTGAAGGTGTACCTGACCCATTTACCATCCAGGGGTGGTAGAACAGGGTGACGATTTATTCTGGCTCCGTGTTCCAAGTCGCTCTCCTTATAGATAAATTTCAGCGAAGGACCTACCTGTTACGCCATTTTCTGGCATAGGAGGCCCCGCCTTTCGATGATTTCACGAACCCTCTGCATTCGGGAAACTTCGCACAGCGCCACACTCGAATGTGCGGGTACTGATGCCTTTCGGTGTCACCTCCGCAGATGGGGCATCTTGGCGTGTTCCGCCCTGTTATCTTTCTGTCTTCCCTTTCGTAACGCTCATGGAGCATTCTGTACTGCTCTTTCCTTGATGGTCCCGAGAATTCTCCGAATACTTTCCTTAATATCAGGAAGACCGCTGCAAGGGCACCTATCACGGAAAAAAGCCTGAGAATACCCAATGAATATCTCCACTCTGAACCTTTATGATCCTGTCATTTTCAAGCCGATTTGATAATACAATATATACAACCATGACCAGACCCCGTGGGGCCGTTGACAGCAACATACCTTCTACGGTAATATTGAGTTTCTGCGACGAGCAACTTAATTGCAAATTATTGAATAGTAAACAATATAACACTCGGAGACAGAGATGAAAAACTACACTTCAGACAAATTGAGAAACGTGGTCGTAATGGGGCACGGTTCTGTTGGAAAAACCAGCTTCTGCGATGCCATGTTATTCAGCAGCGGCGGCTGCGAAAGACTCGGCGCAGTGGATGATGGAACCAGCGTGTTCGATTACACATCTGAGAGCAGAGAGAAAAAACACAGTTTCGGTTCCTCAATTGCAAACTGTGACTGGAACGGTCACAAGATCAACATTCTCGACACTCCCGGACTCGCTGATTTCTACGGTGAGACCATAGGGGCAATTTCCGCCGCCGAACTGGGGATCCTTCTCATCGACGGAACCGACGGCGTGGAGGTGGGAAGCTTTAAAACCTGGAAATTTGCTGAAGATGCAGAAGTCCCCACATTCATTTTCGTGAACAGGGTAGACCGTGAAAATGCCAATTTCGAAAGGGTCCTCGAGGAAGCCCGTGAAATGTTCAACAAGCATGTGGTCCCCGTTACTTTCCCGGTGATGGACGGAGACAAATTCGTCTGCGTGGCGAATGCCATAACAGGAAAAGCCGTTGATCCTTCAGGCAGGGAGATTCCTCTTCCTGATTCTGCAAAGGACCTCTGTGAAGACTACAGGATGCAGCTGGTGGAGGAAGCAGCCGAGGCAAGTGAAGAACTCATGGAAAGCTTCTTCGCAAATGAGACCCTTACCAACGAAGAACTTTCGAAGGGGATCCGGCTTGCCGTGAGGAACAGGGGTCTTTTCCCGTTGTTCAGCGGAGCTTCCATTCCCCCGGCCGGGCAGAAATTCGTCCTTGACTCCATCGTTGAGTACGCACCGTCACCGGTGGACGCTCCCCCTGCCATGACAACCGATGGGCAGGAAGTTTCCCATGATCCCAACGGAGGTTTCGTGGCCAGGGCCTTCAGTACAAAACTGGACAAGCATGTGGGTGACATGGTCTACATCAAGGTTATAAGGGGGCAGGTCTCAGGTTCCCACGAAGTTATTAACACATCCAGGAATCAGTCTGAAAGACTCGGCAACTACTACTACATGAGCGGATCCGTCAGAACCGACGCTGAAAAGATGATCACCGGCGACATCATGGCGGTTGCCAAGCTCAAGGGAACAATTACAAACGACGTTCTTTGCGATAAAAGCTCCCAGGTTACCCTAACCCCCATCAAGTTCCCCAACCCTGTGTACCGTGCGGCTATCAATCCCAAAAAGCGCGGAGATGAAGACAAGATGGGTGTGGGTCTCCACAAACTGGGCGCAATGGATCCAACCTTCATCACAAGGAATGAAGCCAGCATCGGGCAGACAACCGTCAGCGGAATGGGTGAGCTTCACCTCCAGACCATGCTCTCCAGACTGAAGGACATGAACGGTGTTGAAACAGAACTCTTCAAACCCAGAATAGCCTATCAGGAAACTATTACCAAAACCGCAGCCGGTGCCTACAAGCACAAGAAACAGTCCGGCGGCAGAGGCCAGTACGGACACGTACTAATGAGAATAGAACCCATGCCAAGGGGAGAGGGCTTTGTCTTTGCCAGTGAGGTATCAGGTGGAAACGTTCCCACCAAGTACATCCCTGCAGTGGAAAAGGGAGTGGTAGAGGCGATGCAGGAAGGTCCCATCTCCGGCAGCGAGGTAATTGACGTGAAAGCTGTGGTTACAGACGGCTCTTCCCACTCGGTGGACTCCTCGGATATGGCCTTCAAGCTTGCCGCAAGCAAGTGTTTCCAGGATCTCATGATGCAGGCAGGCCCCGTTCTTCTCGAACCTGTTATGTCCCTTGAAATAACAGTCCCAGACGAGTTCATGGGAGATGTGATGGGTGATGTGAACACAAGAAGAGGCAAAATTCAGGGAATGGAAGCCCAGGGCGGTTTCCAGGTGATCAAAGCCGCCGTGCCGGAAGCTGAACTCTACCAGTACACAAGTTCTCTCAGGTCCCTCACACAGGCAAGGGGTAGCTTCACCCAGGTTTTTTCCCACTACGAAGCCGCACCAAGGGATGTTCAGCAGAAGGTAATGGAAGACTACCAGAAGAAGGAAGAGGAATAGAAACATGAAAAGTGCCATGGCGGTTCTGATGACAGCAGTATTCATTCTTGGAACCGCCGTGGCCTCTCCCCTGGGAGAAGGCGGAGGTTCAACGGCAGACGACAGTGAAAGCAATCTCGCCGGAATTCTCATGATTACCGTAGTGGCTGGTTTTGCAGCCCTTCTCGTGGGAGATATCATCTCAGATAACGCCGAGGATTCCCAGGACGCCCTTGCCGGGATCTCCGATTCTTCAGCGGTAATCGAAGAAACTGGTATCGACTGGAATCAGCTCAATGGTGATTCCTCCGAAGAAAGCATCCCTGTTCTGGCCGTGGCGGTCTTTCAGGTTGAATCCGGCAGGGATCTTGCCAGGTACCTCACGGCGATGCTTGCTCCCGGTGAGCAGCGGGATTACACAATACATGGAACACCTGTTGCCCTGGGC
>CAZRCS010000162.1:0-4466 GCA_964598645.1 uncultured bacterium | reverse complement strand
TCTCTTCTGCAGGATCGGCTTCATTTACTTCTTGACAGCTATGAAGGTTCCTGTTTCATGGTGTTCCATCCCGCATGGGGTTATTTCGCCGACGAGTTCGGTCTCGTTCAGGTTCCCATAGAAATAGCCGGCAGTGAACCCTCTCCAGGTGAAATGTCTGCTATTGTGGATCATGGGATGGAAAACCATGTGCAGATTGTTTTCGTATCCCCGCAGTTCAGTTCTTCATCGGCGGAAACCATTGCTGAAGAACTGGATGCTTCCGTGGTTGCAATAGATCCCCTTGCGGAAAACTGGCTTTCCAATATGGAAACGGTTGCCGGAGAGCTTCAGGGAGCCCTCAGATGAAAGAACCTGTGATAAAGCTTCAGAACATAACAGCTGGTTATTCAAGGGCTCATCCCGCCCTTCGCAACGTGAATCTCAGCGTTCTGCCCCTGGAATTCCTGGCGGTGATCGGACCCAACGGCGGGGGAAAAACCACCCTTCTCAAGGTAATACTTGGGCTTATTGAACCCTTTGAGGGAAGTGTAAGGGTTATGGGTGAATCTCCGGGCAGGGAGAACAGTTCAAAACTGGGCTACGTGCCCCAGGTGATTCCAGACAGGGTTTTCCCTGCAACTGTTCTCGACGTGGTTCTCATGGGCCGTCTGGGCAGGAAGGGCCTTTTCAGGGGATTTTCCGGGACAGACAGGAAGCTTGCAGAGGAAAACCTGGAAAAGCTTGGAGTACTCGAACTTTCAGGTGAAAGGATAGATGAGCTCTCTGGAGGTCAGAAGCAGAGGGTACTTATTGCAAGGGCCCTTGTGGGCAATCCCGACATACTTCTTCTGGATGAACCCCTTGCCAGCGTTGACTCCCAGACCCAGCAGAGTTTCTATAATCTTCTGGCGGACCTGAATAATGCAATGACAATACTCATGGTTACCCATGATGTTGGCGCGGTATCCTCCCATGTTAAGAGTATCGCCTGTATAAACGGTACACTTGTAAGCCATGGTGAAACCATCAGCGAAGAGGATGTCAGCAGGGCTTACGGCTGTCCCTTCGAGCTTGTCTCCCACGGAGTTCCACACAGGGTACTCGGATCGGCAGGGAGTAAGAGAAATGTTTGAGCTTTTAGATTACGGATTCATGAGAAACGCACTTCTCCTCAGTGTATTTGCAAGCGTGTCATGCGGAGTGACTGGAACGCTTATCACCGTTAACAGAATGTCGTCCTTCGCCGGAAGCATTGCCCATGCCTCCTTCGGAGGCCTTGGGTTGGCCTACCTTCTGGGAATAGATCCCATGATAGGCGCAACGGTATTCGCCCTTGGTTCAGGGTTGGGAACAGGTTATCTCTCCGGTGGAAAGAAAATGGGGTCTAATACGGCAATGGCAGCTCTCTGGGCAACGGGAATGGCCGCGGGTCTCGTGTTCATAAAGCTGTCGGGAACATATACCGCCGATCTCATGAGCTGGCTCTTCGGAAGTCTGATGTCAGTTTCCAGGAACGATATTTTTCTCACAGGAGCCCTGGGAGTGGTTTCAGTTTCCGCTGTAACGGTTTTCTACCGGGAGTTCATGGGAATTTCATACGATCTTGAGTTTACAAGGCTTCAGGGAGTTCCAGTGGAACTTGTCAGGGGAATGTTCCTTGTGCTCTCAGCCCTTACCGTGATCGTACTCATGAAGGTAGCAGGACTGATAATGGTCATAGCGCTGCTTACACTCCCTGCAACCATTGCAGGTTATTTCAGTCGGTCTCTAAGACAGATGATGCTTATCGCAGGCATGCTGAGCATGGTCTTCAGCATATCTGGTCTTTTTCTCTCCTGGAAGCTGGATCTTCCATCCGGACCTGTCATCATACTCATAGCCGCGGTAACGTACTTCATAGTTGCCGGAGTGAAGAGACACTGAAGAGATCCCTACTATTCTTTACTATTTCGGTGTGTTATAGTTCATGAAACGGAGCGGGAAAAGTTCCCGCCCGTGTGGCAGCTGAAGGGAGATCTGCATGATCATCAATGTGATCAGCAATAGAACCTGACAGGCGCCGATGGAGTTCGGTCTGAACTCCACGCCGCCGGGGGTTCTGTTTAAGGTTTCCCTGCTTTTCTCGGAAATCCCCGGCGGTACAATGTTTTAAGCGGGTACCACCTGCAAACGCCGGAGGATGTCAAATGGAAAAAACCGGAAAAACTCTCTCTGATGTAAAAGAGGTATACAGCGGCTTCGAAGGCGCGCTCTGGGAGCTGATAATGGGTGAGCAGATCCATATTGGCGGCTATCCCAGTTCAAAAGCCCTGGGAGATATTGCGGAATGGAAAGAGGGCGAAGAAGTCCTCGATCTCTGCAGTGCCGTTGGAGCAGGGCTGAGGTTTCTCAAGAGAACCTACGGAGTTAAGGGCTACGGAGTCGACGCAACTCCCAAAATGGTGGAAATTGCCAGAGAGAGAATAGCCGCAGACGGTTTCCAGGACAGCATAGAAGTAAAATTGGGAGATGTTACCGACATTCCGTATTCTGACAGCAGATTCGATGGGGTCTGGGGTGAGGATGCCTGGTGTTACGTGGAAGACAAAGAAAAACTCATCAAAGAGGCAGCCAGGGTGCTGAAGCCCGGAGGAAGAATAGCCTTCACCGACTGGCTCATAGGTCCTGAGGGTATGAGTGACACAGACGCAGCCAGAGTGTGCGGAACCATGAAGTTTCCTGACATGCTCACTCAGAAGGAATACGAGGAACTTCTTTCGAAGAACGGCTTCGAGATCATAGAATCCACCGATCTTACCCATACAATGTCCGAACACATAGAAAATTATCTGGGCCAGCTTGCGGGGCAGAGGCACTTCGATGCCATGCAGCTGATAGACTGGAACTATGATGTTTTCAATTTCCTGGGTGCGGAATTCACTTTCATGCTTGAAAAGGCGAAAGCCCGTGAGTTCGGCAGAGGCCGTTTCGTGGCGGTGAAAAAATAGATGAATGACCTTTCTCTCGCCGCGAAGGATGCGTTCTTCAAGGAGCTGAAAGGCTCCAGCTTCGATGCAGCCTATGCGTGCAGGTCATTCCCGGCGTCAGTTCTGGCCGGTCTTGGACTTAGACCGGTCAGAATACCCCTGTCCGTGAATGACAAAGGCGGAACACCGGTCAGGGAAGACATATGTCCTTTGGTTGACCTGTTCTCCGAAGCCGTTGAAAGATCTTCCGTTTCCCTGGTAGCAGGAATGCATACGTGTGATATGACGAGAAGATACTTCCAGGAGGCTGCAAGGTTCACGGATGTACCTGTATTTCAGCTTCAGCTGCCTGCAACCACGGGTCAAGCATCGGAAGACTACTTCACGTCGGAAGTGGAAAGATTCTGTGCAGATGCTTCACTTAACGGGATCTCAAAGGGTTACAGCCCTGAAAGAGCCGGAGACTGGTATCTTGAAACACTGCAGGGAATGAAACTTCTTGATTCTCTTGCCCTTTCCGTTCCCCCTGTGGCACTTCAGTATTTCTACCATTTCTTCAGGATCATGACACCGGACAGGGCCATCTCACTGGTGCGGGAACTTGTTGATTCTCATGCTCCTTACCTGGGGAAGTTCAGGATCCTTCTTACAGGCAGTCCGGTTGTACCAGGTGATGACATTGCAGCGGAGGTTGTGGAAAAGGCTGGAGGCTCGCTCCTTCCAGTGAACTGCACAGGTTCTCAAATGCATCCTGCGGAAAAACCTGATGACTGGTCACAGGCTTCAATATCCCGTATGCACTTCAAGTCACAGAAATGCGTCCGCTGCAGAGCTAACAGCAGAACATACGAACACATTAGAGCTAAGATCCGGGAGTATTCAGCTGACGGGGTATTGGTGAAGACATTAACTTTCTGTGACCTGTGGTACACCGAAAAAGTCAGAATGAAAAATGCCTTGAACTCACCGGTAATCGTTGTGGATTCTGGTCTTAAAAAGGGCGAAGCAGAAAGAACAACCATGAGAATAGAAACCTTCATTCAGTCACTGGGATCATTATGAGGGAAAGAGCAGAAAGGCTTACCGTTCAGCAGTGGGAGACCAGGGCACGGGATATACCTGAAGAATTCAGGGAAAACTGCAGGTTTCTTCGCAGAGTTGTTCCCGGAGGAGTTCCATACCTGTTTACCCCCTACGAATACTCATGCAGGGGAGACCTGCTTCTCCGCAGACTCAAGTTCGACAGCAGCAAGGAAGCTCTCAGGCTGTGGGCCTTCCTGTTCAGCGAGAAGGACAGGCTTTTTCTTGCAAAAGAGAACGGGCTGAAAATAGTTAGTCTCATGAAGGATCTCGGACAGACCGCTGTTCTTACCTACGCTTTTCCAAATCAGCTCTCCTTTTACGCGGATGAGCTCTGGTGGGCTCCCTGTTTTGCCGAGGAAACCTATCTTCTAGATGAAGCTTCAAGGCTTGGGGCAACTTCCGAGCTGTGTTACGTAAGGGCTGCCCTGGGAGCAA
>CAZRCS010000161.1:0-4469 GCA_964598645.1 uncultured bacterium | reverse complement strand
AGAGGATTCTTTCTCTGTGCCATATACCCCCCGGGGTCAATATAGAAGCTGGCCGCCCTTATGCAACTGTGATATCTTAGCGATCGGAAGGCGGATCATGAAAGCAGCAGAAATCATTTTGGCCCTGAAAGAATCGGGTAACAAGGAAAGAGCCAGCCACAGCGCGAGATTCTTCAAAACCGGCAGGGGAGAATACGGCGAAGGGGATGTTTTCCTGGGTATTCCCGTTCCCGAAATCAGGAAGATCGCAAAACATTTCAGAGGCGCAGATCTCAAAGAGCATGAAATTCTGCTGAAATCGAAGTACCATGAAGCAAGGCTTCTGGCCCTGATTTCTCTGACAGAGGCGTTTAAAAAAGCCAGCGAAGATACCAGGCAGATCATTTTCGATCTTTACCTGAGAAATACAAGCCGGATAAACAACTGGGACCTTGTGGACACATCCGCCCCGCACATAGCCGGGGCATGGCTGTGGAACAAAGACCGGGAGCAGCTTTACTCCCTTGCCCTCTCAGAATCCATCTGGGAGCGCAGAATTTCGATACTGGCGACTCTGTTTTTCATAAGGAAGAATGATTTCACGGACACTTTTGGGGTTTCTGACATACTTCTTTATGACCGGGAAGATCTCATTCACAAAGCAGTGGGCTGGATGCTTCGTGAGGTGGGCAATAGAGACAGAAGTGCTGAGGAAAACTACCTTACAGCAAGGTATTCGAAAATGCCCCGAACCATGCTCAGATATGCAATTGAGAAATTTGAACCCGAGAGAAGAAAACAGTACCTTGCAGGTAACGTAAAAAACTGATCGAGCAACACGGCACCGCACCAGTTTGTGTGGTATCACACTTCTATTAGATTAACAGCCTGGAATTCCGTATGAAACTCCACACACCAATCAAGGTTGATACATCGGTAATGCAGGAAAGAAAGATCTTTAGCTCTCACTGGCTGAGAAATCCCCTTTTAAGATATTCGATACTCATTCCCCTGTTTGTTTTCTTTACCCTGTCCTGGCAAAAGAGCTATACTGGAGACGAAGGTTTAACGGTATACCTGGCTTCCAACAGTTATAGCCATCTTCTGACAAATGTTGGTGCCGATTATCATGTTCCGGCCTATTACACGCTTCTATGGACAGTTGCCCATGTATTCGGAAGTTCACTCCTTGTGATGAGATTGTTTTCACTTACCATTGTTGCGCTTTTACTGATAATATCATTGAAACACCTTCCTTTCCCCGCCGCACTTCTTCTGGCAACCAGCCCCTATACCCTTCATCTGGCCCTGGAAGTAAGGATGTACGGACTTCTGGCTCTATGCGGACTGCTGGTTGTTCTTGCGTGGAGAAAGTATCAGCAAACCGGCAGCACCAGGGCGCTGATCCTGCTGACACTAAGTCTTTCTTTCTGCACGTGGGTTCACTACTTCGGCTGGGTATGCCTGCCAGCGGTGCTGACCATTCTTCTGCTCAAAGGGAAGTGGAAACCTGCACTTTTTGTTTTTGCTGCTGTGGTAGTTCTTTTTCTGCCATGGGTGGACAATGTGGTGGATAAATTCACTCCTGATTCTGTCGAAACAGCAAACCGGACAGCGGATTTCCCCGATGAGCCATCCCTGGTTCAGAGGTTTGCCGGAATACCTTTCTCCACCGGGGGTACTCTGCTTCGATTCTCCGCGGGAAATGAAGCTTTCAACTTCACAGTATGGGGCTTGAGATCCATATCGGCGGTGGGAGCAGCTGGTTTTCTGACCGCTGCGCTTCTTCTTCTCCTGGCTGCCAGAGGTTTTCGAAAAACCGAGGGAGCAATCCGGTCTATTTTCCTGTGGACGGTACTTGGTCTTGCCTTGTTACGACCCACCGCCCGGCATTACGCTGCGGCTTTTCCATCATTTGTTGTTATGGTCACCTGCGGACTGCCCGGCACTTCCTTCAGACGAAAGACAACAATTGCGGTTTTGGTGGTTCTGCTGCTCGTTCTCTGTGTTCCATATACCCTTCGATCAACAATGCCGCAAAGATGCACCTGGGACCGTGATTTCCTGCAGATCGCCCAGCTCTCTGCGGAAGAGGCGCAAAGCAACTCCATGCCCCTGGTTCTATTTCTGGATACATACAGCCTGTTGGGGATCAAAATGCATCTTCAGCAGAACGGCTTTCCTGACTCTTCTGTGTGGCATCCCCATATTGCATCATTCCAGCAGGGAATCTGTTTCTACGATGATAGATGGGACTGCGTTGAATACCTTCAGCACAACACTGATTCCCTGGTAACTTACTGGCTCAGTCTTACAGATGACAATCGCGGGTTCGTTCTGGTTGCCAACGACCCCCAGTATGGTGACTATCCGATATTCGGCACCGGAGACAATCGTTTTGTCGGGCTTGGAAGTGACATTATGGCTGATATGGATCTTATGGAGGCTTTGGCCAGGCATGTAGAGCTTACACGAATTCCAATTCCAGGCAGCCGGGGACCATTAAGTTTATTCGTTTGTGCAGGAAAAAACAACTGAACAGCATCAGCGCTAGTATATTCGCATATCTTATCAACTGTGGGGAAAGGATGGAGATAATGCCAAAGACACTCATTGTCATGGTTTTCATACTCATTTTTGGTGCAGGATGTATCGGCGGAGGATCGAAACTGCCTAACATCATTGTTGTAAGCATCGATACAATGCGCGCTGATCACCTTGGCTGTTATGGATACGAGAGGGATACATCGCCCTGCCTGGACAGCCTTGCAGAAAGTGGTGTGATGTATTTGAACTGCCAGGCCCAGGCGCCGCACACAACTCCAGCCCATTCTTCCATCTGGACAGGATTGTCAGTGATATCCCATGGAGCCGGCTACTATAATGGAACCGATTATGGTCTCGATCCAGATCTGCCCACGATTGCCACCATTCTTAAGGACAACGGATACATTACACTAGGATTTGTTAACGTTGTTATTCTTAATAATGATTTCGGTTTTGCTTCTGGCTTCGACTACTACTCATGGCATGAAAATGGTGCTGGAAGGGCCGGCCTTACCATCGATGAATACCTGAAATGGATTGATGAAAACACAGGAAACCCGAATCCCGTGTATTCCATGATTCATCTGTATGACGTTCACAGTCCTTACGATCCTCCACCGCCATACGATTTTGCTTTCTCTGATTCAGGGACCATGGGAATAACTGACTGGGAAGCAGATCCGGAAACCGGAGCATTGCTCAACCCCCAGGACAGAGATCATCTCGTTAACATGTACGATGGTGAAATTTCCTGGGTTGACGGTCAGCTCAGTCGTTTGTTCGCCGAACTCCGGGAGAGGGGACTTGCTGAAAAAACCCTTGTCATTGTAGTTGCAGATCACGGTGAAGAGTTCCTGGAACATCGGGGCTGGGGGCACAGCCATGCACTCTGGCAGGAGATGCTGCATGTTCCTCTGATCATTTCAGGACCGGGAATACCTTCGGGTGTAATGGACTCTCTCCCCACAGGGCAGTTCGATATTCTCCCAACCATTCTTGACTACCTTGATATTTCTGTTCAGACACATTTAGACGGGGTCAGCTTGCTGGATTCAACTGCCAGAACAGCAGACAGAGTGATACCTTCCAGCAGAGTCTCCCCCGATAAATGCTTCAGATGGAACATGGAGCAGAATGAGGGACTTGTTGCAGTTCTTTCCGGAGACTTGAAAGGAATCATCAATTACGGCCTGGATCAGCCGGGGGTAATGTTCAATCTCTCAATTGATCCTTCGGAAAACGATTCTCTGGCACTTGAACCAGAAATAGCAGAAGCCCTTGATTATTACTGGGCAAGCCCTCGTATCGGCCATCCTGCTCCTCTGGATATGGAATCGGTAAGTGATCTTCTGAATGATCTTGGTTACGTGAGGTAGGAAAGCGCAAAGCTTTGTTTCTGTAGATTTTCAGTTGCCTTACAGGTTCTCTGCAACGCGTTTCTCGAACCTGATGAGAACGGCCTTCTGCTCGTCAGTTTCAACGGCGTGGGGATTCTTTTCCCTTAGTGTGTCTATTGCCCTGGAAGCCCAGATCTCACCGGTCCGCATAAGCCAGGCGGCCCCGAAGGTTCCTGTTCTGCCACTTCCGCCCTCGCAGTGAACAAGAACGGTACCCGGCGATTCTTCGACTATTTTTACGAAAAGCAACAGGTTTTCCACTGAAGGCGCAGTGAAGTCCTTCAAGGGGATCTCGACCCACTTGACACCAGGTATTGCGGGGTTGTAGTTGAGCCTGCCCTCTTTGGTATCGATAAGGGATACGATGGTGGAAAGGTTCTTGATCTTCAATTCAGACTGTCTTGGGTTGTGAGAACCCATGAGCTTCGGTTCGTCGATCCACCATCTCATTCCGTCCGCCTTTCTCTGGTGCCGGGCTAACATACTATATTCATCTCCAAAATTCAGAGGAGGTGGTGTTCTGTTCGGGCCTACACTTGTAGTTAT
>CAZRCS010000160.1:2404-4491 GCA_964598645.1 uncultured bacterium | reverse complement strand
GATCCTACAAACCCAACATCTGCAGTTACAAACCTGCCTTCAGGCGCAACAACATTTACCTGGACCGTTTCCAGCGCAAATGATGCCTGTACGCCTGATGTAGCCACTCATACTGTTACAAGATGGGATCCTCCATCTGCGGCTGATGCCGGAGGTGATTTCTCGGTCTGCGAGGATGAGACAACAGCTTCAATAACAGGTAATACTCCTGTCTATGGCACAGGAGCATGGTCGTCTGGTGGAGCAGCCCTTGTTACCACATCCGGATCAGAAACAACAGGTGTAACAAACCTTCAGTATGGAAATAATACTTTTACATGGACTATCTCAAATGGAACCTGCGCAGCGGAGACTGATGATATAGTAATATACAGGGATTCTCCCGTTAGCCCGGGGACAATTTCATCAGCACAGAATATCTGTGAAAACGAGGCTCCTGCAGCCCTTACCGGAACAGCGGCTTCGGGAGGTGACGGATCGACCTATACCTACCAGTGGGAATATTCCGATAATTCAAGTGGCGGGCCATGGACTACTATAGTCGGAGCTAACGGAACAGGATATAGCCCCGGAGCACTTACAACAACTACATGGTATCATCGCCTGGCATCAAGTGGTAATGCAGCCTGTACTACACAGCAGGATGTTGAATCTAATGTGATTCAAATATATGTTGAGCCCGCCTTACTTCCGGGTGTAATATCAGGCAATCAGTCAGTATGTAAAGACTCTGACGACCCTGTAGAATTTACATCAGACACTCCTGCATCCGGGGGATCATTCCCGACTTACAGTTGGTATGTTCAGTTTGATGGCGGAGGATGGACCCTCTTACCTCTGGAAACAGGTGAGACTTATGATGCTCCCGTAATGACCACTGAAGGAACATATGAATATAAAAGAGTAGCAACATCTGCTACAGGCTATTGTGATCCGGTTGAAACGAATATTGTTACATTAATAGTTAACCCGGGGCCAACGGTGGATAATGATGTAATTGACGATCCCGGTTCAATTTGTGAAGAAGATGTGGTAACCTTTAGTTATGCAGCAATTGATAAGGCAACAAGCTATATATGGGATTTCTCATGGGTGCCCGGTCAGGAAGATGCCACTACTGCTGACCCTGAGATTACAATAGATTTTTCAATCTATCCACTTGCCTCTCCTTCGCAAGCAGTGTCAATTTCTGCAGCAGGTATTAACGGATGTAATACAGATCCGGCAGTTGATTACCCATGGAGTGCTGCCAGGAATTTCACTGTATATAAGAATCCTGTCGCAGCGGCAGGTGGCAATGATAATGTTTGCGGATCGAAAGCAATTACCCTTGCAGCCGTTCCAACGGTTGGAACAGGTACATGGACAGATATGGGAACAGGACCCGGAACAGTCTCATTCGATGATATTAATTCTGCAACTGCAGTGGCTACAGCTACCGAATATGGAACATATACACTGAGGTGGGGAGAAAATAACGGTGGATGTGTTAGCACAGACAATGTAACAGTTTCATATTATGAGGACCCAACCGTTACAGCACCTGCTAACTTTGGTGTTTGTGATGCTCTTACAACCACCCTCACTGCTACAGGTCATTCTTATGAAGCGGGAAGTAATCACTCTGAGACCTTCCTCTGGGAGTATGTAAGCGGACCGGATGCTAGTCCTGCTTTTGGAAACTCAACAGCCCTTTCAACTACTGTAACGGTAACACTTTATGGTGACTATGTATTCAGGATAACCGAAACAAATGGTAGCTGTAGTGACTCAAAACAGGTTTCTGTACGTTTTGCTGAAGATCCGACAGTTGTGGCGCCTGGTGCACAGGATCTGTGTGGCACACTTAATACAACATTAACAGCAACAGGATATTCATATGCTGGTGGACTGAATGAGGACTGGCACACCTATCTCTGGGAGTATGTAAGCGGACCTGATAATACTCCAACCTTTGGTTCAGATAATGCCCTGTCCACAACAGTGGATGTTGACCTTTACGGCGATTATGTATTTCAGATTACAGAGACAAATGGCTTATGTAGTGACACTAAAACCGTTGCAGTTCGTTTTGCAGAGGATCCTAC
>CAZRCS010000160.1:0-2304 GCA_964598645.1 uncultured bacterium | reverse complement strand
ATGGCTTATGTAGTGACACTAAAACCGTTGCAGTTCGTTTTGCAGAGGATCCTACAGTAACTGCTCCTGGTGCACAGGATCTGTGTGGCACAAAAGCCACAACACTTACCGCAACAGGCTTCTCCTATCAGGCATCAAGCGTTAGCTGGCCAGCTTATCTCTGGGAATATGTTAGCGGCCCTGACAATACACCAACCTTCGGTTCAGACAATGCCCTGTCGACAACTGTTGATGTTGATTTGTATGGCGACTATGTCTTCCGTATTACCGAGACCAATGGCAGCTGTAGTGACTCAAAAACCGTTGCAGTACGATTTGCCGAAGATCCCACTGTTACGCCTCCTGCTGCACAGAACCTTTGCGATGTCAAAACAACAAACCTTGTTGCAACAGGTCATTCTTATGAAGCAAGCAGCAATTTCTGGCCAACCTACCAGTGGGCATATGTAAGCGGACCTGATATTTCTCCTGTTTTTGGATCAGGAACAGCACTCAGCACTTCGGTTACTGTAGATTATTACGGTGACTATGTATTCAGTATTACCGAGACCAATGGCAGCTGCTCTGATGTACGTACTGTTGCAGTACGATTTGCAGAACAACCTACTGTTGCAGTGGGCGGGGCACAAAACCTTTGTGATGTACTTAATACCAATCTTACAGCTACTGGTCACACCTATGCCGGTGGTGATAATGACGACTGGCATTCTTACCAGTGGGCATATGTAAGCGGGCCTGATGCCTCACCTACCTTTGGATCGCCAACAGCTACTTCCACAAGTGTATTGGTGACTCTTTATGGTGATTATGTCTTTAGCTTTACCGAGACCAACGGGGCATGTTCAGATGTTAAGACAATAGCTGTTCGTTTTGCAGAGCAGCCAACAATTACTCCTCCTGCAGCCCAGGATCTGTGTAATACCAAGTCTGCTATTGTAACAGCAACAGGATATTCTTACCAGGCTGGCAGTGTTAGCTGGCCAACATATCTATGGGAATATGTAAGCGGTCCGGATGCAACACCAACAATACTTAATGCAACAACACTTACACCTAATATACAGGTAGATTATTACGGTGATTATGTTTTCAGCGTGACAGAGACTAACGGATCTTGTTCCGATGTTCAAACAGTAGCAGTAAGGTTTGCTCAGCAACCCACTGTAACAGTACCCGGAGCACAGAATCTTTGCGACACCAAAAATACCACCCTTACGGCTACAGGCTTTACCTATGATGCAGGACTGAACGATAACTGGGCCACCTATCTATGGGAGTTTGTAAGTGGTCCCGATGCAACACCCACCTTCGGAAGCAGTACAGCACTTTCCACAACAGTGGATGTAGACTTTTATGGTGACTATGTATTCCGCATTACTGAAACCAACGGATCGTGCAGCAACAGTAAGACTATAGCAGTCAGATTTGCAGAGCAGCCCACGGTAACACCTCCGGGGCCACAGGATCTTTGTGATGTATTTAGTACAACACTTACAGCAACAGGACATACTTATGAAGGTGGTTTTAACGAAGACTGGCCCACCTTCCTATGGGAGTATGTAAGTGGTCCTGATGCATCTCCGACATTTGGCAGCAGCACAGCACTAAGCACAACGGTAAGTGTTACCAGTTACGGAGACTATGTTTTCAGAATAAGCGAATATAACGGAGCTTGTTCAAACAGTGCTACTGTTGCGGTATCGTTTAACGAGCTTCCTACTGTCTCTACCCAGGCCGATTTTTCTGTCTGTCGTGATAGCGCCCTTGCTGTAATACCTGTTTCAGGTACATTCGGAGGTGGAGCCTCAACAGCATCCTGGACAATCGATACAGGCGATGGTATAATTGATAACGAGGTAGTTGCGGGTAATACCGTTACAGCAGATTATCATCCTACATATAATGATATTAATGCAGGAGGCGTAGTGCTTATTCTTACCACTGATGATCCTGATGGATCATGCCTGGCACAGTCAGATAATCTGAATATTACAATAGATGAATCAGTTTATGTAGTAATACATGAAGCACCTGCTGTGCTTATCGCAGAGGGCACAAGCGCCTCTCTTACTTCAACCATATCAGGGGCAGGCGGAGCTGCTATTACAGGCACATGGTCTGAGGTAGGGGCACTTACCGGAGGAAATATTGCACCCAATCCAACAGCAAGCGATATTACCTTTACTCCTACACCGGCCCAGGAGGCAGCAGGAGGATTAACACTCAGGCTGACATCTTCTGATCCGGGAACCGCCTGCGGAGTTGTAATAGCTGAGGTGCAGATTATTATCGGCGCCAACCCTG
>CAZRCS010000159.1:0-4495 GCA_964598645.1 uncultured bacterium | reverse complement strand
TGGACCCGGAGAACACCAATTCCCTCAACGCCCTGGCAAGACTCTACATCGTACAAAGCCTGGAAGAGGAAGCCGTAGATATGTTCAAGCAGTCGCTTCTTATCGATCAGGCCCAGCACGACGTGCTCGAGGAACTGCAGAAACTCACAGGCACTCCTGTCTGGCAGCTTCTTGAAAAAGACGTTTACATGGGAGATTTCGAAGAGTAGCCATAAACGAAAGCTGAAGCCCGAAGGCTTCAGCTTCTGCAAGAATGTTGTTTACTAGTAAGATGCTTTTATGGAAGCCCAGCTGTTTCTTTCCAGGGCCACAGGCAGATAAACTGCAAAGAAGCCGTCCACATCGAATCCGAAAACACTCTGGGAAGTCATCCAGGTACTCCCTGTTCTTGCCCACATTGATGAACCGAACACAACGGGCTGCTGACCCAGCCAGTATCCGAGAACCGGCATGTTCGCTTCCAGCCAGTACCTCATGCCCGACTCCACCGAAATGGGAGATGATAGAGCCAGGGTAACTTCCATTACATTGTTACCCCCGAAATCGTCACCTGTGTCCACATATGTGGCAGGAACCACTCCGGAATAAAGCGTTGTGGCAGTGTTGGGATCCATTGAGCCCAGGTCTTCTGAAACCACGATGGTCAGGTTGCCTGGCTGGCCGCCAAGAAGCACCATCCACAGCCTTATGAAACTTATATCACCGTCAAGGGTGGGAATGAAGTCGTCGCACAGGGCAAGAGACTGAAGCTGCTGGTCGCAGAGAGACAGAGAAAAAGGCTGAGAGAAAAGAGCGTCTCCGGTTTGAGCCGCAGCAGGCAGCACAAGCAGCAAGCACGCGAGTAAATACAGTTTTGTCATTTTCATATCGGATCTCCCCCGGAAATACGTAAAACCCCTTTGCTGTGGGTAAATATTGTCCATAAGGCAGAAACAATCAATAGGAGAAAGAGTTCCCTAAGAAAGTAACTTTATTTCGTTTACAAGCCTTAGACACAAAGGTCTTTCCAACTCTGCGGAAGAAAGCCCGTAACCGGTTAGAAAATCGATCTCAGTCTTTCTGCCTGCTTCGGTGTCCTGGAGCATGCTGCAATGGTTAGTTGAGTTCTCCAGAAGCCGGTTCAGCATCTCTTTCCCCAAAATGACCGAGTTCATGGAGGGCATGGACTGCTCCAGCTCTTTTCCCAGTGGTTCTATCAGATGCCCCATGACAGAAGCCTTTATTTCGTTGTTGGGTTTGCCGGTCAATGCTCCCAGGGGGTTAATGATGCTGTTGGCGTACCACTTTGCCCATCTTACGTCTTCAAGTGCATCCAGAGATTCCGTTCTCAGGAATGTTCCTTTAAAAAGTGTTTCAGCCATTCCATTTCTCAGACAGTACAATTCAGCAGGGGAATGGCTTACGGAGAAGGGTCCGGTCATTCTGAACCCGGCGGTGAGAACGGAGTACTCAACCCTATGCCCCAGGGAACCCCATTCCTCTTCCAGGCCCATACCGTTGGAAAGGCAGATAACGGCCCCTCTGCAGAACTTTTCTATGTATGGAACGGAATCACGGATGTGGAAAGCCTTCAGGGCTGCAATGACCATGTCAGTTTCACCTGCTGCGTCTGACCCCACATAGGGAATACGCGCTTTGCCATAACCCTCAACGGTAAGCTCCACATCACCTGCACGAGTCCCGGGAGGACCCGCCAGAGTAACGTTGAAAAACGAAGAAAGAGCGACGGCTGCCGCTGTTCCAACGGCGCCGTCGCCCACCACCGTAATGGTACCCAAAACGGTTTACTTCTTGTCAGCCTTTGCAGGGGCTGCCTCGGCTGCAGGAGCCTTCTTCCCCTGAACGGCATCGGCAACTTCTTCGACCCTGTGCTTGCCGTCCTCGTAGATCTTTTCGGCTTTTTCCCGGCCGTCATGATAGATCTTTTCAGCTTTACTGCGGCCGTCATGATAGATCTTCTCGGCTTCGGTCATACCCTTTTCGTAGTATTCCTCACCCTTGTGATAAGCGTCTTCGGCTGTTTCCTTGATCTTCCTTCTGGTCTCATCACCCTTTGCCGGTGCGTAAAGCAATGCGGCTACTCCTCCTGCAAGGAGACCTGCCATAAAGGCCCAGAATTCACCTCTCCCAGTGTCACTCATTATTTCTCCTTTCTTTCGCGGCTATCTGCCGCAGCATTTCTTGTATTTCTTTCCACTGCCGCAGGGGCAGGGATCATTTCTTCCTGTCTTCTCTTCGGCCCTCACGACGGTCTGCTGTTTACCCTCGGCGTTCCTGCCTAAACCCGCCCTGGGATCAGCTCCTCCGGGTGCAGCCGGCAGCTGCAGTCCGGGATGAACAGCCCTGCCCTCGGGACCCTGCTGCCTCTGTATTTTAGAGGCCGGCCATAATGATAGTATCTGTCTTACAGCCTGTTTGTCAATGGTGTCAAGGAGTTCCTCGAACAGAGAGAATGCCTCTTTCTTGTACTCCACCAGGGGATCTCTCTGGGCATAAGCCCTGAGACCGATACCGCTCTTCAGGTGATCCAGGGCATACAGGTGGTCTCTCCACTTGGCATCGATGGAGCTTAAAACTGACCATTTCTCAAGATCCGTGAGCATTTTCTCGCCCAGCTTCTCTCGTTTCTTGGAATAGTAGTCCATCACAAGATCAACGATTTTCGAACGAAGCTTCTCGGGATCCTTGAACTTCTCCTCTACACCATCTATCTTGAAGAGAACTCCGGAAAGCTCCCTGAGAGCAAGTACCGCGCCTTCGACGTTCCATTCGTGGGGTTCAGATCCGTCGGGGAAGGAATCGTAAATGCTGTGATCCACCACAGCCTCTATCATTTCCTTCACCTCTTCCGCAAGACCTTCTCCCGTAAGGGCCTGAAGGCGCCTTCCGTAGATGACCTCGCGCTGACGGTTGGCAACGTCGTCGTACTCGAGCAGGTGTTTCCTTATACCGAAGTGGTACTGTTCAACCCGCTTCTGCGCCTGCTGGATGGATTTGGTAAGAAGGGGATGCTCTATGGGCTCACCCTCCTTCTCCTGACTCTTCTTCAGGAAATCTATGATCTTTTCGCTTGCAAAAAGCCTGAAGAGATCATCTTCCAGGGACATGTAGAAACGGCTTCCGCCCGGGTCTCCCTGACGACCGCTTCTTCCCCGGAGCTGTCTGTCTATACGTCTGGATTCGTGGCGCTCGGTGCCTATTACGAACAGACCTCCGTCTGCCTCTTCCCCTGAAGGGGTTTTCAGCTTAGTAACTTCAGGAGCAAGCTTTATGTCCGTTCCACGGCCTGCCATGTTGGTGGCAATTGTAACGGCGCCCCTCTGTCCTGCCCTGGCTACGATCTCAGCTTCCTGCTGGTGGTGTTTCGCGTTAAGAACGCTGTGGGGAATTTTTCTTCTTGTGAGCAGCTTGGAAAGAAGCTCTGAAACCTCAACGGAAACGGTACCAACGAGTATCGGCTGCCCCATGGAATGCCGTTCCATGATCTCGTCGATAATTGCCCCGTACTTCTCTCTCTTAGATGCATAAACCCTGTCGTTGTGATCCACCCTGGCTATGGGTCTGTTGGTGGGCGCAACCGCAACATCGATGTTGTAGATGCTGCCGAACTCTTCCTCTTCGGTTTCAGCGGTACCAGTCATTCCGGCGAGTTTCGCGTACATCCTGAAGTAGTTCTGAATGGTAATGGTTGCAAGGGTCTGGGTCTCGTTGCGGATCTCAACGTTCTCTTTGGCTTCAAGGGCTTCATGAAGGCCGTCGGAGAACCGTCTTCCCGGCATGGGTCTTCCCGTGAACTGATCCACTATGACCACACGGCCGTCGTCGATCACGTACTCGACATCGTTCTCGTAGAGCTGATAGGCTTTAAGGAGCTGATCGATGTTGTGAAGGGCCTCTGCCCTGCTGGTATGGCTCTCGTAGATCTGCTTCCGCAGTTCGAATTTTTCAGCTTCGGGAAGCTCCTTCCCCTCCAGCTCTGCCATCTCGTCGCCTATGTCCCGAAGAAGGAAAAAGTCGGGATCTTCCGGGGAAAGCATTTTCCGCCCCATGTCTGAAACGGAAACGGATCTCTCGCGCTCGTCTATTGCGAAATAAAGACCTTCATCAAGTTCATGAACGTTCTTCTCACGAAGTCTCTCCCCCTCGATCCTTTTCACAGCCGCTGCTATGTCCGGATCCCTGAGGGCCTTTGTGAGTCTCTTGTGCTTCGGAGCACCTCTTCTTGCCTTAAAAAAGAGGGTTGCAGCCTCGTGATGTTCTCCCTTTTCCCAGAGGTCACCGGCATCTGCCACTATTTTATTGAGAAGCTCTGACTGCTTGCGCACCAGCCTGGCTACGGTAGCCCTGTACTCCTTGTACTGGTTGCGGTTCCTTGCGACGGGTCCGCTGATGATAAGGGGTGTTCTTGCCTCATCGATCAGAACACTGTCCACCTCGTCGACGATTGCGTAGTGGTAGCCCCGCTGAACCCTCTGCTCAAGGCGAACGGCCATGT
>CAZRCS010000158.1:2717-4504 GCA_964598645.1 uncultured bacterium | reverse complement strand
TCTGCTCCATGCTTCTGCAGTGCGAAGAGGGATTCTGTGAGACCGGTGAAGCCGCTGATGTCGCTGATGAGCACAGAGCCATGGATAACTCCCTCACTGAGGCCCATTCTGTGTTGAGCGCAGATGAAGCCGGGAACGAATTCGGTGTTTTCGTGCATTTCTCTTTCCAGCCCGGGTGATAGTATTCTGTGAAACACAATAATACTTACTGCAGCCTTACGACCAAAGCCGCACTTACTGCCTTTTTCATGATCTGATGAAAAAAGCGTTTTCATGACCCGCTGAAGCCATCCATTCCCGGTCAACCCAGAGACTGGGATCCACAGGTGCTTTGCGAAAGCTTTGCATATGACCCCGGGTAATACATTACCTAAGGCTTTGACCTGACACTGGAAATTGACGATTATTGCAGGACTGACAGGCTCTATCCGGAAGGGGACATTCTTGAGGGTAACCCTTGTGTATCCAAGGTACGGTGAAAATCATCATTCGCTTTATTTTCCCTTCGGTCTTGCTTATGTGGCATCTTCTCTTCAGAATGCCGGACATGAGCTCTGCGTTGTGGACATGGAAGGGAATGCTCTTTCCGTAAAAGAGGCTTTGGCAGAAATAAAAGATTCTTCTCCTGAAATGGTGGCCTTCGGGGGAATGGTTACACGGTTCCGCTTCGTCCGTGACCTGGCACGTCTTGTAAGGGCTGAACTTCCGGAAGTGTTCCTCTGTGCCGGGAACAGCGGTGCTACAACGGTGCCGGAACTCTATATAAAGTCATGCGGTCTTGACTGTGCGGTACTCGGAGAGGGAGAGGTTACCGCCGTGGAGCTGGCGGATGCCCTTTCATCCGGCGCTGACTGGAAGGCTGTTCCAGGACTTGCCTGGGTGGACGATTCCGGAAATCTGGTGAAGTCATCTCCCAGGGAACCAGTTCATGATCTTGATTCTCTGCCATGGCCTGCCTGGGATCTCTTCCCCACTGAAAACTACGTTTCCAGCATGGACCACAGACAGAAGAAGGTAAGGCACATGGAAGTGCTTGCCAGCAGAGGGTGTCCCTTCAACTGCGTTTACTGCTACAGGATCTACGGAAGACACGTCAGAAGACGCTCACCGGATTCAATCGTAGCTGAACTGAAGGAACTGGTAAGACGCTATCAGATAGAATACACCGGTTTCCCCGACGACCTCTTCACAAGCGACAGGGACTTCGTAATGGAAACCTGCCGGCTCATTCGAAAAGAGCTTCCAGGGCTCAGGTGGTCATGTCTGGGCAGGGTGAACACCGTGGACAGGGAAATGCTCGAGGCGATGCGCGACGCCGGCTGCGACTGGATCTCCTACGGGATCGAATCCGGCTGCGACAGAATGCTCTCGGAAATGAAAAGGGGCGTTACCGCCCGGCAGTGCCTCGATGCTATCAGGCTCACCGAGTCCGTTGGGATACATGCCGACGGAAGCTTCATTATCGGAATGTTCGGTGAAACCAGAGAATCGGTCAAGGACACGGTTGAATTCTGCAAAAAGGCGGACATAACGGCCCCCATGCTGTTCGTTACACCCTATCCCGGAACCGCAATATTTCAGGAAGCTCTCCACAGGGGTCTCATAGGAGATGTGGAGGAATTCCTCTGCTCCATGAACGCAGCTGATGAGCTTCTGGTAAACCTTACGGATTTCACCGACAGGGAACTTATGGAGCTCCGGGACTGGGCACAGGGAACGATCGGTAGGAGCTATCTTTTCCGAAAGCCCTTTACAAGGATCCCTGCACTGCTCTGGAAGCATTTCCG
>CAZRCS010000158.1:0-2617 GCA_964598645.1 uncultured bacterium | reverse complement strand
CTGTGGAGCGGGAAATTCTTTACGATTGTCTGTCACGGATAGGGAAGCTGGTGGAGTCTCCTGAGAAGCTTAAGATCATTGATGCTCTTTGCCAGGCTGAAAGATCCGTGGAGTCAATTTCTGAAGCAACCGGGATCCCCTTCAAAAGCGTTTCGCATCATCTGCAGAAACTCACCGATTACGGTTTTCTGCGGAGAACCAAGCAGGGAAGACGGGTTTACTACTCGGTATCATCTCAGTCAGTCATCGTATTTCTGGAGAGAATGAAAAGGCTTGCAGAAAAGTTATACCTTGAGCTGCCTCATTCACTGAGCTCCCTGGATGAATACAGAATTGAAAACATCAGTCAGGCCGGAGTCAAAGAGTATTGCCTGGTAGACCTGAGACCTGAGGAGGAATACAACCACATGCATCTTCCCGAAGCGGTGAACATTCCATACTCACAGTTCGAAAACCGTATGGAAGAGCTTCCAGGAGATGTTACGGTCCTGGCTTACTGCAGAGACAAATACTGCGACCTGGCCGACAAAGCAGTTGAGTTACTGAGGAAAAGAGGAAGAGAAGCCTGGCGGCTTGAGGATTCCGTGACCAGCAGGCTTCTGGAAAGAAATCACCAGGAAACGAAAGGATAAAAATGAGCAGGAAAACGAAACAGGCAGCTGTAGCACTTGGCAGCTTTGCCCTGGGAGTTGCGGCAACAGCAATCTTCATGTTCTTATCGGCACCCGGAGTAATGATAAACGAAACAGTCAGCCCTCTGGGACACCGGGAAACCGTTGACAGAATTGTGGAAACCGCTGAAAGCATGGGTTGGAAGATCCCTGAAACACACGAGATTCATAACTCAGTTGCGAACGGTGGATATGATGTGCTGCCCGTTACCGTGATAGAGATGTGCAAAGTGGACCTGGCAGGAGAAATACTCATGAACTCTGATAACAGGATAGTCTCTTCCATGATGCCCTGCAGGGTTGCAGTTTATGAAAATTCAGACGGTGAAGTGATCGTCTCAAGAATGAACACAGGTCTTATGAGCAGTGTATTCGGCGGCGAGGTCAGGGATATCATGTCCACGGCTACGGAAGAGACTGAAACCATTCTGGCTTCTCTGAACATTTGACAGTTGACCCGGCAGGTTCTTATCCCGGGCTCACAGGAGCCCGGGAATACTTCAATAAAGGCGATGAACATTGACTGTTCTGCCGGACGCCCTGATAATTCCATGGAGTGATTTCCATTCGATATTCGCTTAAGTCGCCCTTCAAGTTTAAGTCAGGAGAATACTTGGGAAACAGACAACCGGTTGAAATAATGGCCCCTGCAGGTTCTTACGAAACTCTGATGGCTGCCATAAATGCAGGAGCGACTTCCATATACTTCGGTGTGGGCAATTTGAACATGAGATCAGGTTCGGCCAGTTTTCAGCTTGAGGATCTTGCTTCGGTGGCTTCGATCTGCACCGAGAATGGTGTCCGCAGTTATCTCACACTGAATACCATCATGTACGATGAAGACTTGAAGACTGCCAGGGAGATATGCAGTCTGGCGAAGAAAGCGCGGATCAGTGCCATAATCGCAACTGACATCGCAGTGATCGAGCACGCAAGGGCTATTGGTCTTGAAGTGCACGTATCCACCCAGGTGAACATCTCCAATATCGAAGCTGTAAGATTCTACTCTAGTTATGCAGATGTGATCGTGCTTGCACGGGAACTGACGCTGAAGCAGATCGAGAACATCTGTAACGCCATAGAGAGAGAAAACATCCGCGGCCCTTCCGGAAAACTGGTGGGTGTGGAAGTTTTCATCCACGGAGCGATGTGCGTTGCCGTTTCCGGGAAATGCTACATGAGCCTTGCACATTACCAGAGTTCAGCCAACCGGGGAAGCTGCCTGCAGACCTGCAGACGGAGGTACAGGGTAACAGATGAGGAAACCGGTGAAGAGCTACTGATTGACAACAAGTTCGTTATGTCTCCCAGTGATTTGTGCACCATCAAGATTCTGGACAAACTCATTGAAGCAGGGGTGAGTGTGCTGAAGATAGAAGGCCGGGCACGGGGACCTGAGTACGTTGATACCGTTGTGCGGCAGTACAGAAAAGCAGTTGAACTCATTGAAGCAGGGGAATTCGGTGAGAGGCAGAAAGAAGAATCATTCGAGGAACTGAAAAAAGTGTTCAACAGGGGATTCTGGGAAAACGGATACTACCTGGGTAAAAAGCTTGGTGAATGGGCGGGAGTCTACGGTTCCGTTGCAACAACGGTAAAGATAAAGGTGGGGAAGGTCGTGAACTTCTTCCACAGGAACATGGTGGTTGAGGTGCAGGTTGAATCCGGAGAGATCAGGAAGGGTGATGAAATTGCCTTTACAGGCCCCACCACAGGTATTGTTCATTCCCATGCAGAATCAATCATGGACGACCATGGGAATGTCGTTGAAGCCTTGAAGAAAGGTGCTTCGGGAACCATAAAGATGAATGAAACCGTTAGAAGGAATGATCTGGTTTTCATTGTAAGACCCAGAGAAGAAAAGTAAGTGGAATGAAAGAACTGAAACCGTTAAGGGAAGAAATCGACCGGATAGATTCTGAGATCGCAGGGCTGTTGAACCGGCG
>CAZRCS010000157.1:0-4512 GCA_964598645.1 uncultured bacterium | reverse complement strand
CGGAACTCACAGCATCGGTCCTTGAACATTTCGAAGCTTCATACAGAAAATGGCTGAAGAATGAACAGAGATGAAGCTGGCGAGGTACTCACCGCAGCGCCCCTCGATGAACTGGAAACCCTGTGCTGCTCCGTCAGGGACCGTCTCGCAGGCAGCAGGGTGGACCTCTGCTCCATAATCAATGCCCGGAAAGGTGCCTGTGGCGAGGACTGCGCTTTCTGCGCCCAGTCAAGGTCCCCGGGCTTGCCCATGCTGGCGCTCCATGATCTATCCAATGCCCACAAAGCTGCCACAGAGGCAGGCATTGGAAGGTTTTCCGCTGTAACAAGCGGCAAGGGTCCCGAAGACCACGAACTGCGAAGGATCTGTGAAATGGCACTGGGAAGCCGGGGGCTCTGCAGTCTGTGCGTCTCACTGGGGATACTGGACACGCAAAGTCTGAAGAAGCTGAAACAGTCCGGTGTAACAAGGTACCACCACAATCTGGAAACCTCCAGGAATTACTTTCCGAAGATATGCTCAACCCATACCTGGGATGAACGGGCGGACACAATAAGAAGTGCGAAATCAGCGGGACTTGAGGTTTGTTCAGGCGGGATCTTTGGCTTGGGAGAAACCGATGAGGACAGAATGGACCTTGCATTCTCCCTGGCAGAACTGGAGGTGGATTCCGTTGCGCTGAACTTCTTCACACCGGTTTCAGGAATAAGGATAAACCCTGAGAAACTGTCACGGGAAAAAATGCTGCGGATCATTGCCATGTTCAGGCTTGTCAATCCCGGCTGGGAGGTAAGAATATGCGCAGGTCGCTCAGGCTTAGGGGATTTCGAAGAGCGAATATTCAATTTCGGAGCAACGGGGATAATGACAGGTGAACTGCTTACAACAGAGGGAAGCCATCTGAACCGGGACCTGGAACTGATAAGCAGGGCAGGCTTCACACCATGAGTTTTCCTCTGAATCAACTTGAAGATATCAAACGCCGGGGACTGCATCGAAAACTGAAGACCGGAAAAGGGCAGCTGATAAACTTTTCTTCCAACGATTATCTGAATCTCTCCGGGAATCAGCGGGTAAAGGAAGGCGCCATAAGAGCAATAGAGCTTTATGGAACAGGCTCAGGAGGTTCCAGGCTCATGGCGGGAAACCTCGAACTGCACCACACCCTGGAGGATAAGCTGGCAGAAATTACCGGGATGGATAGTTCACTGGTTTTTGGCAGCGGATACCTTGCCAACCTTGGAGTTCTCACGACAGTTGCAGGACGAAACGATGTTATCTTTTCAGACAGGCTTAACCATTCCAGCCTGGTGGCAGGGGCTCAGGCTTCCAGAGCGGAGGTAAGGAGATACCGTCACTGCGACACCGGGCACCTTTCAGAAATGCTCGAAGGTCACAGCACGCCGGGCAGAAAAATAATCGTAACGGATTCCCTCTTCAGCATGGATGGCCACATGGCGCCGCTTTCCCACCTCTTTGAACTGTCTGAAAAGCATGGCTGCTTCCTGGTGGTGGATGAAGCCCATGCAATAGGTGTCCATGGAAAGGGCGGAGGTATCTGCAGGTCGCTCGGGCTGAAACCGGACATAATGACCGGTACACTGAGCAAAGCACTGGGAAGCTACGGAGGGTTCGCAGCCTGTTCCACAATTCTGAGGGAATACCTTATTAACAGATCAGGCACTTTCATCTACAGCACGGGATTACCCCCGGGGTCAGCTGGAGCGGCCCTGGCTTCACTGCAAATTCTTGAAGAAAGACCCTCTATGGGGAAAGAGCTCCTTGAAATTTCTGAGAAATTCCGTGATGACCTTGAAAATATGGGAGCTGACACCTGCAATTCATGCTCACAGATAGTTCCGCTCATAACAGGAGACCCGGGGAAAGCTCTCGAGTTCTCGGCGGCCCTTGAAAAAGCTTCCATTCTCGCTTCCGCAATCAGACCTCCCACTGTACCTGAGGGAACATCGAGGATCCGCTTCTCCATCACCCTGGCACACACCGAAGAAGACATCGGTAAAACGCTGGAGATAGTGGGAGACCTGCTGTGAAAATCGTTTTGATCAACGGCTGGGCAACAAGCAACGGAATATGGAAAAATGTTGCCGGCAGACTGCGCGATCCGGAATTTCTCTGCTGGAATTCTTTCCTTCAGGGTGATTTCACTCTTCCGGACAAATGCGTTCTTGCAGGATGGTCCATGGGGGGTCAGCTTGCCATGGACATTTCAGACAGGCCCGAGGTAAAGGGAATGGTACTGGTATCCTCCATGACCAGCCTTGCCCTTGAGGGCAACAGACCAGGTATAGAACCGGAACGCTGTTCCATGATCTCAAGGATGCTTTCCAGGAGCAGGAGAGGTTACCTGACTTCGTTCTTCAGGGAATGCGGTGCTTCGGAAACGGTGGTTAATGAGCTCCTGGATATGTCGGATACCTTCTCGATGGATGAACTAACAGCTGGTCTCGCCATCATGTTCAATCACACAGCCCGTCCGGCACCCCGGGTACCCACCGTGGTCATCCACGGCACAGAAGACAGAATAGTTCCCTTCGAAGTGGCGGAATACATCACTGACTCAGTGTTTGATAATGCCGAACTCATCACGGTTGACGGGGGAAGTCACCTTCTTCCGCTAACTGAACCAGACCTTCTGTTAAAGGCGGTGAATGACCTTGCCGGTTCTAGCGATTCCTGACAGAAACCTTGTAAGCTCCAGGTTTTCCAGTGCAGCTGAACGCTACGACAGCTATGCTGAACACCAGAAGCAGATCGCAGGTAAACTGATCGATGTTATCGGTGAAACCGGATGCAGCAGAATTCTGGAACTTGGCTGCGGAACGGGAATTCTGTCCCGGTTACTTATAAAACTCTATCCACATGCACAGATGGTACTGACCGACTCGGCTCCCGGGATGGTCAGTGTGTGCCGGACCAGGGTCAATCCCTCTTCCCTGGTTCGGCACTCCATCTGGGACTTCGAGGGTTCAATGTGCCGGGAATCCTTCGATCTCGTTGCATCCAGCTGTTCGCTGCAGTGGCTGAAAAGACCGTGGAACTTCGGTCAAAGGTTGCACAAACTGGTTTCTCCAGGGGGATTGACCGTTCACGCCATTCCGGTGAAGGGTATGCTGAAGGAGTTCGAGGACAGTTTCTCCGGAACAGGAATGGATTGGCCTTCACTTAATTATCTCTCAGGAGATGAGTGGGACCGGATATTGATTGAATCAGGTTTCAGGATTCTGGACAGCTTTTCAGATACATTCCCGGTGAGGTACAGTTCTCCCGCTGACGCTCTAAGATCCTTGAGGGGCATAGGAGCATCACTTACAGGCCATGCAGGTTCCGGGCAGGTACCCCCTGCCGGGCTCAGGAACGCCCTTGACTACTACCGCAGCAACTACTGTGACAGCGATGGAATGGTCTCTGCAACCTACCGGGTACACTTCATCAAAGCAGCAAGGACCTGACCTTGAATTCACTTTTCATCACCGGCACTGATACAGATTCAGGGAAAACGATCGTCACCGCTGGGATCACAGCGGAACTAAGGGTAAGAGGAGTTAACTCGATCCCTGCAAAACCGCTTCAGACAGGCAGCGTTAACGGTATTGCCCCGGATCTTGCATTTTCCCTGGACCTGTCTGGGATCCAGCTTTCGCAGGAGAGAAAGGGGGAGCTTTGTCCACTGCTTTTCGAACCGGCATGCTCACCACATCTTGCAGCTGAACTTGCAGGTGAGGTAATCGACATTCATGAACTTGCCGTGAAAATGAAAACTCTGGCGAGCAGGTACGATATGCTGGTGGCTGAAGGAGCAGGGGGAGTTCTTGTTCCCCTGGGCGGCGGTCGTACCATGCTTGACTTCATGAAGGAACTTGGCTGGCCGGTGGTGCTGGTTTCCAGGGACAGGCTTGGGACTATAAATCATACACTGCTGTCAATTACCGCACTGAGGGCTTATGGGCTTGAAATTGCAGGGGTCGTAATCAATCACATGGAACCTCCGTGGAAGCTGATCTCTGAAAGCAATACCAGGTCAATAAGGGAATATGGAGGGGTCGGAATTCTGGGTGAAGTACCATTTTCACCTGATGGTTTTCCCTTCGCTGCGTTCAGGGAAATCTGCGACAATCTGAAAGGAACCATACTTCCATGAACCTGGAAACCGACGATCACCGTCATCTCTGGCACCCATACACGAACATAGAAGAATTCGAGAAAAAATCACTTCCCGTGATGGTCCGGGGAGAAGGCACAAGATTAATCGACAGTAAAGGAAGAAAATACTACGACGGCATCAGTTCCTGGTGGTGCGTTAACTTAGGTCACAGCCGTTCTGAAATCGTTAACGCTATCGCTGAGCAGGCGCTAAGACTGCAGCATTCCATTACAGGCGGACTCTCCCATGACAGGGTGATAGAACTTGCTGGAAAGCTTGTTGAGATCACTCCCGGGGGTCTGGATCGTGTGTATTTTGCCTCTGACGGAGCCAGCGCCGTGGAAGCTTCC
>CAZRCS010000156.1:0-4523 GCA_964598645.1 uncultured bacterium | reverse complement strand
GGCAGGGAAATCGCAAGGCACTCGTACCTGACAAGTGGTGCCAGGACAAGGGCAATCACAAGAAAGTTACGGGATTTACCGGTGCTGGAGTATTCTGATGCTCCCACGGCAATGATAACGGTGAGAAGCACCTGAAGGCTGTGCTCCATGCCGGTAAGCACAAGCCCGGGAAGATTGAATGCGAACACCGAAGCAGAAAAAAGGACCGGATCCTTGAAGAACCTGTACAGAAGAGCAGCTGTAATTGAGGCAAAGACAAGATTCAGGAAAAGAGGCACCCACTGAAAACCGGTGATCCAGGCGAAAGGAACAAGAAGAAAAGGCCATAGCACAGAAGATGATGGCGCGGTTGCCTCTTCCTGATTGATACCGTAGTGGCCGTGTGAAATGTTCCGGGCAAGGGCCAGATGTATGTAGGGGTCGTCCAGGGTGTAGATGAAATGCCCCTGGTTAAGGCTTAGAGAAGCGAGCAAAGGAACAGCCACCGCAAGCAGAACTATGAGAACCGGAAACACTTTGTGGAACATTCATCCCCTCCCTGGAACGCCAGAACATTCAACCGGTACCGGCCGAAGTCTAGAGGTTGACGGTTTGTTACTGTTTTCACAGATTACCGGAGCTGAGGTAAGGGCGCAGAAGCGCCTGATCCGGGGCTGTAATCACTTGCTTTGATTGCCCGTGCCCAGCTGCACGGGTTTCACTTTCTGATGGAAGGTGTTCTCTCTGGATAAAAGACTGGGTTTCATAGGCATAATAGTGGAACAAAGGAACAGGCAGGCAGTTCAGGTGAACGATCTGCTCTCCAGCTACGGTCACCTGATTATCGCCCGAACCGGTGTTCCCCACTGTCACGGAGGATGTGCCGTGATCAGCCTGGTTGTGGAAGCCACGACCGACGAGATAGGCGAACTCACAGGCAAACTGGGTTCCATTCCCCATGTTTCGGTGAAATCCATGCTTTCAAGGAGAAAACAGCTGACTGGAGGAGAAAATGCCGCTTCCGAAAATAGACACCACAGGGCTTGAAAGCTTCATTCCCACAGGTGAAATAGAAAGAATCCTCAGGGAGACAATCTCTCCTGACAGAACCAGGGTCAGGGAGATCATTGCCAAGTCACTGAACAAGCAGAGACTCGAACCCGAAGAAATGGCTGTTCTCATAAACACCCATGACCCTGAGCTCGTGGAAGAGATAAAACAGGGAGCCAGGGATCTGAAGACGAAGGTCTACGGCAACAGGATAGTGCTCTTCGCACCGCTTTACATTGGAAACGACTGCGTCAACGACTGCACCTACTGCGGTTTCAGGTGCTCCAATACCGAAACCCTCAGGAAAACCCTTACCATGGATGAACTCCAGCGGGAGATCGAAGTCCTCGAAGACAGGGGACACAAAAGGCTGATCCTGGTCTACGGCGAGCATACCAGTTACGATGCCCAGTTCCTTCACGATACTGTGAAGAAGGTCTACTCCGTTAAAAAGGGTAAGGGGGAAATACGCAGGGTAAACATCAACGCCGCCCCCCTTGACGAAGAAGGATACAGGCTCGTGAAGAGCGCCGGCATAGGTACCTACCAGATATTCATGGAGTCCTACCACGAGCCAACCTACAAAAACGTTCACCCCAGGGGGCCCAAGAGCAACTATCTCTGGAGGCTCTACGGCCTGGACAGGGCATTCAGGGCAGGGATAGACGATGTGGGAATAGGGGCTCTTCTGGGTCTCTACAAGTGGGAATTCGAGGTGATGGCCCTTCTCTATCACACCATCCACCTGGAAAACACCTTCGGTGTGGGTCCCCATACGATCTCATTCCCCAGGATAGAACCGGCGCTTGGAAGCGATCTTACACACAACATACCCCACGAGGTAAGCGATGAGGACTTCAAGAAGCTTGTTGCAATACTAAGGCTGGCGGTTCCTTACACCGGTCTCATACTGACCTGTCGTGAATCCGTGGAACTGAGGAACGAGGTACTGGCCTTCGGAGTGAGTCAGATCGATGCCGGGTCTGACATCGGCGTGGGTGCCTACGCAACACAGGATCCTGAATCCGCAAAGAAAAGTCAGTTCGTTCTGGCCGACGGCAGAAGCCTGGACCAGGTGATAGGCGAGCTTGCCGATGCAGGCTACGTTCCAAGCTTCTGCACTGCCTGCTACAGGGCTGGAAGAACCGGTGAGCATTTCATGGAGTTTGCCATTCCGGGGTTCGTTAAACGGTACTGCACACCCAATGCCATACTCACTCTTCTTGAATACCTCAACGACTACGCCACACCTCAAACAAGGGAAAAGGGCCTTATTCAGATAAAGAAAGAGCTGCAGGCAATGCCTGAAGGTGAAAAGAAAGAGGCTCTTCAAAAGAGGATAGAAGAGGTAAACTCCGGCAAAAGGGATCTCTACTACTAACGGGCTACCGAAGTATTCTCGGTTCGCTCTCGGTAAGGTCTATCACCTTCGACGGTTTCCTCCCCTGGAGGGAACCGCCGTCTATCACCATCTGAACTCCTTCAAGGATCGATGCCGGTATCTGGGAAAGATCTACAGGATCAACTCCCCCTGAAAGATTGGCGCTGGTGGAAACGAGATTCATGGAGGTTTCTCTCAGTATTGCTTTGGACAGCGGATCTGCAGGTACCCTGAGAGCAACTCCCCCGCCCTTTCCTGAAAGCCATTCAGGTGTCCCCGGTGAAGCTGGTAGAACCAGTGTAACAGGTCCCGGCCAGTGCATTTCCATCACACTTCTTGCGCTCTTCCTGGATGTAAGTGAAATGGCTTCATCTATGCTCTTTGCCAGAACTATGAAAGGTCGGGGAGTAAGATACCCCTTCAGCAGCGCCAGTTTCCGGCAGGCTTTCCTTGAACGGGCATTTGCGAGAATACCGTAGACAGTGTCCGACGGATAGACCACAAGGCCGTCTTCTGAAAGAACGGAGGAGACCGCTATAACGGTCTCCTCGCAGGGTTTCAGAACTCTACCAGCCACGGGCCCTGGACAAAGAAGCCCTCACTTCGGGGTTTTCAAGGGCTATAATCTGAGCAGCCAGATAAGCAGCGTTCCTGGCACCATGGCTTCCTATGGCCACCGTTGCCACCGGAATTCCCTTGGGCATCATCACCGTTGAAAGAAGGGCGTCAAAACCGTGTAGAGGCCCCCCTTCAATGGGAACTCCTATTACCGGCAGAAGGGTGTTCGCCGCCACCGCCCCTGCAAGATGAGCAGCAAGGCCGGCGCCTGCGATTATGGCCTTAAGACCCCTTTCAGAGGCTGTCTGGGCATATATCTTGACCTTCTCCGGATTTCTGTGGGCACTCATGACGTTTACTTCATAGGGTACGTCAAGGCTCTTGAGTATCTCCTCGGTGCGGTTCATGGTCTCTCTGTCGCTTTCGCTGCCCATAAGTATTCCCACCAGCGGTTTCATAGAGTCCTCCCAATGTCTTTTCTGAAGTGTTTTCCTTCGAATTCTATCTTAGCTGCGTTCACATAAGCTTTCTCTATTGCCCCATCCAGGTCTTCACCCAGGGCTGTGACCCCAAGCACCCGGCCTCCTGAAGTAACCAGCAACCCGTCCTTTACTGCGGTTCCTGCGTGAAATACAAGGCAGTCTGCAGATTCAGCGCCAGTTATTGGAAGACCCTTTGCGTAGCTTCCCGGGTATCCTCCTGAAGCAAGAACGACACAGCAGGCTGCGCCGGGTTCAGTCTCCACCGGTTCGAGTTTCTCTCCCCTTGCCGCCGCCATGAAAAGCGCGGCCAGATCGGATCTGATCATGGGAAGAACGGCCTGGGTCTCAGGATCGCCGAACCTGACGTTGAACTCCAGAACCATGGGGCCGAATTCAGTTATCATTATACCGGCATAGAGAACACCTCTGAATATCAGATCTCTTGCTTTCAGTTCTTCCAGTACAGGCAGAATTACCCTCTGCCTGATCTCTTCGCCGAATTCCTCGGGAACGTCAGGGGGCGGACATATAGCTCCCATACCGCCTGTGTTGGGACCTCTGTCGCCGTCATAGGCCCGTTTATGGTCACGGCTCGGTGGCAGAACAACCGCATCGGTTCCGCTGCAGACGGCTAGAACGCTTACCTCCCTGCCTTTAAGCCTCTGTTCGATAACCACTGAAGCACCGGCGTTCCCAAGTGATCCTGCCAACAGATTATTTATTATCTCGTCGGATTCCCTTTTCGTTTCAGGAAGGAATACCCCTTTTCCCGCAGCAAGACCATCGGCTTTTATCACAAAATTCTCAGGAATTTCCCCGATGTAGTCCACTGCGGATACCTGATCGGTGAACCTTCTTCCGTGGGCTGTTGGAACTCCGGCCGATTCCATTACTTCCTTGGCAAACCACTTGCTGCCTTCAAGCATGGCGCATCTGCCGGTGGGGCCGAAACAGGGGATCCCCAACACCTGCAGCTTCTCGGATATACCCTCCACCAGAGGGGCTTCAGGTCCAACCACCACAAGATCCGCTGCTTCCTCCACGGCAATTTCAACCGGGTCTCCCTTAAGATT
>CAZRCS010000155.1:0-4542 GCA_964598645.1 uncultured bacterium | reverse complement strand
CTGTTCGAGTGGTATATGCCATGCTCGTCGATGCTTTCCTGACACTCGTTGTATTCAATGGTAACCCAGTCTGCGAAGCCTGTGAATATTCCCCTTTCATAACAGTTGTCACAGAAGCAGTTCCTTACGGTTACATGCTCGGCGAGTACAACCCTTATCCCGTTCCTGGGGAGACCGTAAAGACTGTAGCCGTCTATCACCACCCAGTCAGCTCCTTCCAGGTTGATCCCGTCGCTGGTCACGGGGTTTTCCTGGTCTATCCACGCATCGTCGCCGGTGGTGGTGAAAACGATTGGAGCGTTTTCAGTCCCTCCGGATCTGAGGTCAAAACCGGCGTAATTACCGTCCATGGCCAGTATGCTGTCGCCGGGAGCACAGATGTCCGCGGCATGCTGAAGGGTTGCGAAGGCTGATCCGGGACTTGTCCCGGACCAGGAATCATTTCCATGGTTGGAAACGTAATAGGTCTCTGCCAGTGCCACATTGAAAACCGCAAACAAAATAAGTAATCTGGTCATGATAACTCCAATACTGCCTCTTTGGCCGGGAGGGGCGGAAATGGTTAGAGTCTTCCCAGAAGGGAAAGCCCCTTTGCGATGATATCATCCTGTTCACCGGAAACGCTTCCTCCAGGTGTTATCCGGTTGATCAGTTCCGGGAGAACCGCAGCAATGATAGAGCCGGCTTTTCCCGGTTCCACACCAAGCCTTGCAGCAATGGCGTTTACCACCGAGCTGCCCAGGACCTG
Organism: uncultured bacterium; assembly: GCA_964598645.1. Lineage (GTDB taxonomy): Bacteria > Fermentibacterota > Fermentibacteria > Fermentibacterales > JCC-6 > Sabulitectum. Next base: position 3,794 of record CAZRCS010000155.1, on the reverse strand, counting down.
CTGCACCTGATCCGGTTCCAGATCTTCGTTCGGCCCCTGCCCGACCCATGAAGCTGACTTCGATTGAAGGTCGTTCTCGCTGAAAAGCGTAAGCAGACTGCCGACTCCACCCTGCTGCTGTATTACGGAAAGCACGGTACTCAGAATGTCGGTCTCACTCTGACCGCTTGATCCCGCAAGACCTGCCAGTATCCGTTCAAGGTTATTGTCACCCCCTGCGATTGCGCCACCAGCCAGTGTGCTCAGTACTCTTCCCAGATTCATGACGTCGCTTCCTCTCAGCTTGTGAAACAGTCTTTTTCCTGATCCGATTTATAGTAAGCAAGTTAATCTGTACGGTCAATGATCGTAAAAGAGACAAAGCATGTAAATTCAAAAGGAATGCCTGAGAGGAGTGTTCGGGCTGTGACCTTATTCATAGGTTAAGCCCATACAAGTCCTAAGTAAGGAAGAGGTTCATGGTAAAGCCTGGATCCGCAGAGAACAACGCAACTTCATCGCCGGATTTATCCCCGGAGCATACTGCAATAAAGATGAATCTTGAAAAACTTCCCGGTCTTTGCGATTCAAGCCCGTCTGAAGCAGAGAAACTTGCCGCAGAAACTCTGACAATGTCTCAGAAACTTGGGGATCCTTCCCTCATTGGGTCATCACTCTGCCTTCTATCAAGGGCTGTGTCCCTTCTGCGCGATTCCCCGGAAGTCATTGAGTATGCTTCAAGGGCAGTTGAAGTACTGCGCCCCCTTGAAGACAGGAAAATGCTGGCGACAGCGTTGAATAATCTGGGTAACTGCCACCGCAGAATGGCCGATCCCCTGAATGCTATCAAGTCTTTCGAAGAAGCTCTCGAAATTCAGGAGTCCATTGGAAATGCAGGGGGGGCTGCTGTAATACACAACAATCTTGGCCTTGCCTTCATGAGAATCGGTTCCTGCGAAAGAGCATACAGTTCATTCATGCGTACAGTTTCAATTGCCGATGAGATTGGCAACCGGTTTATGAAGACCGTTGCACTGAGTAATGTGGCAGATGTTCTTATTGATCAGGGCGAGTACGATACAGCCGAGAAATACCTCATCGTCCAGCTGAAGATCAGTCGTGAGACAGGTCGTAGAATCGGGGAGGCATACTGCCTTTGGGAACTGGGACGCCTGAAGCAGAAACAGGGTAAGCCTGAAGAAGCAGAGGCCCTGCTCCGCGAGAGTATTGCCCTTCGGAAAGAGCTGAAAAGCAGCAAGGTTGGAGAGAGTCTGTTCGAGTTGGCAAGGCTTCTGGAGAATCAGTGTCGACAAAGTGAAGCAGAACAGATTTTGCTTGAGACAATTGAATTGTTCGAGGAAAGTGATAACAGCACCGATCTTCGCCTTGCCAGGGCCAGTTTGTCCATACTGAGGATTCATATGAACCAGCTTGAAGGAGTGGAGCAGCCTCTCATCGAGCTTCTTGACAGTATCTCTGATATGAAGAGCGACCAGGACAGGCAGCTTGAAACACAGATCCTCAAGGCTCTCTCGGAGTATCATGAGAAAACGGGCAATCTGGCCGAAGCACTTTCGTATTCCAAACGCTACGCCGTAGAGAGAGACCTTCTCCTGGAACAAAGACAGCAGGAAAACATCACCAGACTGAAGCTCAGAGCAGACTTTCAGGCCAGCGAGGAAGCCAGGGAGTTGCTTCAGGAGGCAAATCTCAAGCTTCAGAGTGCCATGGAAGAAATCAAATCACTCCACGGCATGCTGCCAATTTGCGGTAACTGCAAAATGATACGAAAGGACGACGGTTACTGGGAACAGATAGAGGAATACATATCAACACATTCCGAGGCTACATTCTCTCATTCCCTTTGTCCGAAATGCATGAAGGAACTCTATCCGGACCTCAGGAACGAACTTGCGAACAGTAATCAGGTGGACTGACGGTTTAAGGAGTGAACAGCACTCCGCGCTCGAAGTCCGCGCCGCTGGAAGAGGCGGACTTTGCTGTATCCAGATCAATCTTACCTTCGTTGTAGAGCTTGAGTAGATGCTGGTCGAAGGTCTGCATGCCGTACTGCGACTTGCCCGAGGTAATTAGATCCCTGATGGTTTCCGTTTTTCCCGGGTCTTTTATACAATCCTGTATTGCCAGGGTCTGGCGCATTATCTCGAACACGGCGATTCTTTCCCTTGTGTCGCATCTGGGGATCAGTCGCTGTGAAACAACCGCTTTCAGGGTCTCTGCAAGTCTGATTCGCAGAACTTTCTGCTCGCTTAGATCAAAAACGCTGGATATGCGTTGAATGGTTTTCGGAGCATCCATGGTATGAAGTGTAGAAAGCACCAGATGGCCTGTTTCAGCTGCTTTCAGGGCAATGTCGATGGTCTCTCTGTCCCGCATTTCGCCCACCAGTATCACATCCGGGTCCTGGCGCAGGGCCGCCCTTAAGGCTTTTCCGAAGCTGTTGGTGTCCGATCCCACCTCTCGCTGTATCACCGAGGCTTTTTTCTCGTTGTGCAGGAATTCGATAGGATCCTCTATGGTTACTATCTTGCATGGCCTGGATTTGTTCATTGCATCGATCATGGCTGCCATGGTGGTTGATTTACCGCTACCGGTAACACCTGTAATAAGAATAAGGCCCCGTTCCTCCATGGCGATATCGCTGATCACCCCCGGGAGCCCGAGCCCCTGGATGGTTGGTGCTTCAAAGGGAATCACTCTGAGAACGATGGAGAATGTTCCCCTCTGGCGACAGATGTTAACCCTGAATCTGGACACACCCCTGAGGGAATAGGAGCAGTCATAATCCTTCAGAAGATGCATGAAACCGTCAAGCTTAGCTTCTGCTACATTCCGGGACATGAGGATGATGTGCCTGGCAAGGGCTTCTGTTTCTGAAGGCTGAAGGGTTGAAAGGGCCTTTATCGGTACGATGTCTCCATTAAGCCGGTATTTCCATGGAGTTCCAACACACAGATGAATATCCGACACATCCATTTCTTGGGCTTTTTTCAGAACTCTGTGGAATTTTGTGATTGTGTCATCCATTAGCAGCCTCCAGGATAAAGCGGTTCATTCTGATAATAACCGTTTTCAATGAGATTGGCAGTACCCATACAACTATCAAGGCATTGAATGACCATGCTAAATTCCATAGGCCATCTGTATGGAAGTTGACAGGATGGTTTTTGGGTGATATATAACACCCATAAACCATCCGTATGGATGGAGAATGGAGCAGGACATGGTTGAAAACGAGAAGATTACCATCAATGTAGGCCCGGTTGATCTAGGCAGGATCGATGTGCTGGTGGAACAGGGTGTTTTTTCCAACAGAAGCGATGCCATCCGCACAGCAATAAGGAATCTGCTTGACTTGAATCAGGATGTGATAGGAGAAGTTAAGAAAAGGAAGTCTGCCTCGATGGGGGTTCTGATTCTTGGGAAAAGTGACCTTGAGAAAAAGAAGGCCTCTGGAAAGAAAGTCATTCTGAATGTCATAGGAATGCTTGTTTTAAAGGACGATGTGACTCCTGAGCTGGCTTCAGAGGTTTTCGAATCAGTTTCAGTTCAAGGTGTTTTCAGAGCACCTGAGGCTGTTAAGAAGCTTTTTGCTGTAGTCTGACAGGAGTTTCCAGGCCGCCCCCGCTGCGGGGGGCGGCTCTGTTCTACTTCAGTACGATTTCTATTCTGTTGCCAGAGAAACCCGAGATGCTGAGGATGTCTGTCATTTCTGCAAGTGCATCCAGTATTTCAGAAGAGGATGTTTCGGATACTACTTCGATCGTTGCCCTTGAGCCTGTGAGGTCACGGGT
>CAZRCS010000154.1:0-4571 GCA_964598645.1 uncultured bacterium | reverse complement strand
AAGAGTGGTTTCCACTCCGGCCTCTGCCAGGTTTTCTGCTACCTCCACTCCGATGAAACCTCCACCCACCACAACGGCTCTGCTTCCGGGTTCCATCCGTCCCTTGATCGCATCCATGTCAGGTATTGTCCAGAGAACATAAACGTCCCTGTCGTCGGCACCCGGTATGGGAGGAACAACCGGTGATGATCCAGGTGAGAGTATCAGCTTGTCATAGGGCTCTTCAAACTCCTCACCGGTAAGAAGGTTCTTCACTGAAACTGTTTTTCGATCCGGATTAATGGAATTTACCAGATGACTGGTGTGAATTTTCACCCTGAACCTCTGGTTGAAGAGTTCAGGGGTCATCAGGAGAAGGCTGTCTCTGCTTGGGATGGCACCGGACAGGTGGTAGGGAAGACCGCAGTTGGCATAGGAGATGTATTTGCCTTTCTCGAAAACCGTTATCTCCAGGTCTTCGTCAAGTCTTCTTGCCCGTGCCGCTGCGCTTGCTCCACCGGCCACTCCGCCGACTATTACCAGTCTTTTCATATTCTCTCCCGTATAAGTAGGAAATAGATAGCAGATAAAGATTTAGGAAGGGAATTATACCCCGGAGCCGGTGGGCATGTCTACAGCGTACCGCTCACGGAAGCGGTTACATGGCCTCCCTCGCTTGTAGCTCTTCTGAAAACATCGCCATCATCATAAATGGTTACGGTAACATTTCCGGAGTCACCTCTGTTGAAAGCGGACAGGTATACATAATCTCCGGAATTGCCGGTGATGGTGATGGACCAGGTGAGGGGCATTCCGGTTACCTGAGAGATTCCTCCGTTAAGGTTCTCGTAGGTGATGTCAACCGATTCGGCGCTTCCCGTAACCTCATAGCGTACATCTATGGAAGTGTCGAAGGGATTGCTGCAGGAAAAAACAGAAGCAAGGAAAATAAGAGCAGGGATCATTCGCATTTCAGCCTCCACAATTGTAGTACTGGAATATGAAGCCGCGAGACCGTGAAGGGGAAGCCGTGTTTCTTGCCGCTTTGCTTCACATGGTCGGCAGAAGCGGCACGAAGGGCTGTACTGCAGGATCATGATGGTATTCTTGACAGATATCATAAACCGAATAAGTTTGGATAAGTCGCTGGAATAGAAGATTGGTGAATATCATCAGAAGCCTTTTTGCAATTGTTCTGTTTTGCTTTCCCCTCAGGGGGGAATTCTTCAGGTATCTCGACATTACCCCTGCCATGGATGTACTGCCAAGGGGACTAATAGCAGAAGACGTTGCCGCTGATATGAAATGCTTTCAGGTTATCGGAACAATGGACTCAATGATCGTAAGGGGTTTTGACAGAGGGGAACCCTTTCAGTTTTTCGATCAGTCCTGTGAAATAATAGTAGTGGATAAAGACTCAATGGAGTTCTGGCAACTTGACGGGTTTGGTTATTCGATAGAGAAAGATGCTTCCGGAAGGTCTATTCTTCTTTCACGTACAGACTCTTGCGGTAACATCCTTCCCGGCCCCGATGGTTCTTCCTTCGTTCAGTATCAGTGGAATACCGATACCACGGTAACAGTGTTCCCTCTTAACTCACGAATGGACAGACAGTCATTCAAGGTTCACCCCACCTACAGGGGAACAGCAGCAAGACTCGATGACCAGGGCAGCCTTGTTTACTTCTCCTTCCAATCTGTTCCTGCCGTGGGTTTCCGGTACATCCTGGACAATTCAGGACGGCCCGTTTCAAGGATTGCCATTGAAGAGGCAGGGAACGAAGTGGTTACCTCCGATGGCATTCTGGCAACAAGGTACGCATACGATTCCAGCGGCAATACCGTCTGCACGGCATACCATGACAGCCTGGGCGCTTTGATGCCCCAGGACTATCAGCTTCCCCAGAACGGCAACTGGGAATTCGATGATGATGGAAGGGTACTCAACGGGTGTCGAATTGCTTTCGTGAAAAGGGAGTTCGATGATAACTGCCTTTATGTTTCCGAAACTAACATTGGTCTTTGCGGTGAACCAGTTCCAGATGATCAGGGAAGGGTGGTAACCCTTTACGAAAGGGAGATACACGGGGGAATAAGCGGTTCATACTGGTACGGCAGCCATGGAGAACCGGTGGAGGTTGCAGGTGTCTGGGCCACCAGAAGGACTTACAACACATACGGCTGGGTTACTGAATCATCCACATGGGACTCCCTGGATCAGCCGGCGGAGTTCCCCGGTGGTTTTGCCAGTACCAGATTCTCCTACACTCCCTCCGGAAACGTGGAGATGATCTCATACTACGACTTGAATAAAAACCCGGTGATTAACACCGTTCAGGGATGTCATGCCAGATACCACTACTACGACGCGGATGGTAACCTGACAGAGATCCAGTATCTTGATACCTGTTACAGACCTGTGAACAACTCGGCAGGCTATGCAAGAACGGTGTACAGTTATGATGAAACAGGGGTAAAGGAAACACACTACGATCTCAACGGCAGTATTCCTTGAGTCCTTTCACCGGCTCTCGGAACCTTGCCATTTGGCCACCGCACCCAGAAGTTCTTCCCGGGTGTAGGGTTTTGTGAGCCAGTCGTTCATCCCGGCTTCTCCATACATTGCGAAATGTTCCGGCATGGCATGTCCCGAAGTGGCTACTATCGGAACGGAAATCCCGTTTTCCCTGAGCTTTAATGTAGCTGTTATCCCGTCCATTTCAGGCATCTGGATGTCCATGAGAATTATATCGAATTTCTCCCTTGAGGCCTGTTCAAGGGCTTCGATCCCTGTGGCGGCGGTGGTGCACAATGCACCTGCTGAAGAAAGGAAGTGCAAAGCAATTTCTCTGATGCTTTCCTGGTCTTCCGCTATGAGAACCTTCATTCCTGTGAGCTGATGGCTGCTTTTTAGAGGTGCTTTCCGAGAAATGCTCGCGTTTGGTGATGGAATATCGAAGGGAATGAAGAATTCAAAAAGAGTGCCCTCTCCCGGGCTGCTTGAAACGGTGATTTTCCCGTTCATCTCTTCGATCAGATGTTTGCAGATAGCCAGTCCCAAACCGGTTCCTCCGTACTTTCTAGTGAGAGATGAATCCAGTTGGTAAAAAGGTTTGAAAAGACTGTGGAGTTTCTCCTCTGGAATCCCCACACCGGTGTCCTCAACTGAGAATCCAATATCAGCTTTGTCTGAATCTGCTTTGAGAACACGGGCTGAAACGGTTATGGAACCTTTTTCGGTGAATTTCAGGGAATTTGATATGAGATTGCGAAGTATCTGTCCCAGCCTCAGGGGGTCACCTTTCACAAGGGGGGGAATTGACTTGTCCAGGTTCATCTCAAGGGATACTGTTTTTTGCCTGGCAGTACCGGTGAACATTTCAATGGCTTCACCCATGACCCTTCTTATGTCCATGTTCACCGTTTCGATTTTGAATTTGCCGGCTTCGATCTTTGAGAAATCGAGAATGTCGTTAATTATTCCAAGCAGGTCCCTGGTAGATGAATATGCTTTTTTCATAAGACTTATCTGATCGGGCTTCGGATCGTTTTCGAGAAGGATTTCCAGCATTCCAGTTATCACATTCATCGGCGTGCGTATTTCGTGGCTCATCATGGCAAGGAAAAAACTCTTTGCCCTGTCTGAAGCCTCTGCTGAATCCTTTGCCAACTGAAGCTCAACGTTCTTCAAACGGTAAATCTCTTTTTCCTTCTCTCGCTCCTTGGTTTCGAATTCAGCTCTGAGACGGGCTCTTTCAGTGTTCTGTTTCTCTTCTACTATTTTCTGTCTCAGGGCAAAATGCTTTTTTGTGAAATCAAGGGCTTTCCTGTGGTTTCCCGCGTTTTCGTAAAACTCCATTAAGTCCCCGAGGAAGCGGAGCTGAAGATCTTCGTTATTCAGCTCAACGCCAAGGTCCAGCGCTTCTATGAATAATTTTTCTGCCTCTTCATTGCTTCCCAGATGGGCCTTGATACGGCCCATGGTGTTCCTTGCACCGGACTCGATGTAGTCAGATCCGGTTTGGATGCTGAATTCGAGAGCGGTTTCAGCATAATTTTCCGCTTCTCTGTACTTGCCTATTTTTACTGCCATTCCTGCTGTATTCAGCAGGGCGATCGCCATCTGATCGGGCAAATTGAGGTCCCGCAATATCTCAACAGCTTTTGCGTAGTTTTCATATGCTTCAGGATACTTGTCTGCATCTTCCATATTCATGGCCAGATTGTTGTATCCCCTGGCCATTTCCTGCCTGTTTCCCGTTTCCGATGCCATTTCGACGGCCTTCTCTGCGCAGTGGATGCTGTTTTCGGAATCTTCCATTCTGCAGTAGATTATTGCCAGGTTGTTGTACAGGCCGCTCTGTCTTTCCAGAAGACCGAATTCTTCTGCGATTGAGAGTGCGTTGATCCCATTCTCCAGAGCTTCATCATAATTCCCCTGTATCCCCCAATAAACGGCAATCTGTTGGAAGGATCTGCACAAACCTTCCCTGGAGTCGTGAAACCTGGAAAGCTGCATTGCTTCTTCGGTAAGCGAGAGCATCTTTTCCGGATCTTCCATATGGAATGAAAACCCGTAATCAAGAAGGAGA
>CAZRCS010000153.1:0-4587 GCA_964598645.1 uncultured bacterium | reverse complement strand
ACCACCCGGCCGTCTTTAATTGAAATGTATTTGGAGTCCTGACCACCGATCTCGAAAACGGTATCGACCTCAGGATCGATTTCAACGGCGGCTCTTGCCTGTGCTGATATCTCGTTACGCACCACATCTGCGCCAACGAAGTCGCCTGTCATGTACCTGCCGCTGCCGGTTACTCCAACACCCAGCACGGGAAAAGATGAAAGATCCTTTCCAAGGGCTCTCAAGCCCTCCTTAACTGCCTCAAGGGGACGGCCTGCGGTGCGCAGGTATATCCTTGAAACAACACCTCCGTCCGGGGCAACAGCTGCAAGGTTGGTGCTGATGGAACCGACATCTATTCCAAGGTAAATACCCTTTTCGGGTACTTCTGCTGATATGTTAAAATCAGCCTTCTCAAGGGCATAATCACCGAGGGATGGGAGGGTTTCCGTCTTCCCTGCAATGCCCCGCAAGACCTCTTCAACCTGTTCCCTTCTGAGAATGGCAGGTTCCCCGGAAAGGGCAGCGCCTGAAGCTGTGAGTACCGCAAAATTCTCAGGTACGTAAACCTGTCCTTCCAGCACCGTTTGAAAAGCTTTTACCATTCCCCTGTTGGCGGCAACGCCTCCAACGAAGAGAACAGGAAAACGGAATTTCCTGCCGGCGGCGATTACACTTCTGAAGTTCCTTGCAACGGCATGGCAAAGGCCGGCAACGATCTCTTCCACGGTTGCCCCTACCTGCTGCAGGTGGATCATGTCGCTCTTTGCGAAAACGCTGCATCTGCCTGCTATTCGCGGTGGAGCGTCGCAGTGGGCCGCAAGGTCGCCCATTTCTTCGGGGGTCAGCCCCAGACGCACCGCCTGCTGGTCCAGGAATGAACCTGTACCAGCTGCGCAGACTGAGTTCATGGAGAATTCATCCATCACAGTGGCCCCGGAAGCATCTTTACGAAGCAGAAGAAGCTTCGAGTCCTGCCCCCCCATCTCAACAACACTTCCTGCATGGGGTAAGTACCTGGATACCGCAGCGGCAAGGGCAACGACCTCGTTCACCGAGGGATGACCTGTGCCTTTTACGAGCACAGAGGAACCCTTGCCAGTAAGTACAACCGGTGTTTCTTCGAGAAAAGGATTTTCATCGTATATCTGAAGGAGGCATTCAAGGGGTTTGCCGTGGTGCCTGCGGTATACAGACTGCTTAACTTCGTCACCGTGCAGAAGGGCTACCTTGACCGCAACTGAGCCTATATCTATTCCAACTATTTCTTTATTCATTGTTCTCCCGTTCAGGGGTGAGCCTGGAATATGTTAAAATTCACCCTTATCCGGAAAGAAATTGATTCCGGTTCGAAGAGATACAATGGCCCTGGCACTAACTTTCTTTCCCTGTTTTTATGCAAACAATGCGGCAGTCGAATCAGTTAGCGGAATATCCCTGTTCCACCATAAAGAAATGTCCCGGCGGCTAAACCGGGACTCTCATGGCAGCGGAAGCGTCTATTCAGTTAACGGCTTTCCAGAAAGCTCCAATTGTCATTACTTCGTTTAAATCCTCAACGAATCTAATCCGCTCCAGGCTGTGGCTTATCAGGGTTCCTCGTATGATTATCGGCATAAGATCACTATCCATGGCACCGACACATGTGGCCAGCACGCATTGTTCGGCGCAATACCCCGCCAGTATTACGGTATCAATTCCCAATTCAGCCAGTTTCTCAGCCAATTCTGTTTTGTTGAAAGCGTTGCCGTATGTCTTGTTCACATGAATGTCTTCAGGCTGTATATCCAGCAAATCCACGTTCTCGAAGGCTTTCGCACCGGGTTTCATACCGTAACTTTCATCCATGTGCCTGATGCAAACCACAGGCATACCCTTTTTTCTGAAAAGGTCGATAACCAGATTGATGTTCTTACAAGCTTCCTTAAGGGGTGGCACCGTATCCTGCTGCCCCTGAAAGCATCCTTTCTGAACATCTATCACAAGAAGAGCCGGGTGCATCACATCTGCCTCCTTTCCTGAAGTTTTCCCATTATCAGAACCGCCTCGGCTAAACCATAAAAACCCTAAAACTCTTAACAAGCGGCTCAATCTTCATGGGCCGTCCACGGATCATTTCAGACCCCTGATATAAACGCTTCAGCTCCCACTGCCCTACTGGATGATTTGATGTTCCTGATATCTAATCAATCTGTTCTGAAACGATACACGTAACCCATGTATCCGCAGGGAATTACCGGGTCATTTTCAAGATTGCCTATGTCATCCCTCCATGGGTAAGCAAGCCCCAATTCAAGAAAAAATCCCCTGTAATTGATCCCGTATGCAAAACCTGTTGACCGGTAACGATAGTCAGCTCCCGGATCCCTTGCGCTTACCCAGCTTGTAAGGACGTTGATGGTATGCTGCATTTTTTCTGTGTCGTACAAAGCATAGCCAAAATTGAGATGAAACTCGTACTTACTCTTTGTTAAATACATTCCGGTAAATCGAATCCCTGTTTTGCCGAACCAGTAACCCAAACTGGGATGAATGATGGAAAGGGAAGTGGTTATACCCAGTTCAGGGTAAGAAAGATGATTTACACTTTCGACACTGGCATGACTCCACTGTATCACCGATACCGCAATAAGAGGCATCAATATCCTTGCCCTCACCTTTGATCTGATAAAACTGATCAGACTCATTTGCTCCATCCACTATCTATGACTGCTCCGGAAGGTTGTGATCGATAGCCTGAAGGCTTCTTGAAAAAGCTGCTGTTCCATGATCCAGTACTCAGTGAGCCATACAAGAGACTACCCCAGCGGCTCAAGGGACAATATTGTATGCACCGGTGGATTACGCACAAAGAACACACGCCAGTATGAGTTCTGTGAAATTGCCTGGTACTGCTCCCCTGTAAACAGGTAAAACTTCTCTCCTCCGATATCGGCTATGTAGGAAAGACCGTACCTGGAGCTTCGTTTCTGCAGTTTCGGGGTCCCTTCTACACAGCTCACAGTTTCAAAACGGACATCACGCGCCCGGATCCAGCCGGCAACCATGAAAACAGCTGCGATCAGAATGAAAACGGTAGTAGCTCCTGTTACATATGGAAGGGCCTCCCTGAGAGCTCCAGGGGCATTTCTTGTGGACATGTAGAATACCACAAGCATCATGGCAGCGGTTCCCAGAAATGACAGGGCCGCCACCAGGAACCCGAACTTCTGCTTACGCTTCAGCGACTCAATCTTGTCTTTCTGCAGAAGGGTAAGACCGCCACCGGCGTTTACGGATACTGCATCTTCGGTAAAACCAAACAAATTGCAGAGATCATATTCCATCCACAATCCTCCACTGATAGTCTATGTATCTACAGGTGCTTCTGCCGATTCAGTCTTTGGACTTTCCCAACCATCTGTACACTAATGCGCCCAGAATACCCCCTGCAATTGGAGCTACCCAGAACAGCCAGAGCTGCTGTACGGCCCATCCTCCTGCAAAAACCGCAACTCCTGTGCTTCTTGCCGGATTAACCGAAGTGTTCGTAACTGGAATACTGATCAGGTGAATAAGTGTAAGACAAAGGCCTATGGCAATAGGCGCAAAACCCTTGGGGGCCCTTTTATCTGTGGCACCCATTATCACCAGCAGGAACATCATTGTCATTACAACTTCTGTTACCAGGGCTGAAACGATAGAATACCCACCGGGAGAGTGCTCGCCGAAGCCGTTAGAGGCAAAACCGGCATGAACATCAAAGCCCGGCTGCCCGCTGGCGATAGCAAGAAGAACGGCTCCCGCGGCGATGCCGCCCAGGACCTGTGCCGCTATGTAGGGGACCAGTTCCCTGCCTGAGAATCTTCCCCCGGCCCATAACCCGAAAGAAACAGCAGGATTCAGATGACAGCCAGAAATGTGGCCTATGGCGAACGCCATGGTAAGAACTGTGAGACCGAAGGCCAGTGAAACACCCAGAAGACCGATTCCCACCTGTGGAAAAGCCGCAGCCAGCACTGCGCTGCCGCAACCTCCAAGAACCAGCCAGAACGTGCCGAAGAACTCCGCTCCGTACTTCCTCATGATCCCCTCCCTTAATAATGACCCACTGTCGAGTCTTCATTAAGCTAACACAAAGGGCGTAATAAGGTCAATCAGTGTAATCTCTTACAGTGAATCCATCTGACTACAGAGTTTTGCAAGTGAAAGGCTCTCCGAATAAGAGCCATTTCCAGTGTTATCGTTCTGCAAATTCAGTGAAACCAGTTTCGGTTTCAAAGCCGACTCCTTCAGTGCCCCGAAAATATCGTAGCGTGATTCCTTTGCGAATGTAACGTGCTTTCCGCCTGTGGTGTGTGCAATGAACTTACCCATTCTGCGCCCGGGCGAATTCTCTGCTGTCCTTTTGTTTAACTGCATTGGATCTATCACAAGTACAGGGATCCGCTGCCTGGCAAGGTTCACAGCCTGCCTTCCAACCCTGCCATAAATATCGCTGTTCCATATATCACCTACCGGAACTGGTTCAGGAAAGCAGTCCGAGAGCAGAATGATGAAACGCTGCTCAGCGTCAGACCTGGAACTTCTTCTCAATTCGTTACCTGCTATGGAAAGCAACTCATCAAG
>CAZRCS010000152.1:0-4611 GCA_964598645.1 uncultured bacterium | reverse complement strand
CCATGATGATGGAATCAGTGCCTGAACCTCAGGTGTACCATATCTTCAGGGGACATCTGGTGCAGTACTTCAGAGGCTTCAACGGAGCCGCTGAGATAAGGAAGCGCGCGGTGTCATCCGAAAGTTATCAGGATGTGGACAGACTGGCCGGTCTGGCTGATATTGCTCTTCAGGAGGCAATACATGGAAGTAATGAGTAAACTGAAACTCACACGGACTGCGGTTCTCCTCGTAATTTTTACGGGTGTTTCATGCACCAGCAGCACAGTTGTGCATTCCAGGTATGTGATCAGCACCGCCGATGAAACCGCCCAGTGCCCCTACACATGGCACACAGGCGACTACTGGGAGTTTCTGGCCTGGGCAATACTCGATGATCCCGGAGCAGCGTCAGCCCTTGCCATTACAGCCGGATACGCACCGGAGGCTTATCCGTCCCCGGGAACGGTGATTACTCTCCCTCTTTCCTCGGACTACGCAGAAGCTGCAGAAAACAGGATGGAAGCCGCAAGGCTTGTCAGGGAGGCAACTGAAACAAGGCTAACGGACAGAAACCGCTGCATGGACCTTCTCAGGCAGGCAGCACGACTCGATCCTGCCTGGTCCGTTCCCGTAACGGATATAACGGTGCTCCTCCTTGAAGACGGCAGAACGGAAGAGGCCCTGGCGCTTCTGGCTCCTCTTGCACACAAAAACACCCCTGCCATGGTTCTTGCAGGAATTGCCTGGCGGCAGGGTGATACACAGAGGGCTCTTGAACACCTGGCTGAAGCCCTTGCGGCGGATAATCCCCGTCCTGAGGTTCTGGCGGCAGCAGGAATAGCCTGGTCGGTAACAGGTGATCTGCAGAGGGCTGGAGCAGTGCTGAGAAGGCTTCTGGAAAACCCTGACGCACCGTCAGAGCTGCGAATACAGGCCCTTCACTATGCAATTATGCTGGGAGAACGATAGCGGAGCTGTTATTTGTCAACCAGAGATTCACTTACAGCTTTGGAAAGTTCACCGAGGGTAAATGGTTTCTGAAGGAACGGAATTGACTTTCCCGTAGCGTCTGAATCAAAAATCACATCTCCGGAATATCCCGACATGTAGATCACCCTGAGACCGGGTACCATTTCACAAGCCTTTCTTCTCAGTTCTCCAACGGCTATTCCAGGCATTATCACGTCTGTTATCAGCAGAGACGGTTTGACTTGACCCAGACTCAGTATTTCCAGAGCATGATCGCCGGAAACCGCCGAAACTGTTTTGTAACCCAGTGTATCCAGAGCTGTTTCAGCGAACTCCCTTACTGCCGCGCTGTCTTCAACCACCATGACCAGTTCCCCTGAAGGTTCTGCGGAGGAGGTCTCTGTGGCAGAGGTGCTAGCAGGTAGCTCATGGGAAAGGGGAAGAATTACCCTGAAGGTGGTTCCAACGCCTTTTTTGCTTGTGACCTGAACGGTTCCACCATGCTGTTTCACTATTCCGTAAACGGTTGAAAGCCCGAGGCCGGTTCCTGAATCACCCTTGGTGGTGTAAAAGGGGTCGAAGATTCTGTCGATCTCCTGCCTGTTCAATCCCGTTCCCGTATCTGCCACCAGAAGAACCGCACATTTCCCTGAAAGCCCCTCTGGAGATTCATCTCCTGTAAGCTCCTGGATACCAGTTTCCACAAGAAGTTCTCCACCCTCTGGCATGGCTTCGCCGGCATTCACCACCAGATTCATAAGAACCTGTTCCAGTTTGCTCTCGTCTCCATGAACGGGTACCGGCTTCTCACAAAGCTTTACGTCCAGTTCTATGTTTTCCCTTACAGCGCTTCTAAGCAGTGCAGAGTGATCTGTAAGTATGCTGTTAAGGTCGATGATTTTAAGCTCAAGGTACTGCCTTCGTCCGAAGGCAAGAAGCTGGTTCACGAGTCTTCTGGCGCTTTTACCTGCTTTGAGTATCTCACTGAGGGGTGATTTACGGTTTTTATCGTCTTCAGTGTCCATGAGCATTTCGGAATATCCCAGGATCGGCGTAAGAAGGTTGTTAAGATCATGGGCCACACCACCGGCCAGTTTTCCTATTGAATCCAGCCTGCGTGATTTGTTTATCTGTTCCTGGAGCCTCTGCTGATTCGCTTCTGCATTTTTCCTTATGGTGATGTCCACATGGGTACCGGCCAGTCGGACAGGCTTACCTTCTGCATCCCGTTCCATTACCATTCCCCTGTCATGAACCCATATCCACCGGCCGTCTTTGTGCTTCATTCGGAACTCAGCCTCGTAAACTGGTGAATTTCCCGAGAAATGGTCCTCCAGAATCGAGTATGCCTTCCTGAAATCATCCGGATGGGTGTATTCGCCCCATACGGAACCTGTTACAGGAGTCACTTCATCCAGTTCGTATCCCAGCATTTCCGCCCATCTGGCGTTCACCTTTATGCTGTCCGATGCAAGGTCCCAGTCCCATGTGGCGGCACCGGTTCCCCTGAGAGCCAGTTCCATTCTCTCTTCGCTGTTGAAAAGGGCGATCTCCGCCGCTTTCCTCTCCAGTATTTCTTCTCTGAGTTCGTCATTTGACCTGTTCAGTTTCCCGGTCAGTTCAGCAATGGATGAAGAAAGTTCGTTAAGCTCGGTTATTCTGAAGCTTCTGAACTCCCCGGGTTCTCCCCTTGAAAGGGAAGTGGCCGTATGGTGCAGTTGCAGTATAGGTTTTGTTATCAGGTGAGCTGCTGCCAGTCCCAGAAGAGCGGCAACCGCCATTATGGCAGCCAGAAGGATCAAGGAACTGTTTTTTTGAGGTGTAAACAGCTCCATGAAATCAGAATGGGGTACTACCACTGCTATGTAGTAGGTGCTGCCGGTTGTGTCTCTGAATGGCTCTATGGAACAGTGCATAAGAGAATCATCGGAGCCTATGTCGAATTCAGTCATCTCCCTGATCCCTGGAAAACCTCCAGCCAGGGAATCGATTGCCCTGGAAAAGTCAATAAGTATGGGGTCGCCGGTCTCCTCCAGGGCAACAGGACCTGTGAGACTCAGAGAAAGAGGGTCTCTTGATCCTGCGATTACCCTTCCCGATGAATCGGTTATGAAGGCGAAACCGGTTTTGCCGATGATCATGTCGCTCAGGAACTGTCCTATGCTTGAAATGAACACGTCGCATGAGACAACACCGAGAAAATCACCCGATTCGCTGTAGACCGCCTGGCTTGTGGCCACTGACATGTTGTCTCCGGTGAAAACCTGATAGGGCTGGCCGCTTACAGGAGCGCCGGAAGCCTCCACAGCATTGACAAACCAAATTCTTGACCGTGAATCGAAATCAGGTATCACGGTTTCCGGTTCAGCATACGGACAGCCGTTTTCATCAAGATAGAACTTCATGAATGTGCCGGCTTCGAAGTTTTCCGTAGAAATTATGTAGTAACTGTCCCTTTCCAGGTCTCTTCCGACGTCTGTAAGCCCTCCTGCGGCATTCCCGAAGTATATGCTGCTCACCTGTGGAAAGCGACTGATCTGGGGCAGGAAAATGCTTTGAAGCTCCAGGGGATCGTTATGGCTGATGTGGCCTTTCCGGATCATATCGGCATTGATGCCGCAGATGATCTCCGGCACACTCAGATAGCTTTGAAGCCTGAATCGGATGTTTCCTGTGATTTCAGTGCGAAGACTCCCCGCAACGTTCTCGACAGCTCTCTCCCCCCTTCTTACGGTAAGCAAACCCGAAAGAAGGGCGGCGGCTGTAGCAAGGATAACGATGGGAAGAACAACCACCCTGTGCAGTGACACATCCCTGAATAAAAAATCTTTTACAGTCAATTGCTCTCCCTATCAAAGAACTAGGATAAAGAAGATAATGGCGTCAGGCAAGAGCTTCCTGAATGAGTTTACTTCTGCAGCATGAAAGCAACGGAACATGGCCGCGCAAGGCTTCTCTCCGGAGCATTGGGCTGTACGGGTTCATCGAAATCCCTTACGGTGAAACCCGCTGCAATGAAGGCTTTCCAGTAACGTGAAAGTGGTCTGTGAAACCTTATGAAATCGCGTTTGAAGTGCCCCCAGGGGGGATCGATCCTTTTTTTCTCCACGAAGTAAGGGTGGGGCCACATTATGCCCATTGATTTACCGTCCGGCGAGTCGAAGGCATCGGAGAGCGGGAAACAGGGGTGGGAAAACACAAGAACCGCTCTCCCCCCTTTTCTGAGAACCCTGAAGAATGAATCCATGGCTCCGTGAAGATCAGGAAGGTCCATGAGAACGTAGTTGGAGATCAAAAGATCAAAGGAGCTGTCAGAGAAGGTATCAAGCCGGCAGCAGGAATCAACCCTGAAATCAAGTTGCGGTGCTCTTCTTTTTGCCAGCTCTATCATCTCAGGAGAGAAATCCACTCCCACGACCCTTGCACCCTCACCGGCCAGCTTAACTGTCAGGTAACCGGTTCCGCATCCGGCATCAAGAACGTCCAGACCGGAAACGCTGCCGGCCATTTGCCATAGAACAGGGTCTGAATTCAGCCTGCGGTTCTTGTCTCCTTCGATTCCAACCTGCCGTTCCCAGTCGGAAGCTGTGCCGTCCCAGAATTCGCGGGTTTCCTCGTCACTCATGAAACGATTCCGCTATTTCTTCTTTTTCAGGTCGA
>CAZRCS010000151.1:0-4624 GCA_964598645.1 uncultured bacterium | reverse complement strand
CCATGCAACTTCACCTGACTTCTCAGAGTTCATACCTATTGTGGGAAGCCATTCAGACAGAAGGCAAAGGGCAGCCTTTCCGGCTGCCCTTCCCTTCTAAGGTGGCCCTACAGGTTGATGCCTATAGTTGGTAACCAGTCGTACAGAAGGAACTGGATCCGGCCGATAAGGAGGCTTATTCGACCCATGATGGTGCAAAAGGGGCGAGCAGTATGCTCGCCCCTTCCACCGAAGACTTGGTAAATCCTCTAGAGATTGATCCCTATTGTGGGAAGCCAGTAGTACAGAAGGCAAAGGGCAGCCTTTCCGGCTGCCCTTCCCTTCTAAGGTGGCCCTACAGGTTGATGCCTATAGTTGGTAACCAGTCGTACAGAAGGAACTGGATCCGGCCGATGAGGAGACTGATTCGGCCCATAACCGTAAAGCCGAAGGTAGCTCCGAAACCAACCATGATAATCCAGATACCAATCTTGGAACCGGTTCCGAAGAACGGTCCCTTGTGTGGTTTGCTGAAGAAGAAGTAGATGAGTGCAGCAAGCGTTCCCAGAACCATGATAATGTTACCAAGGACAATTTCCCAGGGAACACCGGGTTGGTAAAGAGGAATAAGAGTAGCTTCAAGCTGCCGCAGTACCTGCGCCTTCATGGAAAGAGGGAATCCCACACCCATGCTGGCACCCATTATGAAGGCCATTGGGTACCTGCTCAGCCAGGCAACCTTCGGGAAGAATCTGGTAATGTAAAGCAGTCCAAGGAATGCAGGAATCAACAGTATCCATGCACCTGGCTCACCATTTTTCAGCGGTTGGATCAACCTGGGATCAAGAACTCTGGTGTAAATGATCACCACTGAATATCCGGTTGATATTCCCACAACCAGATGCTCTGCAAGACGGTAAAGAGGGTTTTCCTTGTAAAGGAAAGAGTAAATGCCAATGGTGAAAATGGCAGCGACCCAGATACCTATAGTATCGATGGACATGGTCTACCTCCTTCCCTTAAGTTTTGTCTGCTTGTGGAATCCGCCGGCGAAGAAGGCAATATTTCCCAGCACAACAAGGAAGATTATCAGAAGATGCGCTATGGACTGAACATCCATACCGATAAACGCCGCGCCGGGTTCGTACGCATAACCATTCTCCATGAGAAGTGTCTCGTACTCGGCTGCTCCGCGGAGGCCGCCCATCTGTCCGATTGTCTGACCGGACTGGATATAGATATAGTAATCTGTTGCCATAACGGCTGTTACACCAAATGCAACAGGAAGACCAATCTTCTCCCTTCCGTATGTTATCCACCAGGTGCATGCAGCAGAACCGGAGTTAGTGACTGCAAGATCAATGTCTCTCAGGCTTTTGTGCTCCTGATACATAGGCATTTCTATCACTGGATTTCCAGCCACGTCCTGAGGATACTGAGATATTATCGAGTTCGTCATTCCGAGAATTACCAGACTGAAATAGGGCAGGTAGCCAAGGAAAGCAAGATCGCGTCCCTCGAATACCCATCCTGCGGAACTCTCGTCAAGAATGTGGCCTTGGGCTTCCCAGGCCTCTTGAATTTCGGCTCTGTCGGTAAGACCCTGTGCACGAAGTTCCGACCATTCCTCCCACCTGACAAGTGTGAAGTAACCCAGTGTTGTGGGATTGGTAAGATGGTCAATTGCCATGGAGGCAAGACCCTGACCAAGCGGAGTGATGCATGTAATGAAAACAGGAACGTTCCTTGCGAAGGCATGGCGCAGAACAGCCTCGCCCATTGGCTGATTCTCTGCTGCTGTGCCCGGGTCAAAGTCAAACCCTATGAAAATAGCATTATCGGGACCTAGATCCTCCATGTAGTCGTAAATGGAGATAACTTCCTGGGATGGAAGAACCGCAAGGCCCAGGGGTGTAAAGAAGGGGATGATACAGGCAAGACCTATAAGAAGGAATATCCATCGCCTGTCCAGGTTCAGCATTTTTTCCCAGATGTTCATACCCACCCCCTAACTTCCGGCTCCGCCGAGCCAATTACGCTCGACGCCGAAGATGATTTTAAGCTGTGTGGCAAGCATCCCGAAACCAACACCGAGTGCAATTGCCCTCTTGGCTGCCGTGTTGGGATAACGCAGTATCCAGAGACCTATCTTGGGGAACCATTCACCGATGAGTTCTCCAATTGGAACCTGCCCTAGCATTACCACAACCGCAGAAAGAAGAAGCAGCGAGGCAAGGGCAGATTTGGCTCTGAATGCCCTGAAAGCAGCGCTTGCTATATAGAAAGCCAGCAAACTGAACATGGTTGACTGTATGGGAACCTGTATGTTCATGTAGGCGAAGTCGAAGACTCCGGGAGAGACTCTGTTTCCACCCATGCTTTCAGTGATTCCTCCACCCATGCTGTGAGGAAGGACAAGTGCAAAAACAGGTATAAGGTAGAGCGGCAAAAGAACAGCCCAGCTGTAGGGCCAGTTCTGTGCCTTTCTCTTTATCTTGTGACTGTGAAGCCTTGTAAGACTTCCTACACCAAGCAGGAGTGCAAATGCACCGATTACGGGAACCCACTCGGTATAACGGTCAAACAGTGTCTGCGAATACTGATGGGGAATGAAATACTGTATCATGAACAGTATTCCGCCCACCATGACTATCGCAAGAGGTACAGATCTTTTCATTTAGTCCTCTCCTTTCAGGTGGGCTAGTCTATTATGGGCATGGTTACGACCTGTTTCAGCCAGGCCAGTGTTTCTGTGCCTGCGATTAGGTCTGTAAGAGAGAGTAAGACTCCAAGGGAAATAATCACCATGATAATACCTTTGCAGGCATCCTGTCCCTTAATTGACCCGAGCTGTTTTGGCTCACGTCCCAGGTAAGCGCTTGCGGCGTAGAGTTCCTCACCGATAAGCGTGTAATCACATGTGGTAATGAAGAATGGAAGCTGGGTTACAGCATCTGTTCCAGCGATCTGTATGGCGCCTGATAGGGAACCTGTTTCGGCAAGGATCAGTGACTCAGCCCAGAACATGCCCAGGTAGAAGTTAGTTGCCGGTTTCTCTCTCATCATTATGCCGTTAACGCCTGCGACGAAAGCAAACTGGCTGTCGGTAAGGAAGAAAACGCTGTCTTTCTCGAAGGCATCCGGTCTTCCGGCTTCCAGATAACCCTGCCTGACAGTTTCTTCCGCAATGGTGTAGACGATTGGATCACGGTTAGGCACAAGAAGAGGCGTCTGATACTCAGCTACCTTTTTTGCAACCCTTCCCAGAATGGTAAGACTTGCAATTGTGGCCACGTCACCTATAGAACTGAGACCAGGCACATAAAGAATGGGCTTACCCATCTCTGTGGCACGGCCGATGGCCTCGTCGATGGCCTCGATACCAGCTATGGGCCTGAGGTACATCTGAATGCCCCTCTGGGCGGCATGGAAGTAGAAAAGAATAAGACCCAGGAAAAGTACGCAACCAACAAGAACCCGAACTTTGCCTGTGTGGAACCACTGGTTCGAGGATGTTTCCTGTGCAACGGTGACTTCGCTTCTTATCTCGGCTCCGTTAAGGTACATTGCCGCCACCTGGTATTCGTACTGAACACCGGGCTCTACGGGATAGTCGGGGTCGAAGCCGTCGGTGAAAGCGGTACCCTCGCCGGTGGGAACAAGGCCAACCTGTGCGAATTCCTGTTCTCCCTGAACCCTTCTGTAAATGGCGTAGCCGAGGAATGTTTCGTTGGTGGCTTCGCTGCCGGGTTCGAAGGTAATGGCCAGAGCGTCACCGGCATCGTTTGGCCAGTCGGACACCTGGATGTTGCCCGGGGGAACCATTCCCCCGCTCTGGATGGACGCAGTTGTCGAGGCAGCGTCCCCCGGTTCTGCGGGCATGTCTTCCTGGAGCGCTTCGGCCGGCTGCTCAGCATCGGTACCTGGGGGAGCTTCCTCCCCCTGGGCGAATGCCAAGCCGGCGGTCAGAGCCATGAGAAGAAGCATGACCGTAAGCTTTTTCAGCATGTTACAACCTTTCATCTAGGTTTAGTCTATTTGAAAAAGTCAATGATTATATCCGCAACCTCGCCGCCGACCCTGGCAGAAGCGCCCTTGCTTCCTGCACCAATGTGGGGTGTGGCTATTACTTTGTCGCTCTTTATAAGCTTGCAGTTTTCCGATGTTGAAGGCTCGGTTTCGAAAACATCGGTGCCCACGGCAAAGACCTTGCCGGATTCGATAGCATCGAGAAGTGCCTCTTCATTAATGGTGCCGCCCCTGGCGCAGTTAACTATCACCACGTCCTTCTGCATCATGTCGAACTGGGGTTTGTCGAGAAGGTAGTGGGTTTCATCGTTGTGGGGAATGTGAAGACTTATGAAGTTTGCCTTCTGGCAAAGCTCGTTCAGGGTTACCTTCTGGGCGCCGTCAATGGTTTCCTCTTCAATGAAGGGATCGTAGAAAACCACATCCATTTCGAAGGCCTTTGCCCTTTTCGCAACTTCCCTGGCAATTCTGCCGAATCCGATGAGACCAAGGGTTCCGTGCCACAGTTCAAGACCCTTGCTGTAGTCTTTCTTGTTCCACTGGCCCTGCTTCATGGTTCTATCTGCGACTGGAATGTATCTGCAGCATGCAAGCATATGCCCAAGTGCCAGTTCAG
>CAZRCS010000150.1:0-4636 GCA_964598645.1 uncultured bacterium | reverse complement strand
CCCTCGGCGTCCAGCACCACGGCGGAAGCGATCTCTTCATAAGCCAGGTCTGCCACCTCTGCGTAGGAGTACAGACTGGGAAGGGACTCGGGCCAGCCCTCATCTATGATGCTTGAATTAATGTAATCCTGATGAGCTGTAGCATATGGCGACGGTACACCGTTAACGTAAAGTGTATCAGATCTTACCCGCACAGAATCTCCTGCCAGGGCTACAACTCTCTTGATGAAAGTGGTTTCTTCTGCAGCAGGATACCTGAAAACTATGCTCTCACCCAGTTCCACCGAACCGGTGGCGGGCATGAGAAGCCAACGGTGGTCTCCCCTGAAATTGTGAATGAGCGGTGCCATTCTATCGGAAAACGGGATCTGCTGACCATTTTCCGATTTCAGAACAAGAAGATGATCACCCACAGGCAGCGTAGGAGACATGCTTGGTGTTGGAATTCTGTACGCCTCTATCACATATGGCCGCAAAAAACCGAAGAACACCAGCAGAGCCAACGCAAGCTGCAGAAACCAGTTACCGTATTTCTCCATATTCGGGCTCAAGATTCCTCCAATGTAAGGCGGTGAGAGCGATAATGGCCAGAATATCACCATTCGTCAACCAGCCATTGACAGAACAGATACAATCCAGCAAAGTTGCACACAATGAACAAAGATGAAATGAAGGGATGCAAATGGGTTTCATAAGCTCGATAACAGACTATGCTCCAGGTTCGATACCAGTAGGAAGAATTGGCCTTTTCATTTTAGGTATCGCGGTTTCCATTGCCCTCAGGGGAATTGTGACCTCACTTATGAAAAAACCGAAAAAAAAGGTGGAGAACTTCGTAACAATTCTAATGGAGGGCCTTGCAGGACCAATGGCCTTCCTGGTTGTCTTCACAGGCTTTTACTTCTCACTGCTCATCCTCAATTTTCATGGAACGGTTAATCTTGTTGCTCTGAACATCATTCAGCTTCTTCTGACGTTCACTGTGATCAGGGTTCTCTATGTGATAATAGACGATGTTGCTATTCATATGAAGGACCTTGCCGGGGAAACCGAATCAAGGCTGGATGATCAGCTGATCCCCGTTCTGAGAAAACTTGTCAAAGTGGTGATCGCCGCTGTGGGTATCGTATTCTTCATGCAGCTGAAGGGTTACCCGGTCACCGGTATAATAACCGGGCTCGGAATAGGCGGCCTTGCCTTCGCCTTCGCAGCCCAGGACTCCATTGCAGGTATTTTCGCCTCTGTGGCCCTTTTCCTGGACAAACCCTTCATGGTGGATGACTTTATTCAGGTTGGAAGCGTCAGCGGCACCGTGGAGGAAATAGGTCTCAGATCGACAAGGATACGTACACTTGGAAAAACCCTTGTGACCATTCCCAACAAGGAGATAGTGGATTCCACCATAGACAATCTTTCCAAAAGGCCCATGCGCAGGTGCGAGATATCCATAGGGGTTACATACGACGCAACGGCTGAGCAGATGGAACGGCTGGTGGGGAAACTGAGAGAAATGCTCGTGGAAGATGAGATGGCCCAGGAAGAGGGCTCCTACGTGCACTTCAACACATTCGGCGACTCTTCCCTTAACGTGGACATGATCTTCTTCATAAAAACAGCTGACTATGACAGGTTCCTTGAAGCCCGGCAGGCTATCAATATCAAAATAATGAAGATTGTTCAGGATCTGGGCATGGACTTCGCCTTCCCCTCTACAACGGTGTATCTGGAGAAGTAGTGGAAGGCCACAGAAAAAGGCTCAGGGACAGATATCTCAGGGCAGGCATCAAGGGCTTCACGGACCGTGAAGCCCTTGAGCTTCTTCTGACCTATGCCATACCCCGCAAAGACACCAGAGGACTGTCTCAGGAGCTTCTCACCACCTTCGGAACCCTCTCCAATATTCTCAGACAATCACCGGGGTCCCTTCAGGCTGTGAAGGGACTGGGAGAATCAGCCGCAGTGCTCCTCTCCCTGATCAACCAGATCACAGGCCTTTCTGAAACTCCTGGAAAGGGAATCACCATCACAGGCCCGGAACAGGTGGCGGATTACCTGCAGAAACGCCTTGGAACCCTCAGGAAAGAACGGTTCAGCGCGCTGCTTTTAAACTCATCCAACGAACTCATAGCCGAAGTAGACCTGGAGTTCGGCACGGTGAACAGAACACAGGTCTACCCAAGGAACCTTGTTGAAAAGGTAATAGCACACAGCGCTTCAGGTGTGATACTGGTTCACAACCACCCCGGAGGCAGGCTGGAGCCCAGCCGGGAAGACATCGCCCTCACAAGAAAACTTACGACCCTGGGACAGGAGATGGACTTCAGGGTGCTTGACCACTTCATAGTCACCGAGAACGCCGTTAAGGCCATTGGTAACTTTGTCAAATAACGTCTGTATATCTTTCTACTTCAACAAGATAAGCCTGACAGAAAGTTCTATGTCCGTAGCCGCGGCGAAGTAGACACCGGAAGGAAGGTTGCCGGGAACCCACGCAATCGTTCCACATCCGCTTACCGTATCTACCACCCTGCCGGACAGGTCCAGTATTTCCACGGTTCTCGAGGCACTGCCGGGAAAAATAAGGGTAAAGGAAGAGGAGGGGTTTTCCAGTACCGTTATCTCCTGTACGGGGGTTTCCTCTACACCCATTGGCGGAGTAAGTCGCAGAGCATCTGCAACCACGGTTCCCGGAGAGCTTTGGGAACACAGAAGCTCAACGGAAAAGCTGCCATCGAAGGAAAAAGAGCCTGCTGAAACCCACTCTCCCCCACCTGTGGAATACTGATCCATGAAAACATCAGTGGTGCCCCCTGAATGGGATATCCTGAAACACGCGGCAGATGACCTGTCAGAACCGGAGGTCCACCACACCTGAAGGGTGTAAATTCCTGTAAGCGGAGCAGTCCACCGGGCAATCCCTTCTTCACCGCCGTTCCCCAGAAGGCAGCTGCCCATCCAGGGTGCACCGGAGGAATCGATCTGCCAGAGCGTCGAATCGTTCACAGAGAATCCCGCAGAAAGATTGTCCATAAGCAGAACGCCGTTTCCGTACAGAGGGGTGGAAAAATCCCAGAAGGAACACAGGGCATCGGCGTAGGCCCAGGCCTGAAGCCCTGTATGGTCATCTACATTGAAAGCATAGAGGTAGGATTCGTTCCAGTTCAGGTCGTAGTCCAGAAAGCTGCCTTCACCCAGTATGGCAGGCATATAGGTTTCGCGGATCACATGAAGGTAGCTGCCGTCCTTCACCCCCCTGTCAGGATAGTCGTAGGCATCAAGAACAGCTGCCTGAAGAAAAGAAGCCATCTGATAAGACGAGTCAGAGGGATCAAGGGAACCGCAGAATGTTTCAGTTCCCTGTACGGAACCGTTAAAGGCGTTCTCGTGAATGGAAACAAACAAATCGAAACCGCCGGAGTTTGCGTAGTCGGTTCTTGCCTGCAGTGAAACGTCGTAGTCGCCATCCCGGGTGAGGGCTGCATGGGTGACACCCGGAACCTGGTTCAGCCAGTTCTGAAGAAGAAGACCGATTTCCAGAACCACGTCCTTCTCAAGGGCGTACTCTCCAGCGGCGCCGGTGCTTGAACCCCCGTGCCCGGGATCTATGCATACGGTTACTCCAGTGAGGAAAAGCGTAACGAGCTTAAAGAGCATCAATATTCAACGTCCCGATGTTTCCTGTGGCTGCGTCCTGATACCAGAGAAGGCTGCCGGAACACCCGGGCCGTATCTCAAAAACATCCGGGGTATCTGTAATTCTCACTGGATGGTCACCAGGCACAACGAACCACAGATCAGCACCTGTCAGTTGATGACCGTCATCCACCGATACGCAGTAGAAAAGCCCCTGGAGCTCACTGCTCCATACGGGCTGTTCACCGCTTCCCACCACCATCAGAGATCCGTCCGCCGGAAGATAGACTATCTCTCCGGTCAGTGTGGGGGCGATCACATCACCGGATACCAGGGCTGTAGGGGCGTAGAAACGGTAACCCTGAACAACCCTCTCGCGGCCCGTCTCCAGATTCAGAATACGCAGGTAATCGTTCCTGTCAGTGTACACCGCCACGCCATTTTCAACACTCACATGAAAGGCTGAAACACTGCTGTTCACCTCTTCATCTCCCTGGTAGAGGGATCCCTGCCGGGTGTACCACAGATCCCCCCCTGAATCGATCCAGGGAGCACCGGTTCTCCGGGAGGAAACCACAGATGTCTCACCGGTTAGAATATCAGTTTCCAGAAGCCCTCTTTCAGAAGAGATACAGAATATCCGAAGGTCTCCGAAGGTAAGGTAGCTGAGCCTTTCCCCCGGTTCTGCATTCAGTGTAAAAACCCTCTCCTCCGAGGCATCCATAACGGCTATCTCTGATCCATCACCGCAGAGAACAGCAGCATATCCGCCGGAAACGGAAAGAGACTGAACGGAAGCCAATAATAGTACAAAGGAAAACAGCATATCTCAACCTCCCCATGAATCAAACAAGTATAATATGGCTGTTGATCCTGAAAGGAACACCCTGGTGAAACTGAAGACCATCTGCATACTGACAATCATAATCATATCCATGGCCTGCGGCGGGAAAGAACTCCGTCCCAACGTCGTTCTCCTCCTGATAGACACCGTTAACGCAGA
>CAZRCS010000149.1:1613-4652 GCA_964598645.1 uncultured bacterium | reverse complement strand
TCCTTTCAATAAGCTCAAGCGGGGATTTTTGTAATTCTATATACGATTTGAACATTAGACAAGTCTTATCCTGTGACAACAACAAAATATTGGCGCAAAATGCTATACTACTTCGTTAGTGCATGCCAGACGGTTGTGGACAGCTGATGCTATATTTGCCATGTTGGCCTTGGAGGTGTGAAAATGGAAAAGATCATTTTACTGTTTGCCATTGCTGGTTGTGCCACGGCTGGGTCGATCTACATTGCCGAGTATGAATACCAGGCTGACCTGAATGTATACGTTACCGACTATGAATACCAGGCAGATGCCGTTGTATGGGTGTGCGACTACGAATACCAGGCTGATGATGATGACTGTATCTGGTTCTTCTGTGACTATGAGTATCAGTCAGATGTGGTGATCCATTACGTCGAATACGAATATCAGGCTGACTTGAATGTGTTCTTCTGCGATTACGAATACCAGGCAGGCTGGGAGGAACCTCATCCGTGGATGGAGAGAATGCACTGATTAACAGCGAAGAAGCTTCAGAGTATCCAGGCCTGTCTGAAAAGGCTGAAGAACTTCTGGGCAGTCAGGAAAGCCCTGTTCTGGATTTCAAGGAATCGGTGGGAGGTCTCTCCGCAGAGGATCTCGTTGCATTCGCAAATAGCGGCCCGGGCGGTGCTGTTCTCCTTGGAGTAAGGGAGAAGAGAAGCAGCACAGGAAGGCAGGCGGCGGAGATAATCGGCTGCGAAATAGGAGACAAGGCAAAGCTGTCGATCCTGGGTAAAGCAGCCAGTTGTGTACCTCCGGTGGAGGTAAGGGTGATCCTTGAAAACAGCGAGGGAGAGAAGCCTTTTCTCAGGGTTGAGATACCCTCAGGTTCCGGAAAGCCCTACTGTACATCCGGCGGCACCTACAAGATCAGGGGGGATGCCAGGAACGATCCCCTTACACCGGACAAACTGCTCCAGCTTTTCATGGAGGCGGAGAACGACAGGTTCATGAAGAGGTTCAGCAGTGCCACGGAGGATCTTGAGAACAGTATCCTCGATGTGAAGAGCAGGCTTCTTCACGAGATGGAAGAGATATACACACAGGTGGACCGTCTTCAAAATAATCTTGGCAAGGAAAACTCCGAATAGTTTACAAAAGATAAATATACACTTGACAAATGTGAAACCATCAAGTATCATATTGTAAACAAGTGATCCTATCAGAAAGAGGTGAATCATGAACGAGGAAAGAAAGAGAATACTTGAGATGGTTTCAGACGGAACTATTACCCCCTCCGAAGGCGCAAGGCTTCTGGAAGCTCTGGGATCGTCCGGTTTCGGCAGAGAAAAGCCTTCCACACCTAGAAGAAGAAGCATAATAGAAGCCAGTGCAATGCTTTCGGAAATTGGTCCCATGATACAGGAAACCATGGGAGATATCTTCAAGGGCACAAGGAAATCTGATCCCATGGATGGCATAGAATTCAAGGAAACGGAAAACTACAGCGCTGACTTCCCGGAAGGAAACGACATAGTTATCCACGGTTCCATGAGAAAGGGCAAATCTATCTCCATCCTTCTTACCAGGAGCAGTGACAATTTTCTCAAGGCTTCAGTTGAAGGCGGCGAACCGGTGAGTTACTTCGAGAAGAACGGAAAAACCATTCTTCAGTGGAAGTCCGGTGACCTTACAGTGATGGTTCCCGATAACGCAGGATCTGTTCAGGTTGTATCCAAGGGCGGTTCCATAAAGAGTAAAGGGGTTAGAGTACCTCTTACCCTTAACACCATGGGAGGGGGGGTTTCCATTCTGAACCCCGGTTCTTCTTTCTCGGCGAAAACAATGGGCGGTCAGCTGGACATTGCTCTGGACAGTTCATGGAATCAGAACTCGAAGGCGAAGAGCATGGGCGGCGGGGTATCCATATCCGTTGCAGGCGAAATTCCTGTTATAATTGATGCCAGCACACTTGGAGGAACCATTGATCCCGGAGAAGCTGAGCACGAGATAGTCTCAAGTTCAGGCGGGAAGCGTGGAGGTTCAAGGATGTGCATCAGTTACGGTGATTCAGATGATGCGCCCAAGCTCGCAGTCAGCACCATGGGCGGAGATATAGTAATAAAAGGAGAAAGCTGATGACCAAAGCTGCAGCACCATCGAGATGCCCATCGTGCAATGGAATTCTCCATCCTGTGAGGTATGTGTGTTCCGACTGCGGAACGGAAGTTTCAGGTGATTTTTCCGTGTGCCCATTCTGTTCTCTGGAAGGTGACAACAAAAGTCTTCTTGAACTTTTCCTTCTTGCAAGGGGCAATCTTAAGGCGGTTCAGAGAATGCTTGGAGTATCTTATCCCACTGCCAGAACCAGGATAGAGGAAATGTTCAACGCACTTGAAGACCGCATGGCAGGCGAAGACAGATCCATTAATGTTCTTGAGAAACTGCACAAGGGGGAGATTAGCGTGGAAGATGCCATCAATACCCTTGCCGGGAAAACCGGGGAATGACTGTGAAAAATGCATTTTTCACATTGACGTTGTTCTTCTGGATTCTTTCATGCAGAATGGTTAACATCAGCAACGATCTGCTTGAGACAAGAACCGGGGAGCACTTTATTCCAAACCGGGGAACCTTGAGTTTCAATAACACCAATGGAGATCTGAAACTAACTGAATGGGATAACGATTTCGTTCAGGTGGAGACAAGCATATACGGTGATTCAGCCAGGGGGATTCCTGAAGGGTTGCACATACTCACAGAGGAACTGGATGACGCCCTGATCTATACAGTGGAATACCCGGGCGGTCTCAGTTACGTATCCGTGGATTTTGACGTAAAGGTTCCACTCAACTCTGATTACCGACTCAATGTGGTAACAGTAAATGGTGAAATCGTGATCGATGCGGATCTTGCGGCATTCGTTGAATCGGTTAATGGTGATATAACCGTGAACGCTTTGTCTTCTCCCGGGCTTTTTACGGTTAACGGAGACGTTACTGCGGTTCTTGAGCGTCAGATAGAGAACCTTGCAGTTGAAACCGTAAACGGAGACATATT
>CAZRCS010000149.1:0-1513 GCA_964598645.1 uncultured bacterium | reverse complement strand
TGAATCCATTTGAGAACGATCTTCTGGATCAGCTGAGTCAGGGTTTTCTGAAACTCGATGAGAACCTTGTCATCGTCTACGCTAATGCTGCATTGCTTTCCATGCTGGATGCATCCTCCGATGACATATACAATATGCCTTTTACCAGGCTGACTGCCCGTTCAGGAATAGTGTTCGACCCTGAAATTCTTCACAGCCAATCTGTTCAAATTCTTTCCATGCATTCCTTGTCCGGGAAACGGATATTCCTTGAGTTTTCCTTCTCACCGCTTGTGGGCAGGGAAGCGGAATTCGGAGGTTATGCTGTTCTAGTACAGGATGTTACTGGAAAGACATGGCAGATGAAGCAGCTTACGGCCGGCATGGAAACCTACAGGGATATCGCCTCCTCCTGCGCCGACTGGTTCTGGGAAACCGATACAGAGGGGACTTTTACTTTTGTCAGCGAAGAGGTAACGGATTTCACCGGCTACGCTCCCGAAGAACTTTTCGGACGAACACCCTTCGAGTTCATGCCCGAAGAGGAGGCGGAGCGGATGACTTCACTTTTCAGTCATTTGGCTTCAAGCGGAGTACCGTTCACTAATCTCCTGAACAAATTCATTACCAAAAACGGCGAAAAGAGACTTGTTTCAACAAGCGGTGTTTCCATATTGGATGGGGTTGGCAAACTGAAGGGATACCGCGGCAGCAACCGTGATGTAACCAGAGAAGTTGAGTCCAAAAGACGGCTCAAGAGAGCTTTGGAAGAGACATTGGAGATTCTGAATGAACTTCCTGTGGGGGTGGTGATTACCGACGAAGAGCTCAGGGTCATCCAGGCAAACAGAACCGCATGTGCAATGGTGGGATTGAAGAAGGAAGAAGTTTCAGGCAGGATAAGTCGTGAAGTATTCTGCACGGACTGTAACCGTGAATGCCAGACAGCCTGCCGTTCAGGAAAACCCGTTAGCTGCCGATTGACCTTGCCTGGAAATGATGGAAGAAGAATACCGGTTCTTGTATCCATTGCTCCAGTTCCAGGTTTATCCGGACAGAGGTTCCTGCAGGTGTTTACCGATATTTCAAGGCTGGATGAAGAAATTGATGAACTCAATGCTCAGAACCTGACACTCCGGAACAGGCTTCAGGCTTTCAGCGAATCCAGCAGCAGTATGGAAGCAGCACTCTCCGGACGGAAGAATTTCCACTGGAGTGTTTTCCAGCAAGCAATGGATGCACTCGGCGGAGTGTCAGGATACATCGACATTATCTCCTCTTCGGTAACCGACGATCGTTATTTTCAGCTTCTCAAGTTCCATATATGCGATTTGTCCAATGCCCTCGACTCTCTGAGGAACCATTATGCCTCGTCATCAGAAAAGTTCTCCCAGGAGGAGGAAGATTTCCTCATTTCATCGTTCCTTGAGAAAACCCTGGCATCTTTCAGGATCTCGACTTCAGGAAGTGGAATCCGACTGAAAACGGAATACACAGAGTCATCAAAACTTCACCTTAAAGGACCTGTCAGGGG
>CAZRCS010000148.1:0-4665 GCA_964598645.1 uncultured bacterium | reverse complement strand
CCACCAGCCCCGCAAGATCGCGTTTTCGTGGGCCCCAAGGTCTTATCGGTCGGCCCCTATCCGGCCCGCTTTATTCAGGCTCTCGTGGTCTCCGGTGCGTATTTACAAAGGTCTCGAATAAAAACAGCAAGCGTTCCTGCAGAACCCGCCAGAGTGGAAGACCCTTCAATTTGTGGGGTTGGCCTATCCCGAAGGCAAACAGGTTGGGGTGATCCTTGATTCTTACGATCCTGCCATTCTGACAAAAGAGCAGGCAGCTACACAACTGGCAGCGAAGGCCGGGGAATACCTAAAGATGAGGTGGTGAAGATGGCCACCTCTCCGATACCCTTTTATTGCCAGAACGAGAGAAGTAACCAAACCGTAGGACTAGGTTTTCGCGAGCCGAAAGCCCGGATTTCCTGGCCGGGTTGTCCTACAAAAACGCTACCAGGGAGCCCATACAGGAGTGGCTCTAATTGACTGAAAATATCAGAAGTGGCTTAGCCTTTGGCATAGACTTTAATCTCATCTTTTCTATTCGAGAGGTGGCGTGATGGGCGACACGACCCTTGATCCTGCCTACTTAACCAAATTTATTAAGTTCCTTGGGCATGAACGTTTCTGTATTAAATCAATCCAGACGGGCGAAAAGGGCGCGCAAGAGGCACATTTTGACCTGATCAACGCCAACAAAGCAGTCGATCATATCCGATTGAGAAACGGCAAACGACAACTGTGGGCCAATGTGCAGAGGCTCAAAAAAGACACCAAAAAGTACCATGATCACACCGATGTGGACGCATACACCAACATTTTTCTTGATATCGATGCCAACAAGCCAGACGACCGGAAAGATTACGCAGCTACCGACGAAGAGCGCAACCTCGCCCTTGCCGAACTCGCAACAGTGCGGGAATGGATCGCCAAAAAGGGATTCAAGCCAGGCTTAGCGATCAAGTCAGGAAACGGCGGTGGCCTCTTTCTTCCAATCCCCCCGACACCACCGGAACCTGAATTCATCGCAAAGGTAGCGGCATTTTTGAAGCTGGTCAAGAACGAGACAAACTGCGATGTAGACACCACGACCTTCGACCCACCACGGGTTTGTGGAATTCTCCGAACCTGGAACGTCAAACTTGAAGACGAGGCCGAAGGCCGAAAGAACCACCGAAGAGAATCGATCGGCAACATTCCCACAAGAGACGAAGATAATGCCCTTTTGGACTTCATCAATGGGCTAGACCCAGACCCCGACGCTTTGGCGACTTGGACAAAGAAGTACAACGAACCCACCTCTCCGAAGACCAACACCCCGAAAGCACCCACCAAGGGCAACGGCGGCGTTGACATTGACTACGTGAAGACGAAGCTTGACACGCTTTTAGAAGCTGATCCTAAGCTTCAAAGCCTCATCAATTGGTCCAAAGATGAGCAGAAGAGGCACGCTAGTCGATCCGAGGGGGAATATGGCCTAGTCGGCAAGTTGCTTGCTGTGGGATTCTCCGACCCCGAGATAGACTGGATTATGTGCAACGTCTCAAAGATCGGGAAGTGGGCAGAAGAGGGCGACCATTACCGCTATGCTGAGACCCTGAACAACCTCAAGGCGAGCGAGGCCGCGAAGGCAGAAGACGTGGCGGCCCTTCTGGCAGATCTTCCAGAGCGGTGCAAGGCCGATCCCAGGGTGCTCAAGGATCCGACAGTTTTGGACGCTCTCCTAACCTTGCAGGACAAGGACCCGATAGAATACGACCTCGTATTCGATGGGCTGCCAAAGGCGATCAAAAGAAAGAGCCTGAAGAAAGCCCTAGAACTGCGAGAGAAGGCCAAAAAGGCAGAAGAGCGGCAACATGTGACCGATCGGGCAGACTGGCAGACAAAGGGCATTACAGAGAAGGCAGAGGCCATCATGGCCGAAGGGGACCCGATCCAATACTTGATCTTCCAGGCCCAAAGAAACCACTTAGGGGATATCAACTATCAGAAAGTTCTTTTGTTGTCTCTGGCTGCGTCAAACTCACTGACAAGCCAGGGGATCCACCCAGGTGGGACCGGTGAGAAAGGATCAGGCAAAACGGATGCGATGAAAGCAACCTTTCACCTATTCCCAGACGCCCCTTGGAAGCAAAACGGCTCTTTGTCGAATTTGGCACCATTCTATATGGATCTCCCACCGGGGACTATCATCTTCTCAGATGATATCGACTGGGATCTTGTGGGGTCGGCCTACAAGCGAGCAACCGGGAACTACCAAGAAGGCTACACACACAACACGATATCAAGCGATCGAAAACCCATAAGCCTGAACATTCCGCCAAGAATGACATGGTGGCTAACCTCCGTCGAGTCTACTCATAAAGATCAAGAAAACGATAGGCAATATCAGATCTCACCGAATCAGAGCGACTCTCACAAGAAAGAGGTGGCTAATGAAATCGCAAAGCGAAGGGCCCGAAAAGAACGACGCCTAGACGTTGATGAAGGTGTCCTTGTGGCGCGGGCAATCGTTGGCATGATCAAAGATCATGATCCTTTCTCCGTTCTTATCCCACAAGCTGAGAATGCCGAATGGAAGCTGTACAAGGACTTTAGGGGGCAAGAGAGGTTTTGGGATGTTGTGGAAGCGTTCGCTATTCTTAGATTCTCCCAGAGAGAGATAGACGAAGACGGCTGGCTGATCGCAGAAGATCAGGATATCAAAGATGCAATCGCCCTATTCAAGGCTGACAAAGCAAGCCACGCCACGAAACTGACGAAACCCGAAACTGCTCTTGTAGGCGTGATGCTTGAGGGAGGGACCTTCACACAAGCGATGCTGGCGCGTAAGTTGGGAATTGCCCAACAAACCATTTCTGAAAGGCTGAGAGCTATCATGGGCCGAACGAAGTATATCACGATGGAAAGGGGATCACGCGGGGAACAGCTATACGCTGTAAATGTGGCTGAGGAGATCGACCCAGCCCACTGGGAAAACTTCGAATTGATCAAAGTGGGCGGTCTAGAAGAATCGGCAACAAGCGAACTTACACCCCACTTACACCCCACTTACACCCCACTTACAGGTATACCTACAGGTATTGATATCAATAACAGTGGACGTATTCCTATATCTTTACAGGTAAAAAAGACCAAGGGGTGTGAAGAAAAAAAACTGGCTGGACAGTCTAAACTGAAAGACGCGAAAATTAAATCTCCCGGTGAGAAGCCCGTGGGACCTGTAAAGATCCAGAATCAACAGCAAGCACCGCATGTGAGCACCTGTAAGGGTACCTGTAAGGGGGCTGTAAGTGGTTGTAAGGATCCAGAACCAGCAACGGGGGGCGGCTGTAAGTCTGACTGTGGTGAGGCTGTAAGTCCGGAATCGGCAACGGGCGAAGGTTGTAAACGATGCGACGCGGGAGGGGATAGGTTCTCAGATCCATCTCATGAGGATATGGACGGTCCGAGCACCTCCCAGAGGCGGATGCCTACCCCTACGCCGAAGGCGAAACCCGACCGCTCGACACTTCAGGCCATCACAGACTTGGGGCTGACATATGGGGCGATCAGCCTCCCAGGCTTGACGAAGTACCTCAAGGACCCGGCAAAAGCCCGCTATTATTTCGGGTTGCTTGAAAGCAAGGGATGGAAGAGGGAGACGGTGAAAGCAAGCGGACTGGTGGTCTTGTGTCCACCCGAAGAGGTGGTCGGGTGAGACCACCGAGAGACCCATATCTTCGGAAAGGACGGCCAACGGTCAACCGGGACGCCCTGGTTCCCG
The DNA here is from genome assembly GCA_964598645.1 of uncultured bacterium. Taxonomy (GTDB): domain Bacteria; phylum Fermentibacterota; class Fermentibacteria; order Fermentibacterales; family JCC-6; genus Sabulitectum. The sequence continues at coordinate 923 of CAZRCS010000148.1, read as the reverse complement.
ATCCTAGAGCATGGAGAGGGGCCCGAGCTGCGAAAGCTGATTATGACGCGGCCTATTCGGAGCTTGTGGGCCTGTCCAATTTGGCCAAACTTCTGTTCAAATGGCCAGCTTTCTGTCGGATCGGACATGAATCCTGTCCGAATCCGATCAATCGGCGCTAAAAAAAGGGGGGGCAACCTTCGTGTGGCTCAGGAGAGCGGATGCGAAATTCAACAAATTCAATACAATCAGGGGTCCGCAAGAATCCGACAAGATTCTCGCATTTATAAGATGCTTTCTGGTCGGAATACCCCTACTTTCAGGGCAAGAAACCGCATCAGAAGAGGTGATTTGTCGGACCTACATGCTTGACATTTTTGACGTCTATAAAAAGGGAAAATCGGCCCACTGAGTGTTTGCGAAGAGGCGCTGTCATCTTTTCTTCGGTGGGGTGTGGCCTTATCAGATTCATGCTTTAGACTGTTGTTTATATACGGTGGCTTGCTTGCTATCGATCTGGTGTTTGCTATTTTGCGGACGTATTTGTTAAAGAAAGTGGCCGGAATTTTACAAACACATCTGAAAGATATCTACGTAAGACATGGGCCAAAAGGTAGCGATGCCATATAAGCAACAGTCTAAAGCGTACTTTCGGGAAGGCCATGACTTTTCAGCCATGGATAGGACGAAGAGATGAAAGTCATGAAGAATTCCATGATGTTTCAATGGGGGCACGACTTTTCAGCCATGGATAGATTTTTTTGGTCAACAGAGCTTTGCCACTTTTATTGGTTTCAATGGGGCCACGACTTTTCAGCCATGGACAGCCTGTTGCACCTGTTGTTGAGACATCCAGTTTCAATGGGGCCACGACTTTTCAGCCATGGACAGGGCGGCCATTTTTCGGCCTTTGCTGCTATCGAAAAAATGGCGATTTTCACGCA
>CAZRCS010000147.1:0-4703 GCA_964598645.1 uncultured bacterium | reverse complement strand
AGCCAAGCCTTCTGATGTTTCCCGTTACAGGAAAGGTGCCGAAGGGTCTGTCGTGCCTGCCGAAGCACCAGGCAATACCTGCGTATCCGCTGGGGTCCCTTCCGTCCAGCTGGTACTTGTCGTTCAAATGAACCAGGTACCTGTGGGCGGTTTTCGGGTGGCGGGTCCACTGGATGACCTTCTTGCCCCAGTACATACGCATGTAGCCGTGCATATGCCCGGTTTCCGTCAGTTCCCGCTGGGCCGCGTTCCAGTACTCGTCATGGGTCTCAGCCCTTTCAAGCTGTTCCAGAGTGTAAATGGCCTCCCGATGATCTTTCATGTGTTTTCCAAGGGTTTTATCTGCCCACTCGGGTATTGATGAGTAATCGGCGTATCCACGGTGGTACCAGGTGAAATTGATGGCCAGTTCCCTTCTGACTATGAGCTGTTCCAGGAACTCTTCTGCGTTTCCGGCTGCTTTTGCTTCCAGGGCGATCTTCAAAGGGGAGATCTGACCGAAGTGGAGGTACGGGCTTAGAAGGGACGTCCCGTTGACCCCTGGCTGTCTGGCATTCTTCCCGTATTCGAACAGCGCCTTTTCTCTGAAGAGGTTCCACCTTTTTACGGCAAAAGATGTACCTCCTGTAATAACCGGTGAAGGTTTCACCGAAGTATCGAGGTTAAGGTTTCCCAGTATCCCATCTATATTCCCCAGCTCAACGGTTTCCACGGGAAGTAATGTGGAATCCAGCACAGGTTCTGTTTCCTGAACGGGTTCGAGAAAGTGCTCCATCAGCGGATTGAGTTTTTTCCGCAGGGTCCATGCCGCAGCCTCAGCTCCGTCCGATGCCACCCAGACCGGAACCACCATGTCTGTTTCCACTTCGAGAACAGGTATTTCAAGGTTTTCCGCTGTGCTTTTTCTCCAGTTTTTCTGCACTCTCGTGTGACCGCAGTCAGTCACCAGCATGCAGGCGTTCAGCTCCCTTGAAAAGGCAGCTGCTTCCCGACCGGGGGTTCCTGTTCGTACAATGAATCCTATACCCCTTCTTTTCAGCTCCCAGGCCGTTTCCTTCAAACCCTGAAGCATGAAGGTATAGTGTCTCAGATTCGCGGCGGGAAAATCAGCGGTAAGACAGAAGAATACGTACACCGGAAGCCTTTTTACAGATGATTCCCGAATGGCCAGTTCCAGTGCGTGGTTCCAGTGCGCCCTCTGGGCCTGCTGCATCCAGTAAACGACACAGCTTCCACTGGAAAGGGGGTTTCTGTTCAGCGCTCTGATTCTGTGTTCCATTGGCAGATAATGGGTATATCCACTTGAACTGTCAAAGGGTGTTCCACTTGGCGGAGGTTTGGGGGTAGGTTATAAATGCTGTTGGATGGTAGTATCTGAAGTGAGTGAATCCGGCATGTCGGAGGTGGCTTTGCCTGACAACGACAATTACCGTGGATTGAGCGAAGAAGAGCATCTGAAAAAGGTCCTGAAAGTCATCAGGGCGGTTAAAAAACTGATAACACGCGAAAAGAAAACAGGAAATCTCATCAGGGAAACCTGTAGGGTTCTGACGGAAGATCTGAGTTATCACAACGCCTGGATCGTTCTTCTCGATAATGAGGGTAATCCGCTGGATTCAGCCTTCAGCGGCTTTGCAGATACCTTCAAAAGCGTTGAAGAAAAGTTCTTGTCAGGTGAATTCCCGCCGTGTGTTCAGATGGCTCTTGAACAGGATGAGGTTCTTGTTCTTAAGAATCCTCCCGTTGAATGCCCTGACTGCTACCTGTCCGGTGCATACACGGACAGGGCCGGTTTTACTTCCGTATTGAGCACTGCCGGAGAGACCTTCGGTGTTGTTTCTGCATCTGTTCCCCTGTCATTTGCATCGAGTTACATTGAAAGAGAGCTGTTCGGTGAACTTGCCTCCGACATTTCTCTGGGACTTCACAGGTTGATGCTGGAGAACAACAGAATCTCCGTGGAACGAGACAAGGCTCAGATACTCGACAGCATTTCCGATGCCATGATAACTCTTGACAGGAATCAGAACATCACCTTCTTCAACCGGGCGGCGGAAAGGACTCTCAAAAGAGAGCACGGAGAGGTAATGGGAAGGAATGTCCTGGAGGTTTTTCCCCAGGGAGATGATCCGGTATTTACCCAAAGATACATGGAAGCGATTACCACAGGCAGACCTGTTTCCTTTGAAGTCTGTTTCCAGAGGGAACCCTATAAGAACTGGTATGAGCTGAGACTGTACCCTTCAGTTGACAGTTCTATTTCCATTTACTTTACCGTTACAACAGATAAGAAGCTTTCAGAAATTGCCCTGAATGAAAGCCGGGAAAGGCTCGAGCTGGCAATCGAGGGTGCTGAGCTTGGCACATGGGACTGGGACATAGGCACAGGCAGGGTAACCTTCAACAGCCGCTGGGCGGAGATGCTGGGATTCCGGCTTGATGAACTTGAGGGAAGTGCAGATCAGTGGGAAAAACTAATCCACCCCGATGACTTGGAGCATACTCTTCAGTCGCTTTCGAACCACCTGGCAGGGAAGTCTGCAAGTTACAGAACAGAATACAGACTGAGACACAAGTCAGGGGATTGGGTGTGGGTACTGGATACCGGAAGGGTAATTACGTTCGACTCTGAGGGCAATCCACTTCGTATGTGCGGCACTCACATGGACGTAACCGAGAGTGTACTGAAAGATTCCAGAATAAAGCTTCTTGGTTACATGCTGGATTCTGCTCCTGCGTCCATAACGGTTCATGACAATTCAGGCAAATTTCTCTATGCGAACAAGGCAACTGTCAGACTCCATGGTTACAGCAACGAGGGTGATTTTAAAAGTATTAACCTGCATCAGCTTGATCTTCCCGAAAGTGAAAAGCTTCTAGCGGAGAGGTTCAGGAAGATCGAAGAAGATGGTGAATCTTCCTTTGAAGTATACCACTACAGAAAGGATCGTTCGACATTTCCCCTTCAGGTTCACGCAAAAAAGATAGATTGGAACGGTAAGTCTGCGGTACTGAGCATTGCATCGGATATCACTGAGCAATTGAATGCTGAAAAGGCTCTCCGCGAAAGCGAGCAGAGATTTCAGCAGTTCCAGCGACTGGAGTCCGTGGGCAGACTGGCAGGGGGAGTGGCACATGATCTGAATAATCTTCTTACGCCCATCCTTGGTTACGGTGAGATGCTGGCATCAAATGATAAACTTCAGCCGGCAGACAAAGAACATGTTGATCAGATAGTAAGCGCAGGTGAGAGGGCAAGAGACCTGGTGGGCCAGCTTCTGGCTTTCAGCAGAAAACAGACCATGAAGTTCTCAAAACTTGATGTGAACGACCTTGTCAATGATTTTGCCTCTCTTCTCCGGAGGACAATTACGGAGGACATAGAGATAGACTTTCAGCTTTCTGAACAACCTCAGTTCGTAACCGGAGACAGAGGACAACTTGAACAGGTGATTATGAACCTTGCGGTTAATGCCCGTGATGCAATGCCAGATGGCGGTTTGCTAACGATTTCAACTGCTTCGATCTCTGTTTCAAACGGCACAACCACTGAACACCAGGGAATGGATAACCGTGATTACTGCAGGCTGCAGGTGATGGATACAGGTTCAGGTATGGAAAAGGACGTGTGTGATCAGATCTTCGAACCCTTCTTTACCACAAAGGGCATGACCGAGGGTACAGGGTTGGGTCTTGCAACCGTTTACGGCATAGTGAAACAGCATGGCGGGTACATCTGGGTAGACAGCGAGAAAAAAAAGGGAACGATTTTCAGCATTTATCTTCCCCTCTCTGATGGAACAGGTTATGGAGCAGGTCTGGAAGCCAACCTGCAAGGGGTTGAAGCCGGTAATGAAACAGTACTCCTGGTAGAGGATGACCCTCAGGTAAGGAACCTCACCTTTCAGATACTCTCCGAGGCCGGTTACCGGATTATTTCCGCTTCTAACGGCCGGGAAGCTCTTATGGCTCTCGATAGCACTTCTGATGTCGTTGATCTGCTTCTTACAGACGTTGTCATGCCGGGTCTCAATGGAAAAGAGCTGTACGACCTTCTTAAGAGAAAACGGAAAAACCTCAGAGTTCTTTATATGTCAGGTTATCCTGACGACGTGATAACAAGCAGGGGTATTATGGAAAAGGGTGTTAACTTTTTGCACAAACCCTTCACCGCAGGAACCTTGACTGCCAGGGTCAGGCAGGTCCTTGACTCGTGAGTTCATAGATCAGAGTTTTTTCCCGACTTGCACAGGAACAGCCTGAGCAGCTTCCCCTGGAGCAGGAGATTAACCTGACTCTGCCCTTTCTCGCCAGGAGATCCATTAAAGGCTTTACGGCCTCCCACTGTGATCCAAGAGCAGCTGCGATCTCTCCCAGAGTAAGCCTGCGGTGTTCCTCAAGAAGAGCTGTTATTTCTCTGATCATCAGGCCTTCAGCCTTCCGCTGCCTGAAATGACTTTAAGTGCATACCACATGCCGCCCAGGATCGCCGCCGCCACACCGATCCAGAGAAGAGACTCCCCGGGGCTGGTTCCGAATGTGGCGAACCGGTAGAAGAGGGTGCTCACAACCCAGGCAAGAATTGTGAGATAGGCTGTGGAAAAAACAGCCCAGCCCAGGGTTGTCTCTTTATAAATGGCTGCGATTACAGCTACGCAGGGAGAATAGATGAGTATGAAGAGAATGTATGCATAAGCTCCTGC
>CAZRCS010000146.1:0-4705 GCA_964598645.1 uncultured bacterium | reverse complement strand
AAAACCAGTTCAGGTGCGTTGCCGTAAAGAGCCAGCAGCTCAGACAGATCATGTTTTCCACCAAGGAGAATGCCTATCCTTCCTCCGAAAAGGGAGGTGGCCGTTTCTGAACGAACCACGGTAACCGATGTATGTGAGCACTCATCAAGCCACTGCGGAGCTGCATTTTTTCCAGCTACTACTGCGGTTCTGATAAGGGAAGGAACATTGTATATAAAAGCCTTTTCCCTGTCATAGCAGCTGGGTTCGGGGACTGCCCTGATATGGTCCAGGAGGTCCAGAGGGAATTCGTTCTCCGTTTCCAGGATCACATCCAGTGGGCAGAAGGGGTCGATTTCCCTGCGCTGTAGAATTTTCCCCATTATCTCTTCCCTGTATGTCCATGGATCATTTGAAAGAATTCTGAGAACGCCGTGCCGGGGGAAGCAGGCTGTTGATCCTCCCGGGTTCTCAGGGTGAAATATCTCCGTACCGGGGAAGTTGTCACACAGAACGGGTCTTGGAGGAGGATCGGCATCGTATCCCAGTATGTCCGATATCCTTTCCCGGGCTTCCAGAAGGTTGGAAAGGGTGTACCTGCCGGAACGTGTTGCAATGTAGGGAGGCCGATCCATGTATCTGATCCCCAGGGTGTCAGCTTCCAGTCTGAGGGCAGTGCCCGGAAGAACCGAGAGACAGAAAGTCTGAACCTGTTCGTTCAGATGTTTCGCGAGAAGCGTTTCAGCTGCATTCTCAACATTCTCGGGTCGATCATCCGGAAGACCCAGTATAAGGTCGATTACCGGTGTAATTCCCTCCTGCTTAAGTAGATCTGCACCGCGAATTATCTTGCCCGGGCTTCCCCCTCTGCCCACTGATCTCAACACCTCTTCGCTCATTGTCTGAAGGCCCACCTCCAGGCTTCCGAAACCGGCACTTTTCATGGCCGACGCATCAGACCCACTGATAAGATCACCCCTTACCTCGGCAAAGCAATCTGCATCGATCCCGGCCATTCCCTGAAGAAGAATATGAAGATCATTCCTTGCATTGAAGGTAGGATCGAGGAACACGAATTCGGAAGCGCCTTTTTCAAGAAGACTTCTTACTTTCTTCAATGCCGTTTCCGCCGGTGTTACCCTGGGAACCGGTGAAGTTCGTCGGTAGGCGCAGTATGAGCAGAGACAGCTGCATCCGCGCTGGGTTTCCACATGGACCGCACCGCCCTGGGAGGGGAAAATATGACCGGTCTCATAGGGATCGGGCCATCTGTCCGGAGTAGATGTGTCAGCAACCGGTGGAAGGAACCGCTCTCCTGAATCAAGAAGAATTCTGAGCGATTCCGGATCGAGTACTTCACGGGCCCTTGATTCACCCTCACCTGCAACGAAAAGATCTATGGACCTCTCGTCCAGGAGAATGTGATTGTCCGCTGTCACCTCTGGGCCCCCTGCAACCACCAGAACACTCTTGTCAAACTTTCTGTATTCCCTGAGAAGATGAACGGTTCTGTCTCTGTTCCAAAGGTAGAGGGTTACTCCTATTACCTCCGGCTGCCTTCTGTGAAGCTCTTCCAGCAGTGCCCTGTCTCCCAGAGAGGAAAGCAGATCACCGGGAAACACTGTATCGGGAGGAAGGCCCGCTGCGGCGGCAAGCCTGGCAGGAGCAAGCGGAATGTTGCCGGTTGGTTCCCAGGCGGTTGTCGGGTGCAGTGGAAGTTGAAGGAGCTGTACTCGGGCCATATCAGGAGCCTGTGAAGGTTGTTGCTCCGAAGACAACCATAGCGAAAACAAGAAGAAAAGAAGCATCCCAGAACAGGTGGGATAACGGGTGGTGGCCGGAGAAATTGCTTTTCCCTGCCAGCAGAAGACCCGTTCCCTGAAGAACCACAGAAAGGGTAAACAGAACAGAAAGAAGGGAAAGACCTGAAATGAGAAAAAGCCCTGCTGCACCAAGCAGACCTGCGTAGACAGCTTTTTGTGAAAACTTGACCGACCAGTTCTCAGAGTCTGCCAGGGGAGGAAAATTGTCGTATACCCTGGAATTCTCTCTGGAGAAGAGTTTAACCCAGTATGAGACAGAGAAGGCTGCAGAGATCGATATCAGAATGCCATAGACCAATGCTCCTGCAAGAGCTGCAACGGAAGCAGGCGTAAGGGGTGGTTTTTCTGCTGCGCCGGTGTTGAGGGGCAGCAGCATGATCATGGCCAGGACAATGACTTCCAGGGCTTGAAGAACACCCAGAACAGACCATCGACTGAGTATTCTGCGCCCGAAAAGCCTGGCAATCTGAAGGCCTGTGAGTATTATGATGGTCTGCCCGTGTGGCCCTGCGGGATTTCCCGCGGGAGTGGACATCAGGAGTGCCAGAAAAAGCAGCTCGAGAAGACGAAGGATATCGAACAGGTCGAGGGTGTGCTTTTCTTCAATGGCGGGTTCATCTGAAAGATTACCCCTGTGCCGCTCCCTCTGGTGGATGATCTCCTCCACTGCAAAGGCCGCCATGGCAAGAATTCCGAATACTCTATGCAACTTCTTCTTCCTTCACTGTAAGCAGCATGATCCCACCTGTGATGAACAGAATTGAAATGGCCAGGATCGAGTTTCTGGTGCTGCCTGTGATGTCTCCTATCAACGCGAACATAAGGGGACCGAATATACTTGCGAACCTGGAGGAGATGGAGAAGAACCCAAAATACTCTGATGATCTCTCTTTCGGGATCAGCCTGGAATAGAATGACCGGCTTATTGCCTGAATGCCCCCCTGAAGCAGACCGACCGCTGCCGCCAGAACCCAGAACTGCCATGACTCCGTCATTTTCCAGGCGTAGACCACAATCGCCGTGTAGCCTGCTATTCCATAGAGAAGCAGCTTCTTCGCTCCGAACATACCTGCAAGTTTCCCGTATAGAAGTGAACCTGGAACCCCTATGAACTGGGTCAGCAGAAGGGCGCCTATGAGATCAGAGGTCTCAAGGCCCAACTCGGCCTTCCCGAAAACCGTTGCCATGAGTATTACAGTTTGCACTCCGTCGTTGTAAAGGAGGAAAGAGATAAGGAATTTCATGGCGTTTCTGTGCTGCTTCAGGTTTCTGAATGTTGATGAAAGTGAATTGACTCCCTTTTTCAGCGACTCTGAAAAACCGATCCCGGGTTTTGACTCGCCCTGGGGAACCCTGCGGAAGAGGGGAATGGAAAAGGCAGCCCACCAGACTGAAACGGTGAGGAAACTTAACCTTACAGCCATGTTCCCCTCGGGAATCCCGAATAGAGAAGGCTTTCTGATCATCAGAAGGTTCAGCGCAAGAAGTAATCCTCCGCCGAGGTAGCCCATGGCAAAACCCCTTGAACTGACCAGATCGCGCCTTTCCGGAGGAGTAGCGTGAACAATGAGGGAATTGTAGAAAACATTGGCACCGGCGAAACCCAGCTGGCCCATAATGACCATGGCAAGCGTGAAGGTTATCCTTCCCGGTCCGCTGAAAATCAGCAGGGCACTGGCAATAACTCCAAGGGAAGTGGTTACACCGAGGAAGAGCTTCCGTTTGCCGCCTGCGTCTGCCGCCGCTCCGAAAACAGGTGCTCCCAGGGCGACAAGAAGTGCGGCAAACGACATGGAATATCCCCAGAGGGACTGTGATCCGGATACGATATTGAATCCCATGAAGGAGAACCGCACAGGGTCAGGACCGCAGACCACTCCGGCAAAGAAGGCTGGTAGAACCGCAGCGACAATGGTGGTTACGAATGCGGAGTTTGCCCAGTCGTACATGCACCAGGCATTTTCAGCCTTTGTAAATTTCCCTGCCACTTTCTCCGTCCGTCCTTCCTGTGTTCTCTGAACATAATCCCTGAGTCATACTTCCGGCACTTCCTTCCTGCCTGCAGCTCTGGTATTATTCATGGTCACTTAAAAACAAACAGAACAAAGAGGGGTGTAAGATGTCTCTGTTGGAAGACCTCGATGGTCTGCTCAGCCGCAAAGGTCAGGCGGTTAAGAACAACATTTCCCGAGAGGAAATGATTCAGGCCGTTGTCGATCGACGCGAAGCAGTAGTGATGAACTGTGGTGCCCTTGCAACATGGACCCGGGTGGAATCAACCGGAAGAAGTCCCAAGGACACCGTTCTCGTTAAGAGAGAATCCAGTCAGGCTAACATAGACTGGACAAGTCCCAATAACCTTCCAATCGAAGAGAGCACCTTCGACATGGCCTGGGATGAGATACTGGGTGTATTCGAAAAAGACGAAGAGCTCTTCGTTACGGATCGGGTCATAGGGGCTGATCCCGAATTTTCCCTTCCAGTCCGGGTAGTTGCCAACAAAGCGCTCACCGCTCTTTTCACCGACAACATGTTCCGGCCATGCACGAAAGAGGCGCTTGAAAAATCTGTTTTCAAAGACAGGGCCTTTACTCTCCTCGCTGCGCCCGACGATAAACTCGATCACACGAAGTATTCCGGAAGGCTTCGCAACAACCCTGCTCTCGGTCACACATCCAACATGATCGTTGCAATGGACATGGATCGGAACATGGGAATTGTCTTTGGCAGCGCTTACGGCGGAAGCATAAAGAAGCTGATGTTCACCGTGATGAACTATCTGCTTCCCGAAAAGGGCATTCTGCCCATTCACTGCAGTGCCAATGAAGGTGAAAAGGGAGACAGCGCACTTCTTTTAGGACTTTCGGGAACTGGGAAGACCACTCTTTCGGCAGATCCTTCAA
>CAZRCS010000145.1:0-4707 GCA_964598645.1 uncultured bacterium | reverse complement strand
TCCCCAGCTGAAACTGTATGCGCTCTTCGTCCATAGAAGCAGAGGCTTTTCCATGAAGATATACTAAACATTTGTTCACGAGAAAGAAAGAGACTGATGTTACCTGCTTACTCCGGAAGCTCCCTGGGCGATCATCACGTCGGTCATGAATTCAACCGGCGCCCGGTTGTCCGTAAGGACCATTCCATTATCCGGCTGGAAGGATTCGAAGGAAGGCTGGAAAAGCTGGGCGGTGTACTGCAGCCAGGGATTCCACTCCGGGAATGAATCAGGTGGTGGAGCCTGAAGCTGATGATCAGAGGCAATTATCATGTAGTTGTAGTCATTGGCGACGGGTACCCTGTACACATAGGGAAAAACCTCTGCCACGGTTATGCCCACGGAATGGAGCAGCCTTGAACTCTCGCTTATGGCGTTCACGTTCATTGCTATTATCCCGCCGGGGTTCAGATGATCTCTGAGAGCCTGAAAGTACTCCACAGTGGTGAGATGAAAAGGAATATAAATCTGATTACTGTAGGTATCCGTAATGATTACATCCCATTTCTTCTCTGCGCTCTCAATGAATATCCTGCCGTCAGCTTCGTGGGTGATGAACTCCTCCGGGCTGCTTCCGAAGTACTGATACCCCAGTTCGGTTGCCCTGGGATCTATTTCCACAGCTTCTATTTCCATACCCGGGAAATTGGGTTCAACGTAAACAGCCAGCCAGTGGGGTATGGTTCCTCCCCCTGCACCTATCACCAGAACATCCGGGCCATTCTGGAAAGACCCCATGTAAGGCAGAAGCAGATAGCTCTCGTAGTAGGTTGATGCCGGATTGAGTGTGTCGTTCAGCCTTGCGATGGATTGCATGGCTCCACCTTCGTTAACTATAAGAAGAGTTGTTCCGTCGCTCCTCTGCTGAACCTGAAGGTACTGGTAAAGGCTCTCTTCCTCGTGAACCACATTCGCTGTATCCCTTACTCCGCTTCCTGAAAAAAGCCAGCCGAAAAGGGGAAGCACCACAAGAGCAGAAGCAAGTCTTTTCTTTCCTCTCAGACCAAGACTTCCCAGAACAATCAGCATTGCTGAACAGAGGAAGAGGGTTTCCCTGGTACCCAGCAGTGGAATTGTTAAAAGGGTTGGTGTCAGTGTGCCGAAAATGCTTCCCAGTGTGGACATGGCATAGAGGGAACCTGCGGTCCTTCCGGTGTTGTCTGCCCTTGCAAGAAGCTTGACCACGAAGGGGCTGACCATTGCGAGAACGAAAACAGGGGGAACGAAAACAGCAACTATCCCGAGGAATGACAGAACGAGAACGTTCACGGGAGTGCCCCGTATACCAGCTGAAAGTGCTGAGAAAAGAAGCCTTCCCATGAAGGGGATCAGGGCGATGAACACTCCGGTGATCACCGGAAGCAGGTGCAGGATCTGCCAGGAGGGCTTTCTGTCCGCAAGCCTTCCCCCATACCAGTAGCCAAGGGACATAGCCGCAAGGACAACAGATATGAGCACCGACCATACGATCATCGAAGTGCCGAACCATGGGGCGATGAAACGTGATGCACTCATCTCGGTTGCCATAACGGCTGCCCCGGTAATGAAAACGAAAAGATGCGGGGGAACCCCGGAAGGCCTTTCCATAGATATTGCCCTTCTGACTGTGGGAAATACTGGGATCAGCGGGGAATATACCCTAAGGATTCACTGCCCGGGAACAGAGCAGCAAATCAGCCAGGACCATAGCCGCAGCGGATTCCACGATCACGGGGCAGCGGAGGGCAATGCATGTGTCATGCCTGCCCGGGATCTTCAGTTCCTCTACCCTGCCAGTTGAAGCGCAGAAGGTTTTCTGAATGGATGCAACCGAGGGGGTGGGCTTGATGCATACCCTGAAGATCAGATCATTCCCGTTGGTTATTCCACCATTGATCCCCCCTGAATTGTTTGTTTCGGTGGTTCCGTGCTCATCCACCACAGTATCATTGTGAGCGGTTCCAGTCATTGATGCGGCCCTGAATCCTGCACCGAATTCAATGGCAGTTACACCGGGTATGGAGTATACCAGATGAGCGATCATGGATTCCGTGGAATCAAAGAACGGCTCCCCCAGCCCGGCAGGCATGGAAGAAGCCCGGCACTGAATTATCCCTCCAATGCTGTCACCGTTTCCAATGGCCCTTTCAACCTGTTCACTGATATCGGTACTTCCCCCGGCCTCAATCAGTTCTGCTGTGACCGATATGGGCCTGATGATCTTTCTGGCAATGGTTCCCGCTGCCACGAGACCGACTGTCAGGCGCCCGGAAAAGTGTCCTCCGCCTCTGGGATCATTGAAGCCTCTGTATTTCTGCTTTGCCGTAAGGTCGGCATGGCCTGGTCTGGGAAGGGTTGCAATGCTGCTGTAATCTTCGTAACGGACATCTTCGTTGGTGAAGTTGATAAGGATGGGAGCGCCTGTGGTCTTTCCACCGTGAACTCCGCTGAGTATCTCAGGTGTGTCACTCTCCCTTCTTGAAGTGGTTCCCGCCGGTCCGCTTCGCCTTTTTGCCAGATCCCGGGAAAAATCGTCCGGCGAAAGTAAAAATCCCGCAGGGCAGCCGTCTATGACCACTCCAACAGAACTTCCGTGTGATTCACCATAAATTGATACTCTGAAAAGTCTGCCAAAGCTATTCACCGGTTATACCTCCAAGAGCGGCAAGATCCCCGAAGAAACCGGGGTACGATTTCTCAACGGATCCCGGGTGCTGTATACTTATGCCATCCCGGGATCGCAGCCCGGCAACGGCAAGGGCCATGGCAATACGGTGATCTCCTCTGGATGAAGCCGTCCCACCCTGGATCTCTCCTCCAGCTATTTCTATAAAATTCTCACCTTTTCTGACCGCAACCCCGACTTTTGAAAGCTCCTCGGCGATGCTTGAAGTTCTGTCGGTTTCCTTGAATGAGAGCCTGCGGGTTCCGGTCAATACCGAAGTGCCAGGGCAGCATGCAGCCAGAACGGCAAGGGGAGGAGCGAGATCCGGACACTGGGAAACGCAGAACTGGAACGACCTTAGATTATTAAGCCTTGCGGTTACACCTTCTTCACCTGCAGTCACCTCTGCTCCAGCCAGCTCCAGTGCCGTGAGTATGCAGCTGTCCCCCTGGGCCGAAGCTGGATTCAGGCCCTCAACGGTCACTGAACCCGTAATGGCTCCTGCCACCAGAAGGAATGCTGCACCGCTCCAGTCTCCTTCCACAACGTAACGTCCCAGTGAATATGTCTGCCCTCCCGGGATGTGAAATGTATTGCCCTTCCTCCATTCCACGGAGACTCCTGATTCTCTGAGCAATTCCATTGTCATTGCCACATAAGGAATGCTTACAAGGCCCGTTACCGTAACCAGAGAATCAGAACACGCCCGGGGCAAAGCCAGCAGGAGTCCGGTGAGGAATTGAGAGGTCAGAGGATTCTCCACCACCGCATTCCCGCCCTTCAGGGGTCCCCTTATGGAAACGGGTGCTTTCCCTCCGGTGGTTCCGCACACTGCCCCAAGATCAGCCAGCGGTTTCTCCATGAACATCATGGGCCTGTCCCGCAGGGTCCCCTCTGCCCTCAGAGTGAAATGACGATCCTGCAGAGCGGCAAGGGGTGTGAACATCCTCATGGCAAGCCCTGATTCCCTGCAGTTCAGAGTTGCCCGGGGCTCTGCAATTCCAGGTGTAATTCTCAGCAGGTCAACTTCTTCGCGGACACCGGCGCCCAAACCCCGTGCTATTTCCAAAGAAGCCCTTGAGTCTTCGTTTTCCGGAAAGCCCAGGATCAGCGTTTCCTTCTCTCCCAGAACGGCAGCTGCAACGGCCCTCTGGGCATAACTCTTCGATGGGGGTGCTTTCACCTTTCCCTGCAGCGAAGAGGGCAATACCCGAACGGGATCGATCACGATACTCCCCTCTCCTTAAGGTAGAAGCTTGGCTCAAGAGCATTCTGCGTGCATGTCACTTCAGCAGGAATATACTCCGCACGGTTCAGCCCTAATTTCAGAACCCCCGGCTTGCATGCTGACATTTCAACCATGGCTTTTCCCAAATCCGGGATGTTGATATTATGGTACTGCGATTTTTCCACAGGAAGAGCTGTAAAGTGACAGGGGTTGAGATGAACAGAATTTCCAATTGTCTTCTGGTGCTGCTCCTTGCTGTAATCATCTTTTTCATGATTTTCCATGGCTACACTTTCATGGAACCTGTGAACGATTACATCATGAACGCAGGAACGGAAAGACTTGTTATCCTCGCCTGCATTGCAGCCATCATTCTGGTGATCCCCCAGATCATTCAGGGAGCTACGAGAAGCGCCAGAGATGTCGTTGAAGCTGTTCATTCAGTTACGGACCATGGCGTTGAGGGATGGGCTTCAGTTAAAAAGATATACAGAACACAGGAAAAGCTTGGAAACAATATTCTGTATTTCATGGACCTGGACATTGAGGATGAATCAGGAAGGGAGTATCCCATTACGGTCCTTCACCCTGTAAGGAGGAAGGAACTTGGCTTCTTCATTCCCGGCTCAAGGGTGCCTGTTAAATCTGCCATTCGCGACAGATCCATGCTGATGTTCCCCCAACTGGATTACAGGAAAATGGGAAGCTTCCTTTTCCTGAACGAGAACAGCGATCTCTGGGTAAAAGCACGGAAAACGAAGGAAGAGATATCACTGATGCCTTCCGGGGAACAAAA
>CAZRCS010000144.1:0-4711 GCA_964598645.1 uncultured bacterium | reverse complement strand
GCTGTAACTGAACTGTCAAGCTGGCGAAGAGAGCCGCTGGCGGCGTTCCTTGGGTTCTTGAATGGCTGCTCCCTTTTCCCGTTCATCTTCCTGAAATCTTCGAGGTAGAAGAATACCTCGCCCCGGACTTCCACGTTCAGCTTCTCTTCTGTATTCAGCCTCAGGGGAATGGATCTGATGGTTTTTGCGTTTGCAGTTACATCCTCTCCCGTGGTTCCGTCTCCTCTGGTTCCGGCTCTTACCAGAACCGAGTCACGGTAGACCAGGGCCAGGGAAACACCATCGAGTTTCGGTTCCACGGAGTAATCCACCGAATCCACACCGAGTTCAGATATGATTTTGTTGTGAAAAGTATTGAAGTCATCTTCCGAAAACAGATTCGAGAGGCTCAGCATAGGCGGCTCGTGGGTAATTGAACTGAAGCTTGACCGGGGAGGAGACCCCACTCTGGCCGTGGGGGAATAAGGGTTTCTCAATTCCGGATGAAGTTCCTCCAGGAATCTCAGCCGGTTCATCAAAGCGTCATACTCTTCGTCGGTAACGGAAGAGCCGTCTCCGGCATAGTACTGGCGGTTGTACTCCTCTATTAATCTCCTTAGTTTCTCTACCTCATTAACCGGGACTCCATTAGTCATGGGGTCAGTTCGTTTCCCTTCTGTACATGAAGTCTGCGGGAATTGTCCACTGGTGGTTGAGGTCTATTGCCCTGACGTTTCCGGTGATTCCCGACGGAGGATCGATCACCAGCTGAAGCATACCGTTATCTATAACAGTGGTTCTCGTGAAAGAAGTATCCGGCATGTAAACCATGCATTGGATGCTGTCCAGGGGAAGAGAAAAGGGAATGCCCGGTTGAATCTCCATGGGATTCATGTAAACGATACCGTCGTTCTCCATCCAGGACACCTTTATCTGGGGAACACCTGGAAGGTAAAAGAGCCTGCGGAGGAGCTCCTGATACTCTCCTCTGAGCTTTTCGCTGTAGAGAAGAGTGGAATAAATACTCGGCCAGTAGTTACTGCTCCATGAGTGGGTGAACCTCTGAAGAAGTGCCGGCAGGTTGGTAAGAATTCCTCTGGAATACATGTACTCCAGCAGAATGACGCCTTTACCCCGGGAAATGAAATACCTCTGGGGCGATAACGCAAGCAACGGGTCAGCGATCGAATACTCCACAGTAAGCGACGGTGAACCGGAAAGAGCAGCCCTCTCGGTGTTGTACAGGTAGTATTTCATGTACCCTTCCCGAAGTGTGGCTATACCTTCCGGGTCATCCACCATCGCCGAGTAGTACCTCAGAGGAAGCCATGAAACCAGCATATCCTCAAGCACAGGATCCAGCCACAATGACTGCAATAGAATTCCTCTTGCGGCGTCCGTGAGTATGCCGAACCCTTCAGGCAGCTCTCCACGAGCAATCATCTCATCCCACCCTGATACGTCCAGCAGGGGTTCAAGTGATCCCCTGGCAAAGAACACACCCCCGAAAACAGGCAGAACCATTCTTCCGTCAGGGTTTTTGACCTCTGTAAAAGCAAAGTCGGCAGAGGGGAAAGAAAGCGAACTGTGGAGAACATCAGAAAGTGAACTTGCGACCAGTCCGTCTATGGAGTCAGGAGATCCTCCGGAGAGCAGAGACAGGGTGTAGCCATGACGATCTTCAGTGGTCAAGTAGTTTCCCAGAGCAACGGGAAGTCCTCCTGTTAAACCGCCTGGTGCCGACTGCCAGATATCATCCGAGATCTTGCTTATAGGAGTCCAGGCGGATATGGAATCAGGAAGGATGAACTCCACAGTGTAGTTCTGAGTGGTGGCTGAAAGGGGGTAGAAACCGGCACCGGTGAGGTATGCTGAGGTCAGTCTTGCATGCCCCAGAGCTTCCCCTTCAAGGCTGGTGTACAGCCTGTTGATAGCAAGGATAGAAGTAAACTCCCGTCTGCAGACACCGTTGCTGTCAGGATGCAGAACGAATTCACTTTCACCCGATCCGGTATCCAGGTAAAAAACCATTGAATCAGCACTGCTAACTGTGAAATCGACCGTAACCGAGTCCTGTACGATAAGACAAGTATCGGGATCGGTAGGGTCGAATGTAATCAGAAGTCTGTGATTTACCTCAGGAGGCGGTTCCACAGATCGGGAATCTCTCTCGCTTTCGATCTCCTGGAAATTCCTGTCGGAAAGATAGATCCTTCTAAGGCCCTCAGGGGGAACCACCGAGGCATCCTGGAGTATTCCGCTGATCCTGGATTCAATGGAAGGATCGTTAGATTCAGGAACTGCAATGGAAAAAACCAGGTTCAAACCTCCGCCAACTCTCCAGAATCTGCTGAAAACAAGTGAATCAGCAAGCTCAGGATCCTGAAAGTGCTGCGAATCCACAGGCAGAGGAACGGTTTCAGATAATGAAATACCATACGAACCGCCGGTATAACCCCCTGGATCATACCTTACCGACCAGAAACCCGTAGAGACAAAGGGAAGGCTTTCGGGGTCTGCAGGTATGGAAGGCTGTAATCCCTGTTCACAGGAAAAACCCAGAAGAAGGATCAGCATAAATCCTATGCTTTGCATTTCAGGCTTGACGAAATCTTCTTTTTTCATAGTTTCCCTCAACTGGAAAGGCGGAACCAATGGGATTATGGAACATAGTTGGACTGGCGGTCAACGCCCAGCCTGAGTGGTTGTCTAATATAAAAACTTCACTGTTCTTTTCTTTTTTCGCCATTGCTGTTTTTCTTCTTATTCAGTTCCTTGGAGCAAGGTTCTATACCGGCTGCAAGGAAAAGTACTCACATTTCCCATTGATATTTTTCATAATTCTGGCTACCCTCTCGGTTCTTTCCCTGATACTGGCCTTCTTTCTCAGAGAACCTGACTCCAAACTGTTCGCCGGTGTGGTGGGCGGTGTATTCCTCTGGACTTCACTGGGAGAGATAAGCGAACACATGGGCTGGTACGCCCCACATGCCAGGAGTGCTGTATGGGTATTCCTTCTTAGCACCGCTTCCTGGCTGACCCTTGCCTTTCTTATACCTGGAACACCTGTTCCCCTTCTCGGATTCATAGGGTATCCCCTTCTGACCTGGGGCACTCTGTTAACCAGGGTGAGGGTTCTCGATAAATGGGGAGTCTATTCCTTTGCCTCCACACTGCTTCTTCTGATCATGGCCGCTTTTTCAGGCGGAAGCCTTGTTGCAGGAATCCTTGTGGGCACTAAATTCGCAGGACTGCTTGCGGGGCTTGTATTTGCAGTGACCGCATGGTCGATAATGGAAATAATCTGGGAAAGGGGCATGGCAAAGGGACCCTGGATACAAAGGGGTCAGTAGATCATATACATCAGTCCTGCAGAGAAACTCACGGCAGACTGTTTCATCTCAGCGTAGTAGAGTTCCCCGGGCAGTGCGTCTCTGTTGTATCCGTTCCAGGTGGTTACCGACCAGCTGTCAGCAGCAGTTCCCACCCGGCCTGTACACCCGGTGTGAAAACCGAATCTGCTTGAAAACATGTATTCCAGATTCAAGGCTCCCGTTCCGGCAATGGTGGCGGTGCTGGCCGAGGATGATATACTGTCTGCCCTGGTATTCTGTGTAAGGAAAGCGGCCTCGAAGCCTACACCGATTCTGAGCGCCAGGGAAGGGGATGAGAGGGGAATCCTGGTGCCCATTTCACCTCTGACTCCAATACTGGACATTCTTGGAATCACACCGGAGAACAGGGTTCCTCCCAGGGATAATCCCCATTTACCGGTTGCTCCGGTGAACTCAGCCTGGCTCACTAGCTTATCGGTTTCTGCCTCTTCACCGGTGAGGCCTTCTCCAGGGACGACCTCGGTGGGAAGAACGGCATACGAAAGAGAAAGCAGCGCAGGAGCTGAATTCTCGACGGCGGTAAGAGTTGCTCCTTCGACTATACGTCCTGCCACCAGACGGCAGGAACTCTCCCTGCTGTCTGCGCTGATAATCTGAATGATGCCGTGGCTTCCAAGTGCACTGTACTCCTGGGCTGAACGGGGAATGCCCTCGGACCTGGCCACAACAGAGAAGATCATGCCTTTCTGTACACCGCCTGAAGTCCCGACTGGAACGCTGAAAACCGGTCCGGAGCCTGCAGAGAAGGTGAACTCATAGGCAAATATCTCCACAAGGCTTCGCATTGCAACCTCGCGGATACCCTCCATGGCAATTGCCTCGATGTCGATGGAAGTCGACCCGCTGAAACCCCCTGAATGTCTGCTTTCACGGATTGAACCCATGAGGCTGCCCTCGGATGTGTAGAAACGACCTGTAACGAATATCTCGGTATCCCTGGTAACGAACATACTGTCTGCAGTACCGTGAGAAACTGATGTTTCCGGCTGCGAAACGTCGAGGAGCATGAATAGATCGACCGAATAGTCTGCAGCAATGGATCTGAGCCTGATTGTCTGTTCAGCAGGGTCGCCCCTGTAATCTTCATGGGCTGAAACATCCACCACCACAAACCTGCCGCTCCCGGAAAACACAGACCCGGCGGCTTCCAGAAGATCTTCCTCGGAGTAGTTCTCCTGGGCGTCCTGAAGAACTGGAATGATTGCAATTCTGGGAAGATTGATATCCTCACCCATAAGAAACGAAGTAACAGCAAGAAGCAGAATCAGAGCAAATCTGGATGCGGACATTGGCATCTCCCTTCAGATACAAAATCCCTACTGTTGAATTTACCATGT
>CAZRCS010000143.1:0-4726 GCA_964598645.1 uncultured bacterium | reverse complement strand
TGAGCTTCTTCTGAAGCTTCACCGCCTCCTGTTCATCGTACATTTCCTGGGCTTTTTCTGCAAGACCTACGATATCACCCATACCCAGTATTCGTCCTGCCAGCCTTGAAGGGTCGAACTCCTCCAGACCACTGACGCTTTCTCCCACACCAATGAACTTGATGGGTTTACCGGTAACGGATCTGAATGAAAGGGCGGCGCCGCCTCGTGAATCTCCGTCCATCTTCGTGAGAACGGAGCCTGTGAACCCGATCTGCTGGTTGAACTCTACGGCAACGTTAACCGCATCCTGCCCGGAAAGGCCGTCGAGGACCAGAAGTGATTCATCCGGATTTGAGACTTCCTTCACCCTCTTCAGTTCATTCATAAGCTCGGGGTCCACATGAAGTCTTCCTGCTGTATCCACTATCACGACATCATGGTACTGAAGAGCAGCCTGGTGAAGAGCTTTCTCCACCACCACCACCGGATCCTTGGTACTCCTGTCGCAGAAGAAAGCTGCACCGGCTTTTTCAGCCATTACCTCGAGCTGATCTATGGCTGCAGGTCTCTGAAGGTCTGCAGCTACAACCATACAGCGCCTGTTCTGTTTTTTCTGCAGAAGCCAGGCCAGCCGTGCGGCCGTGGTGGTCTTGCCTGAACCCTGAAGTCCAAGAAGAAGTATCACATGGGGCGGTTTGCCGGGAAGCTCCAGCTTTTCGGTGGTACCGCCAAGAAGATCCACAAGCTGGTCGTTCACGATCTTAATGACCTGCTGGCCGGGAGTAAGGCTTCTCAGAACCTTCTCTCCGTTTGCCTTTTCAGTTACGTCACTGACGAACTGCTTGGCCACCTTGAAATTCACATCGGCTTCAAGAAGAGCCCTTCTAACCTCTCTCATGGCGTCGGAAATGTTCTTTTCAGTAAGAACTCCCCTGCCTGAAAGGTTCTTGAAGGTATCACCAAGTCGTTGCGAAAGCTTATCGAACACGTATATTACCCCAATAAAATGTTGTTCATTCCAATTACACTACCTCAGTAGGATAAAGCAACCCCCCTGAGTGTCAAGCAATTATAATCGAATAAAGAGAGGCGTCAAATACGGTTCAGAATTCGGTCTGCCCATGTCCGGAAGGACAGATTATGCTTCTGTCACGGTTTTCTACGATCATCTGGAGCTGCTCCCCGGTAACCGGACATACCGTAAGGGATTCTGCGATCAAATCAAGGGGAATTTCGGTAAATGTAGTATCGTTAATGAACTCCAGATCCTCGATCCTGAATATGAGATCTTCCCGTACTATACCGCATGCGTTCTCGTTGAGTCTCTCTCTGATCATGTCTATGTCAGGACCGTTCGAAGTTTCAGTTCCGCATGAGAGGAAGAGAAACGCCAGCAAAGCTGCGGGTTTCATCGCAGTACCCTGAGGGAGTCTATTGCCCGGGCAGGATCGTCAGAAGAAGTGATGTAAGAACCACTCACAAGCACATCAGCACCGGCAGTTACCAGATCACCTGCATTGGAGCCTGTAACACCTCCGTCTACGGCAACCGAAGCATCCGGTCTACCTGCATCATTGAGCATATCTCTTACAGTTCGAATCTTACGGTGCATGGCAGTAATGTGTTTCTGACCACCGTAACCGGGGTTCACCGTCATCACAAGGACAAGATCCACGAGATCAGCCGTCCACGATACAACATCAGGAGAAGTGGCCGGATTCAGGGCAATTCCCGGTTTGCAGCCCAAACTCCGGATTTTGCCCAGAACACGGTGGATGTGCTTTTCGGAGGATTCAGGATGAATTGTTATGTAGCGGCATCCTGCCTCTGCGAAAGCCTCCACCATTATTCCAGGATCATCAACCATGAGGTGCGCGTCCACCGGTATGGAAACAGAATCGCAGATAGAACGGGCAACTCCTGCTCCAAAGGTAAGCACCGGCACGAATACTCCGTCCATCACATCGAGGTGTATCCAGTCTGCTCCGAAACCCTGAAGACTTACGGCTGCCTCTGTAAGGTTCCCGTGGTCACAGCCAAGGATGGAAGGGGCGATCCTGGTCACCATTCTCCCCAGCCTCCCCCCATGGATCCGGTAACCACGAAAACAGTATCTCCCCGACTGTACTGAACACCGGAGGGCGGGTTCTGCTCAAGAACCGTACCCTCTTTCAGTATATCCGTTACAACTCTTTCCTCGGCAACCACAAACAACAGATCCCTGGTTATGGCAAGGCTCTCCGCCTCATCAACGTCCATTCCGACCAGAACAGGCATGCCGGTCCAGCCGCTGGAAACCAGAAGTCTTATGGGTCTCGTTACGGAGATGCTGTCCGTGAATCTGGGAGCAACGGCAATAACATGCCCCTCAGGAACCGTGGGATGGGGGATCCTTGTTCTCCCAGCAGAATACAGCTGCCAGTCTGCAATTCTTTCTTCCGCCTGGCTGGCTGAAAGACCTATGAGAGAATCAGGGTGAAAAGACCTGAAAAGAGGACCAACATTCCAGAAGATGTTCACAGGAGCTCCCTGGGGTACCTGGCTCCCGGCAGGAGGATCCTGCCTCACCACGAGACCCATGGTCTCGAAGTCCCCGTACTCACTCCACTGACCGGCAAGTACCAGATTCCCACCCTCGATTGCACTCTGGGCCTCTGCTCTGGTAAAACCGATGACGTCAGGTACAGACACCGGAGCGGCAGAGGATCCCATGGATGACAGAAAAACCGGTGTGCTGAAAACCATGGGGGCCGTAAGGGTTCCCGAAAGGAATCCCAATCCTGCAGCCACAACGACCAGAATAAGGAAAAACGCAACTTTGTTCAATTCAGACTTCTTTCACAGTAAAACCACCGATGAATAAATACCGCCGGCAGGGCTGCCTGTGCAACCTGCTAACTGAACAGGGCTATCATCCATACGATCAAAGGGGCGAAAACAAGTGCCGGCAGGAAGTTTGCGAGTCTTATGTCCTTCAGTTCAAGCATGTGAACCGATATGCCCAGCATTATGACGCCTCCGGCTGCAGACATCTCCGTTATCATGGAACTTGTAAGGATTCCGCTGAAAAAGGATGCTCCAAGGGTAAGTGCTCCCTGCACAAGAAGTACCACCAGAGCAGATGCAGTAACCCCCATGCCGAAAACGCTTGCAAAGGCCAGTGCGGCGAAACCGTCCAGCATGCTCTTCACCAAAAGCAGCGAGCTGTCGCCAGTGAGTCCGTCCTGAATCGAACCGAGAACCGTCATCGGTCCTATACAGAAAACAAGAGAGGCTGTAACGAAGCCCTGACTGAACCTGCCTTTTGAAAGCAAAGAAGAAGAGGAAGCCTTCCTTTCAAGGAAGTTGCCAAGGGCATCCAGTCTTCTCTGAATACCCAGCATCTCCCCTGTAATACCGCCCAGGGATATGCTTCCGAGAACAATGAGAATATTCCCTGTCCCAAGGGCCATCTGTACCCCCAGCACGATCACCACAAGGCTCATACCGGTGATCACCGTTTCCTTCATCTTCACAGGAAGACCTGCACCCAGAAAGCTGCCCAGGGTTCCCCCTGCAAGAACGGTGGCTGTGTTAACCAGTGTACCAGTCACTTTTTTCTCCTGTCTGTTACAGCAGGCTGGAGGTCTTCCAGGTGATGATATCCGGAATTCGCCGTCCTTCAATCATACACACGGAATTTCCGTCTTCACTGATTAAGTATTCAGCGAAGTGAAGGGTTTAATTATAACCTGACATGTACATTGACGAACAGTAAGCCCAGGACGCCGGAAGCTTCACCAGTCGTGATGAGTCAGTTCATCCGTGAAAGAGTATCGGAAGAAATCCGGTCATGCAGGCCACTGACTCCCCTGTTACTTGCAGCAGGCGTTATGAATACTGCTTCGGGGAAAACTGTCAGTACTGAAGCCGCATGTGAATTGGAGGGCCATGAAAGCCATACTTCTGGGAACGGGAACCCCAAACGCTGAACCCGGAAAGTCAGGTCCTTCGCTGGCGATCATCTCAGGAGGAATTCCATATGTGGTGGACTGTGGACCCGGGGTGGTCAGAAGAGCATCAGGCGCTTTCGAAAACGGAACAAAGGAACTTGAACCGAAAAATCTTCAGAATCTGTTTCTTACCCATCTGCATTCGGACCACACGGCAGGTCTGCCGGACATGATCCTTACACCCTGGGTGCTCGAAAGGAAGTCCCCCCTCAGAATATGGGGTCCGACGGGCACAGCCGATATGGCAAATCACATACTCGAGGCCTACAGGATTGACATCCATGAAAGACTGCACGGATTGGAACCGGCCAATTCCACAGGCATTAAGGTCATAGTGGAAGAGGTAGGCCCTGGAACGGTGCTTGAGGAAAACGGTACAACAATAGAAGCCTTCAGGGTAAATCACGGTGGCCTGGAGTCCTACGGATACAGATTCACATCCCGGGGAACCGCAATTGTGGTCTCTGGAGACACAGCCCCATTCAAAGAGATGGATGAGCGCTATGAGAACTGTGACATACTGATCCATGAAGTGTATTCTTCCATGGGGTTCAGGGAAAAGACCGAAGACTGGCAGAAATACCACAGAGCTGTTCACACCTCTGCAGAGGAACTGGCTGAAATAGCGGGAAGGGTGAAACCCGGGCTCCTTGTACTCTACCACCAGCTGCTGCACGGAGTGGAAGAACACCAGCTGCTTGCTGAAATAACCGGGGTATATTCAGGTGATGTGGTTTACGGCAGAGACCTGG
>CAZRCS010000142.1:0-4835 GCA_964598645.1 uncultured bacterium | reverse complement strand
GTGCTGTTCATTCTTGCGGCACTTCTAATTTTTACAGGATGCAGCGAGAAACATGAACTCACAGGTCCCTGGGAGATGTGGGTTCTAGTGTGCTCTCCGGCTTCAGGCGATGTCTGGAGTATTAACGGGGAAGAAGTTTTAACCATTTCCTGGGCTGCCGTTCCCGGAGAAACCGTAAGGTGTGATCTGATCAGACACGGCAATACGGTAATGGAGATATTTGACTGGAGAAGCAGGGAACCCGGGAGATTTCTCTTCAGGGGAGACCTTTCACAGGCTGGAACCGGTGACGGATACCAGATCCTCGTTGTGGATGATCAGGGCTTTTACGGAGTAAGCGAGGAGTTTTCCATCAGGTAGTTCCCCGTCTGGCATCTGAAGCTGTAAAGGAGCTTCCAGTGAATGTGATAGCTGTACTGACATTTCTCTCGGTGGTATCAGCAGCTTCTCTCGAATACCGGGGTACTGTGTAACTCCTCCCGAAGGAATACTCAACCGACTGGGTTACAGACTGCTGGCAGCAGGCAGGGAGGAAGAAGCTGTTCGGTCTTTCACTGCGAACAGGGATTATCACCCTGGCTCCGCTAACGTTTACGACAGTCTTGCAGAAGGGCTTCTTTGTGCAGGTGATACGGCGGGTGCTGTTACCAATTACCGATTATCTCTTGAGATTGACCCTGATAACACCAATGCAGAGAACCTTCTGATAATTCTGCAGGATCCCCGGGATCTCATGGACTGCAGGTCCAGTGATCAGGAAGGTCAGGAACTGATATATCAGGGTGATCCCTGAGAATTTCCTCATGGTGTTTGAGCAGGGTGTCTTCGAAATTTTTCGAAGGAAGCTTCATTGCTTCTGCCATTTGCAGGGCATCCTTAAGGTCTTCAATGGAACCTTCGATGTCTCCGGTGAGGTATCTGGTGTATCCTGTTGCGCCCAGGGTTATGGCGGTCATCCTGGCATCATTTACTTCGCGGAATAGCTGAAGGGCATCTTTGTAAAGCGAGTCAGCCTGTTCTGCTTCACCCCGCTTCAGCCTGAGCAGGGCCTTGTTGGACAGTGTCCAACCCCGGGAACGAAGATTTTCCGTTTCTGCGGAAATGGCAAGGGCTCTGTCGTATAACTCATCTGCTTTCTCCTCTTCTCCCATGTCCGCATTAAGTATGCCAAGGTTTCCCAGAAAGATGATCTGTGATCCCCGGTCTCCTATCCTCTGGAAAATTTTCAGAGCCCTGGAATAGAGGTCAAGGGCCTCCAGGTGTTTACCCAGGTCGTGGCTGATGTTTCCAAGATTTCCAAGGGTAATTGCCTCACTGCGCACATCTCCCATGTCCTGGAAAATTTCCAGGGCGCTCTGCAGGTGTTCGGCGGCACCTGCAGTATCCTGGATGTTGCGGAGCATTATGCCGAGGTTGCCCAGGGTGCTTGCCTCGGCCCTTCTGTTTCCCAGACGGGCATGAATATTCCTCGCAGCGGTGAAGTGCTCCTTTGCTCCAGTGATGTCGTTTCTGGCAGCGCATAAGACCCCCAGGTTTCCCAGGGCATTGCTTTCAAGCTCTTCGAAGTTGTGATTCCTGC
Organism: uncultured bacterium; assembly: GCA_964598645.1. Taxonomy (GTDB): domain Bacteria; phylum Fermentibacterota; class Fermentibacteria; order Fermentibacterales; family JCC-6; genus Sabulitectum. Next base: position 3,256 of record CAZRCS010000142.1, on the reverse strand, counting down.
ATAACTCAAGGGTTAGATTAAGATTACTCAGCGCTCCGTCCATATCCCCCGATGCTCTGCAAAGATTGAATTTTTCCATGAAGACCCTGGCTTTCCATTCATGAAGGCCGTTCTTCTCGGCCAGGTCTTCCATCATGACAAGTGTTCTTTTATGCTCTTCGTTCCGGCCGGTATACTGGTAGGCCCTGGCGTTAAGCTCCAGAACCTTCAGATAGCTTGCAAGCTCGCTGGGCAGCCATTCCAGAAGCTTTTCCCCCCAGTAAAGCACCGTTGAGTGCTGATAGTTGTCTGAAGCGTGTTTCTGGGCGATGATTCCCCACTCTGCCGCCTTGGCCGTTTCACCGGCACCCTCCCAGTGGGAGGCCAGCTTGGCTGAGATCCTCTCCTCGTCGTTCTCGAAAAGCTCGGCGATTGCCTCGGCGGCCGCCCTGTGAATAAGCTTCAGATTGCTTGCCAGATTGCTTTCACAGGCAGTACGCTGGATAAGTGGATGCCTGAACCTGTAACCCGTCATGCTGCCGGTGTCAGCCCTGACCAGCATCTGTCTTTCTACGAGTCCATCGAAGAACTCTTCTGACCCTGATGGAAGATCAAGTTTCGAGCAGACTATCTTATACGTGTCCAGCAGGAAGTCCATACCAAGTACCGAGCAAAGAAGCAGGGTTTTGCGCAGCTGGTCGGGCAGATTGTCAAGCCTGCTCTGGAGAAGACCGGTGAGTGATTCAGGGCGTGAAAGCTCTATTGCGGTGTCGACTATTCTCCATACCCCGCCCTTTTGCTGAATTCCTCCTGATTCAAGAAGGTGCATTACCAGTTCCCTGAGAAAGAACGGGTTACCTGAAGAGTGCTGCCAAAGAAGATCCACAGCATGGTCTGTGAACTGATGCAAATCACCGGCAGTGTAATGCGCTGCTATGGAGGCAGATATCAGACCGCACTCTTCTCTGCCAAGCTCATGAAGCTCGATGGATCCGTAGTTGAAATAGAAGCTTTCGGTTCTGAATTTTGCCACAGGAGAGTCATTTCCGGCGTTACGACCTGATAGAATGAAGAGAATGGGAGATGGGGTTCTGCAGTTCTTCAGAAGGAATTCCAGAAGCTGACTGTCGGTGCCGTCCATCCAGTGTGTGTCTTCCAGAAATACGACAAGTTTTCTGTTCTCTGCCAGCAGTTCAAGAAAGTCCCTTACGGCCAGACTGGTTTCAAGGGTCAGGGCCTGATTGCCAAGTTTTGCAAGCCTTGCGTCGGTGGACAGTGCAGGAATCAGCCTGCCAAGGAAGGGAAGAGAATTCGATAGTTCTTTAGTGGAGCAAAGAGTGGAAACTCTATTGGTGAATTCTTCCCATGATACTGCCCGCTGCACCTGAAAACCCAGCAATGAAGATATCACGGATGACCAGAGCCAGTGGGCAGGCTGACCTTCAGCTATGGAACGGCCACGGAGAAAGAACCATGAAGAACATTCATTCCTGATGAATTCCAGGGCCAGTCTTGCTTTACCGGAACCTGCTTCACCGGTGATTTCCATGAGGATGTGTCTGGGGTAATCATCCGGTCGTGTACCGGTACTGCCTGAATTGGCAAGATCGAGGGCGTTCTTAAGTGCCTGATACTCTTCATCTCTGCCTGTGAAAGCAGCATCGTCGCACATTTCACAGCCTGGCCTGAGGGGTTCAAGGGGTTTCCAGACGGTCAGGTCACCTTCGACTCCCTTTACCTGCAGCTTCATGGGACGGGCCCAGAGAGCTGACTGAAAACACATGGAATGAACTCTGTCTGTGACGAGAATTGAATTCAGCTCAGCCTTTTCCTCCATTCTGGAGGCGATGTTAACCGTGTTACCCATTGCAGTAAGATGACCTATGGCGTCCGGAGCCACAGTAACAGGACCGCTGCTTATTCCTATTCTTCCCCCCAGACTGACCCCGGAGTTGCTGAGTACTTCGCCTGCAACACCAAGTACCTGAAGCATTCTGAATCCGCAGAGAACGGCTGTTCGGCAGTCGTTCTCCCCAGAGTTCACAGCTCCGAAGAGAACCATTATTCTGTCGCCTTCTATCTTGTCCACATACCCACGGTACTGCTGGGCTGTTCTAACCAGCTGGTTCATTATGCTTTTTGCCAGATCGTGAACGGTTTCATGGTCAAGGGTACCTGAAAGCCTGGTAAAACCTGCAAGATCCAGGAAAAGAACCGCTGTATCCCTTCGCTCTCCTGGTTTTAGGAGCTGTCCTGCCGTAGAGGGTACATCGGTGCTCAAATCTGTTTCGAAGGCGTTATGAAGCAGGGCGGTAAGGTCGTCTTTCATTTAAGATCAGGAATCCTTTCGAATCGATGAAGTCCTACTATCATTGCACACATTTCCGCCGGAAGCAACAAATTTGACGGCACTTGACGGCAGATGTATATATCACCAACTGGTGACACCGACCGGTGACATGATTTCAAAGGGGAAAATATGACTTCACATACAAGGGATTCCGAAAGCACACAGAATCTGATAATCGAGGCCCTTGGGCGGATCCTGACAGAGAAGGGCTTTACAGGTGTGGGCATCAATGCCGTGGCCCGGGAAGCCGGTGTGGACAAGGTTCTGATATACAGGTATTTCGGTTCCATGGAGGGTCTTCTCAGGGCTTTCAGGGACAGAAAAGAACTCTGCCCCAATGTGGTTGATGTGCTGGATGAATTCCCTGAGGGGACTCCTCTATCCGTACTTGTTAAAAGGCTGCTTCTTAAAAGCGGGAAAGCCTTCAGGGAGAGCACACTTGCACAGGAACTGGCAAGATGGGAACTCACCGAAAAGAATCCCCTTACGGTTGCCTTCAGCAGAAGTATGGAGCAGAGCGAGTTGAAATCCCTGAAGGAGCGTGGTGTCGATCCTGATCCCGAAACAGTCACAGCGGTTGTTCTTCTTCTAAGCGGTATTCATTACCTTACACTGAGGCAGAGTATAAAGAACCCCATCCTGGACATTGACCTGGGAGATCCCGAAACAGTTGAAAGGGTTGAGAGAGTAGTGCAGAAAATGGTTGAAGGATATTTTGCTGGACGGGAGGAACTGCCCTATGCACATTAAGCAGTTGCTTTCTGCCTCAATACTGACACTGGCTGTTACGTCATGCGGAGCCGGCGGGAAGAAGGTGCCGGAACCGGTACCTGTGATGGTGGAAGTTGTTTCTCTTCAGACCATATCAAGAACGGTATACGCCCCATGCAGGCTGGAGGCGGGTTCTGAAGCGGTGGTTTCAGTATC
>CAZRCS010000141.1:0-4837 GCA_964598645.1 uncultured bacterium | reverse complement strand
CAAATATGTGCATAGGTGATGCCGGTGGAATGGAAACCGCAATACAACTGAACATATCCTTAGAAGAATTCGAAACAATTGCAGAAAAATGCACAAAGCCCGCTATAATCCCTCTCTGCACGGATGTGCCGGAGGATTTCTCTCCTGAAGGGGAGTGCGGATTTATCCTTGAGTCCCTTGACCGGGAGAGACGGGACGCACGCCACTCGGTTCTGGGGATGGATCCTGTTCTGACCATATCAGTCGGGGAAACACTCAGCCTGACCGGTGATGAGCAATATGTTGCCTGTGCACGCCGGGCGGCAGTGGAGGGAACTCCGGTTGCAACAATCCAGTCGGTTGTTGATGCCTTTACGATATGTGCAGAGAATACCCCGGATTTTACCGGTTGCTTTGCCGGATACTTTGCGTATGATCTTGTCTATGCACTCTTTGACAAGCTTCCTCCGCGTCGAAAAAATGATGATGAAATCCGGAGTGATACGCCGGTGGCTGCGTTTATGCTCACCCGCGAGAGCATTGTCACTGATCACGATGAGAATAAGAGTTACCTCTTCAGCTATCCCCTGATAACGGAAGACTCCGTCCCTTCTGAGGAGTATGAAAGAGCAGCAGAGCGGATTCAAAAGATACTCTCTGCACCTTTAACAAAAAAGGCAGATCAGATTTACCACGGCTCTGCAAAGATGCTTCACACCTCAAACTTCACACAGAAGACCTTTGAAGAACGGGTTGCACAGACGAGGGAGTATGTCCACGCGGGTGAAATTCTTCAGACAGTTATCTCACGGAGGATGGAGTGTGCGTACACCGCACCACCCATCGCTCTCTATTCTGCTCTCCGTGATGTGAACCCGAGCAATTATATGTACTTCCTCGACTTTGGGAATCGGCAGATCATCGGGTCCAGCCCGGAGATGCTGGTTCGAGTCGAGGGAAAAACGGTCACCACCGTTCCTATTGCCGGCACCCGTCCACGGGGACGAAACGGTGAAGAGGATATTGAATTCGCACGGGATCTCCTCGCCGACAAAAAGGAGTGCGCCGAACATCTCATGCTTGTTGATCTCGCACGCAATGACCTCGGTCGGGTATCCAGATATGGCACCGTTGTTCCGGAGACGTTCATGAAGATTGAGAAGTTCTCCCATGTGCAGCATATCGTCTCACGGGTGAGTGGTGAACTCAGGGATGACTGCGGCCGGTTTGATGCGTTCATCTCCTGTTTCCCCGCGGGGACTGTCTCCGGTGCGCCGAAGATACGGGCGATGCAGATAATCGATGAACTCGAAGAAGACCCGAGAGGCATCTATGCAGGAGCGGTAGGGTATATCGGTCTCAACGGGGACCTGAACCTCGCGATTGCCATCCGGACGGTAATTATTGAAGACGGACGTGCCTCTGTTCAGGCAGGAGCGGGTATCGTTGCCGACTCCGTTCCGGAAAAGGAGTATGCCGAGAGCGGGATGAAGGCCCGGGCCATGCTTGCTGCCATCAGAATGGCGGAGGTGGGATCATGAAAGTGCTTGTGATTGACTGCTATGACAGTTTTACCTACAATCTTTGCCAGATGGTCGGCCACCTGGGTGCAGAACCTGTTGTTGTGCGAAATGATCAGGCGCCTGAGACGGTCAGTCTCCGGGATATCGAGCGGGTAATTCTCTCCCCCGGTCCCGGCCGCCCTGAGGAATCAGGACTATCTCTGCATGCCCTCAGGACGTTTTCCCGGGAGATCCCGACACTGGGAGTCTGCCTCGGGCACCAGGCGATATGCCAGAACTTTGGAGGAGAAATCATCCGGGCAGGGAACCTGATGCACGGGATGACTTCCCTGATCTCACATGAAGAAGCCGGAATATTTTCAGGAATACAAAATCCGTTTACGGCGACACGGTATCACTCCCTCATCGTGGACGAAGAAACACTTCCGGAAGAACTGGCAGTGACTGCGGTCAGTTGCGATGACGGGTATGTGATGGGTGTCCGCCACCGTGACTACCCCATTGATGGCATTCAGTTTCACCCGGAGAGCATTCTCACAGAACAGGGTGTTCACCTGATGGAGAACTTCCTCAGGAGGGGATCCCAGTGATACAGAGCAGCATTGCAAAGGCAGCGACTCTTATTGACCTCACTGCAGGTGAGGCTGCCGATGCCATGAATCAGATGATGACCGGCGGTGCCACTGATGCGCAGATTGGGGCATTTTTGATTGCAATGAGCATGAAGGGAGAGACGACAGCAGAGATTGCCGCCTGTGCGCGTGTGCTCAGGGAGCATGCGGCATCTATGCACCCACAGGTAGCAGGCACCCTTGTTGATACCTGTGGAACAGGCGGAGATATGCGGGGCACATTCAATATCAGCACGACTGCTGCGTTTGTTGCCGCCGGTGCCGGAGTCCCTGTGGTTAAACACGGAAACAGGAGTGTGAGCAGCAGATGTGGTTCTGCAGACCTGCTGGAGCATATCGGCATCTCTCTTACGATTTCGCCGGAAGAGACCTGCCGGATCATCGAAGAGGCGGGCATCGGGTTTCTCTATGCCCCCCTGCACCACCCGGCAATGAAGGCGGTGGCAGGGCCCCGGAAAGAGATCGGGACCCGGAGTCTCTTTAATATTCTTGGCCCTCTCGCAAACCCCGCGGGGGCAGAGGCCCAGCTCATCGGTGTCTACCGGCCTGACCTGACAGATACCATCGCAGAAGCCCTTGGCATGCTCGGAACAAAGCGTGCGATGGTCGTCCACGGCGACGGGCTCGATGAGATAACAACCGCAGGTGTGACACAGGTAGCAGAACTCTCCGACGGGAGGGTTGAGCACTATGAGATCGAAAGCAGTGACTTTGGCCTCCTGACGGGCGACCCCGCGACACTCCGGGGCGGCGACATGGAAGAGAACGCCGCCATCTTCCGGGAGGTGCTCGGGGGTGCCGAAGGGCCGGCCCGTGATATCGTGATTCTGAACGCAGGTGCTGCCATTTACCTCGGCGGAGAGGCCGCATCCCTTGAAGAGGGGATCAGCCGTGCAGAGACGTCTATTGACTCCGGGGCAGCAGAGGACAAACTGACGAAACTTCTGGAAATGACCGGGGGAACGACCCAATGATACTTGATGAAATTATCCAACATACCGCGCTTCGCATCAGTGAACCGGAATATACCAACCATACACAGACAACCCTGAGCCTGAAAGAGGCTATTCTCTCAGGGCAGAAGAGAAATGCCGTGATCGCAGAAATCAAGTTTTCCTCTCCTTCGGCAGGAGTCCTGAAAGAGCGGGTGAACCCGGGAGACCTTGCGAAAGCATACCAAGGCGGCGGGTGCGCAGCGATATCGGTTCTGACCGAACCGACCTACTTCAACGGGCGGGCGGAGGATATTGCAGCGGTGAAGGCGGCAGTCGACCTGCCGGTGCTGCGCAAGGACTTCATTGTCGACCTGCGCCAGATTGCAGAGACCCGTGCCCTCGGTGCCGATGCCGTGCTCCTGATAGCAGGGCTGCTGGGTGAACGCACAGAGGAGTTTGTCACTGCCGCCTGCGATGCGGGTCTTGAGCCCCTCGTTGAAGTGCACACACCGGCTGAAGCAGAGATTGCCCTTGCGTCCGGTGCGGAATTGATCGGCATCAACAACCGTGACCTCAGGACGATGACGATGAAACCGGAGACAACGGCAGCGCTCGCAGGGCCGCTGCGGGAGGCAGGCAGAGTTGTGGTATCGATGAGCGGCATTACGGGGCCGGAGGATATCCGGCGGACAGCCCCGCACGCCGATGCCTTCCTCACGGGCACTGCGCTCATGACAGCAAAAGACCCGACAGCAATGGTGGAGGAGCTTGTATGCGCATAAAGATATGTGGGGTCACCTCGCCCGAAGACGCAGTCTCTGCAGAAGAAGCGGGAGCCGATGCTGTGGGTGTCGTTCTCTTCAGTGAATCCCCCCGGTCGGTGGGACCGGAGCAGGCAGGAGAGATATTCGATGCCCTTGGCCCCTTTACGACCGGCGTCTGTGTGACGGCAACGGATGACGCAGAAGAGCTGGATGAAATTCTCGCCCTCAGCCCGTCTGTTGTGCAGGTGGGAGCAGATGTCTCCCTCCCTTCGACCCGCACCCGTGTCCTGCGGATGGTTTCTCCCGGTGAGACACCTGCAGAACCCTGTGACGCGGTCGTCATTGACGCAAGCCGGGGGAAGGGGCTTCCCTTTAGCCGGGAGTTTGCCCGGCAGGTGATTGCAACCTCATCCCTGCCCGTCATTCTCGCCGGAGGACTCTCTCCGGAGAATGCTGCAACGGCTGCCGCCCTTGGCCCGTACGGACTGGATGTGGCGTCAGGGGTTGAGTGCCGGCCCGGTGTCAAGGACCCCCGTCTGGTGCGTGCCTTCATCCGGGCATGCCGGAGGGTCGTATGACTAAAGGACGATTTGGCCCGTATGGCGGGCAGTTTGTCCCGGAGACCCTGATGGCGGCGGTGAATGCACTTGAGGAAGGCCGGACGGCCATCTGCCCGACACAGGAGTTCCGCGATGAACTCTCCTTTTATTTGAAGGAGTATGCCGGGCGGGAGACACCACTCACATTCTGCCAGAATGTTTCAAAGGACCTCGGGTGTCGGGTATATCTCAAACGTGAGGATCTCCTGCACAGCGGTGCACACAAACTCAACAACACCCTGGGGCAGTGTCTTCTTGCCCGTCATATGGGTAAAAAGCGGCTGATTGCAGAGACCGGCGCCGGCCAGCACGGTGTTGCAACAGCAATTGCCGGTGCTGTCCTCGGTCTTCCGGTCGAGGTGTATATGGGAGAGACCGACTGCCAGAGGCAGAGTCTGAATGTCT
>CAZRCS010000140.1:0-4850 GCA_964598645.1 uncultured bacterium | reverse complement strand
TGTTGCCCACCAACAACTTGTTCGTCGAGATATCGAACCTTCCAGAGGTCTGCTCGGTTTATGATCACTATCTTTGGCTGGAGTTCATTACCACCCATTATAGGAGAGATGCGTAGCACAGAGTTTGTGGTTTCATCCATCATGATCGAGTTTAATACAGCCCCTGCGTTCTCATCGCCTGCATCACTGGCCGCGTCCCAGTATGGTTGAACAAAGTCCGTATCATGCACGCAAATCACATTATACTGAGCTACATCGAGGCCGCGTGAGACAACCGAATTCTGGTAGAAAATGTTGACATAACCGCCCCGATAATTCCACTGTTGGCCCATCTCTCCTTCCTCCTGCGATGCATGAGCAATACCACCCAGCGATCTCATCAGCATGTCCTGATGCTCTTTTGACCCCACTAGCGCCATTATTGGCCGCCGAGTTTTACTATCTGGATCATCTGCCACTGCCTTCATAATCTTCCTAATCTTCAGTCTTTGGTTCTTCACATGTCCTCGATAAGCATCTTCATCACTGCTGTCGATTGCCACTACAACGTAATTCTTGCGATACTTGAACTCTTGAATCTCAAGTACAACAGCATTGCCTAGTGATTTTCCAAACAGTTCTGCCAGAGTATTTCCAATGATCAGGATCTTGTGGCCCGGTGCCTTTGCGGTGTCTGTCCATCCCATATCAATAACTGGGGTACTGGCATCACCTATTAGATACACCGAACTATATCCGCTTCCTCCGGATGATATCAGGTGCAATGGCTTTTTCGGATATGAATATAGAGCTGTAGAAATTAATTTTTTGATATCATTTTTCGAGTTCGGTTCTAGGATGTGATAGTCGTCAAGCTTCCGGAGTGCTTTTTTCTTTATATCGGGACAAAATTTGCATTCTATTGAAGCAAGCTCATTGGCCATTTGCTCATAGCACTGCTCCGGATCGCATTTGCTACTCATAGTGATATTGATCGACTCATTGATACCTCCTAACGTATCTATTGCCCACAGCAGGGATTTATCCTCTTCTCTGGGTCGATCCTTCTCGCTTATGGCAGTTCTTATCGGAGATACCTGATCGAAGGCTTTGCCCAAACTATTGTCGATTTTATATTCATTTCTCGCCTTTTTGAATCGGAACAGCTCAGCTGACAATGGATAGAAGTGCGCTAGAGTGGGATCTTCATCCAATACAGTCAATGACCTTTGCTGTATGTCCTCTATGAAGTCTACCACGGTAAAACAATAATTGGCGGACTCTTCTGCTAACCTGAGAATGTAGTAAGGGCAGAGGTCATATGGAACTAGATCCTTTATTAAGATCATGTGCTGGAATAATAATTTTGATGCAGTCTCTTTGAGCCCCATGAAACTGTGCTTGTCGTGAGGGCAAAACTCACAATTGGAGCAATTTGGCCGCTCTTTCCGGCACATCCCTTGCCTGTGTTTCCCTTCCAGCCACACGGCACATTGCCCTCCTTCCTTGCGGAATGCTTCGATGGCATGTTGGACTATGGAATGCCTGTGGGTGATGTAGTTACCTTCTCTGGCTTTTACTAACTGCTTGGCAGCCCAATAGGTCTTTCCTATCCTCGGAGGCCCTTTTATCACAATAATCGGCTCTGTCGGGAGATCCTCCGGCAGCTTATCGACGATGATCCTGTTCTCTATGAGATCGATTTGGCCGAGCGATTGGCTTCTGGCTGGGATTTTGTAGCCTAATTCTCGTGCTACATCCAGCACCCGCCTAAAAAGCTCTCCTCTAAGACATCCCGGCCCAGCCTCTCCACAAGAGATAAATCCCGATTTTACGGCTAGCCACTCCAGCGGACCGCCGCCAGAGCCACAACGATGGCAATACCAAGTGTTCTTGTCAACGTTTATATGGAAGTTTTTCCCTGTCGTGGAACCGTGCATAGGATGCGAACCGAAGTATTCCATCCCATTTCGTCCCTCTCTCTTCTGTACGTCTCCACCAGGCCAGGCAATATCCTGAATCTTGATCTCGTCACAGAAGGAGGGCATTCGATGTTCATTTGATTTCTCAGGTTTCTGAGTTTTCTGTGCTTTCTGAACTTTCGCTTTTTGCCTCTTCTCGCTTGTTTTTACTCCCGCAATTGCTTCCAGCAGCAGCTTTTTGGAAATTGTGGCAATCTCGCTGTCATCAACCACCTCATATCGGTTGCCATTTGGATGAATGCTTCCTGGGCCCACGACCTGCTGTCCCTTGCACTGGATCTCGCCAAGATGCAATGGCTTGTCTGGGTGCCTGAGATCTCTCAGGTCGGGGTCCAATAATATTTTTTTTAGCCCCCATTCAGGGCAGAGATAGTACCTGTGCGTACCTCCGCCCCCGGTTTGCACAGTAAAGGTCCTGGCAAGCTTCTCGAAAACGCCCAATTCCTGGAGGCGATCTTCGTTATCACTGTCGAAGACAATTAAACCGCCATATCCACACGCGATTCCGTAGTTTTTCCCTGCAGCAATGTGTTCCAGCAATTTTGGGCTGTTGGCAGAATAGTTATTCCTACCTTGCCAGTCGCGTTCAATTGGTATCTTGTTCCTATTTTTCAATAGGACGTATTTCAGTCCATTATGTTTGCTCAGCTGGCAGGGTATTGCTATTCGTTTTGATGGTCGGTCTGAACGCAAATCTTTTATATTTAGAGATTCCATATTAATATCACCTTAAATTAAGTATCAAAAACTCAGGGCGGCAACCCTGAGTGCATTTTTTTATCGATATGCAATCCTTCTGAGATTGATGCTTTCTCGCAGGAAGTTGGATCTTGATCGAGAATCCTGAGAAGATATTGTTTCTCTGGGATATCAGTGTGCAAAATCGCTATCTTTTGATTGATCAGTGGTTTGAGACCTTGTATCAAACTCGGTGGCAGAGCTAGTATGATTTGCCCAATTTGAATATAGAGAATGCTGTCTTGTTCAATGAGTTCATGAAGGATTCCTACTGCTTCTTCGAAGTAGGAGAGGTGATATGGCTTTTTTAAAGAACTTATCATAGTTTATCACTCTCTTCTCCCGATTTTCCCTTGTCTTTCTGGTTTTGCAGATGATTCCTTAGCGCGACTTCAACTTCTGGCTTAAGAGCATTGTAAAGCCTGCCATGTTTTGCTGCTGCAAAGCTCCTGAACTCCAGCAAAAGCTTCTCATCAAGGTTCACAACAAGTGTAGCCATATAGAAACCATTATTAAGGATGAATGTAGTTATATAGATAAAGATAAACCTGACTAAGTAGGTTATATGAAAAAATATAAAAATATCCTTGAGTTCAAAAATAACAAGCTAGTGATTGATTATCTCTTAGTAAGGCCTAGTGAATTCATAAACTACCGCCGAAACTTGAAAGATTATATGAGGCCGCTAACTGGTGAAACTGAAATCACTGAAGCATTAAGAGCACTCAGTAAAGCAGGAATATTATTCGAAAAGCGGATGAAAGATGGAAAGAATTATCGTTTATCAACCAAATCGAAGCCGTTTAAGGAAATTCTTAACGGATACTATATGTCTGACATAAAAACGCTGATTAATTCAAATTATATGAGTTATATGATAGAAAAGAGAGGTATCGTTGAAGTTTTTGATTTAATTAATGATAAGTTAATTGATTTTAACTTCAAAAAAGAAGCGACAACATCATTATTGAATCTGCCTGTCACTAAGAAAGAATACGATGAATTTGCGAGAAATATTCAAATAAACATATCAGAAATAAAACCGCATAAAATGGATCCGAAAAGCACGAAAAATGTTAATCTATCCGAGGAGCTAAATAAAATTCATGAAAACCTATCCTCCAAAAAATTAAAGCATATCGAAATACTTGGATACCTTCAAACAGCTGAAGCCGTTCAATTTTATAGAAAAAATATTCATAAGAGCGTTAAAGAAGGACTCAATAATCTTTATGAAAGGAATGTCATCACTAAAGGTCTAAGAGAATTTTTGGTTTGCGATAACTACTTGAGCCCTTTTACCTCGTATCCTGTCAATGGGACATTGCATCTCCTTATATCTCAACAATTTCAACGCATATATAATTCAGCATATCTGCTTAAAGGTAACAGCCTAGATCTCTTGTCCCAACGCGCAGCAGTAATATATGAATTTTTCCCGGATATTCTCTTTGAACTTTTCAGTTTCGATCCTCCTGAGAAAAAATATATAGAATCCATTACAAAACAGATGATACTTTATTGGAACGTTGCCAGCACTCGTTTTGATTATTGTTATTATTTTGCTGAGAAGTGCGTGCAAGAACCTGGAAATTACCACATAACGAGTGATGGATTTTCGTATAGCATAATCGACCTTGAACGAGACAAACCACTCCTTTCTGACAGTGTTGAAAGAAGCATCCTATGGAAGGGTTCTATTCCACGTACTTTTGTTTACGCAGGGGATCACAAGTTTGATGACGAATTAATGGACAATCCGTTTGATTCCTTAAGACCATGTGTGACCTTTAGCGACCTTGGAATAAGGGATGATGCCATACCTTTTAATGAAATTATGGCAGAGCTTGAATCCAGATTGGCCAAACTCAAGAAAGAAGATGAACGGGAATGATCATATCCCCAATTGCGGCACATGGGCAAGATAGCTCTCCCTTAGCTCCTTTTTATCGATATGGTCATAGATATCTATGGCCTCCTTTCTTACATCGCCGCGAAGCTCCTGAATAAATTCGCGAGGCATTCCTGCGCGCCTGAGATGGGTCGTGAACCAATGGCGACAGCAATGCGGCGAGAAATGATCCTCCATGCGGTCCGAATTTGAATCGTGAAAACCCATGCGTTCAGCAGCTTTGACTACCATATGAGATA
>CAZRCS010000139.1:0-4860 GCA_964598645.1 uncultured bacterium | reverse complement strand
CAGTGAACCTCATTGAAACCCTGAAACTGGGTTTCACCGCTTTGAACTGGTCTGCAGATGCCTCAGAAGAGGAAGGGAAAAAGCAGGGCGGATCCGCCACAGGAACGGTAATTGCCAACATAGCAGCTGTTCTTCTGGCCATCATTCTCTTTGCATGGCTTCCCCTGCGTCTTGGGCAGTGGATAGTTCCAGGAAGCATCACCGGAGGATCAGAGCAGTTCCTCATTCATTTGACCGCCGGGGTTTTCAGGATAGCAGCATTTGTACTTTACATTGCAGCCATCTCCCTTATGCCGGAAATCCGCAGGGTGTTCATGTACCACGGAGCAGAACATCAGGTGATACACGCCTGGGAAGACGGATCTGACGACCTGGCTTCTGATGCTGCAAAGAATACCCCTCTGCATGCCAGATGCGGAACCAGTTTCCTGATGTACGTTATGATAATCACTATTATCTGTTACACCATCATAGATTCCGGGGTCTACCTGGTCACAGGTATCTCACCTGCAGCCCACTGGAGGGTTCTGTATCACCTCCCCCTTATCCCGCTGGTCATGGGCATAGCCTACGAGGTATTGAAAACCGCCGATAAAAACCTGGAATCGTCAGCATTCGCAAGGGCTCTTTCGCGTCCGGGTCTCTGGCTTCAGCATCTCACAACCAGAAAGGCAACTCCGGAAATGCTCGAAGTTGCCGAAACAGCGGCGAAAATGGCACTTGGAATGGAACTGCCGGACAACGTTGAAATAGACGGAGAGACAGAGGAATGAAGCACGGGGAAGAACAGCAGAAGATCAGGGAAAGACTTTCGGAGATAGACGGAGAGCTCTGTAAACCGGAGACCCTCAGAAATCCTTCAATGATAAAATCCCTGAACCTCGAGAGATCAGGGCTTGTTAGAATAGACGAAACTCTCACCGACATAATGGACACAGAATCCCTGTTCGACGAAATGCATGAGGCCTCAGAGGGGGATGATCCGGAGCTTTCGGAAATGGCGGCAGGGGAAATGCCCATACTCAGGAACAGACTCGAGAAACTGAATAAAAGACTCAAGATCCTTCTGATCCCCCCTGATCCCAATGATCAGAGGGGTGTTGTAATGGAAATTCGTGCAGGAACCGGCGGAGAGGAAGCAGCGCTCTTCGCCAACGACATATACAGAATGTACAGCAGCTATGCCCAGAAAAAGAGCTGGAAACTTGAGGTAATGAGCACCCGGGAAAGTGAACGGGGTGGACTCAGGGAAATTATCTTCAATTTATCCGGAGACGGAGTTTACAGCAGATTGAAGTACGAGTCAGGAGTTCACCGTGTTCAGCGGGTACCGGAAACTGAGACCAGTGGGCGCATACACACCTCCGCCTGTACCGTGGCCGTGCTTCCCGAAGCCGAAGAAGTCGATGTGGAGATAAACTCAGAAGACCTGCGCATAGATGTTTTCCGCTCATCAGGTCCCGGGGGACAGAGTGTAAACACAACCGATTCTGCTGTGCGCATAACCCACATTCCAACGGGAACGGTTGTTTCCTGCCAGGATGAAAAGAGCCAGCACAAGAACAAGGCAAAGGCCATGAAGGTGCTCAGATCCCGACTGCTTGTGGTAAAGCAGGAAGAGGAGGATGCAAAGAGGTCAAAGAGCCGGAAAAACATGGTGGGATCGGGAGACAGAAGCGCCAAGATAAGAACATATAACTTCCCCCAGGGCAGATTCACAGACCATCGTATCCATCTTACCCTGCACTCCCTTGATGCCATTCTGGGAGGAGAGCTTGACCAGGTCATTGAAGAACTGATAAAGGCTGACCAGGAACGGCTTCTGGCCGAAAGGTCCGAGGGTTGACCCTTGCAGCGGCAATGAGAAAGGCCGCCGAGGACATGTCCGCAGCCGGATTGGAAGCTCCTCTCTGGCAGGCAAAGGTACTGGCAGCTCATCTTCTCGACAGATCTCCCTCCCAGATAACAGCTGCAGCTGAACTCTCCCTTTCCCCCCGGAAAGAGGAGAGTTTTTTTTCCTTTGTTGCAAGAAGGATCCATGGGGAGCCTCTTCAGCACATCATCGGAAACTGGGACTTTTTCGGAAGAACCTTCATGGTAAGTCCCCATGCTTTGATACCCAGGCCGGAGACAGAACTCCTTGTGGAAAAGGTTCTCCAGTTTCCCCTGCCGCAAAACCCTTTGATACTCGATGCCGGAACGGGGTCCGGAGTCATCGGGATTACACTGGCCATGGAGATATCCGGGGCAACGGTGGTGGCCACCGATATCTCCCCGGACGCAGCCAGTCTGGCCTTGAAGAATGCAAAGCTCCACAGGGCCGTCAACTTCCTTCCTGTGATCTGTAATCTCACCGAAGCTCTCAGTTGCCCTTTCGATCTTATAGCCGCGAATCTGCCCTACATCCCAACCGGTGACATACAAAGCCTTCCTCCCGTTGTCCGGGATCACGACCCCGGTGTTGCCCTGGATGGTGGAGAAAACGGCATTTCCCTTATATTGGAGCTTGTGAGGAGTGCCTCCCGGCTTCTGAAGCCCGGGGGGCTGATTGTCCTTGAGACTGGTAGTGACCAGGAAACCACGGTTACGGCCCTGTTCAGAGAAGAAACCTGGAACAGTGTCGAAACCCATAGGGATCTGGCGGGAAACCACAGGTTTGTAACCGCCATCAGGAGAAAAAGTGGCGTCTGAAAGAAGTGTCTGTGCAGGAGGGGTCGTGATTGGCGGAGGAGCTCCTGTTTCCGTTCAGTCCATGACCACCACCGACACCTCAGATTCCGAAGCAACCCTTACCCAGATCCGAAGGCTGGTGTTTCTGGGAGCAGAGATCGTCCGGGTTTCGGTACCCGATGACCCTGCGGCGGAGGCCCTTGAGAGAATTGTTGAAATGGCACCGGTTCCTGTTGTGGCCGATGTGCATTTCAGAGCAGACCTTGCTCTGAAATCCCTCAATGCAGGGGTTCACAAACTCAGGCTGAATCCAGGGAATATCCGTCGGCTGGACGAACTGGAGAAAATAGCCCGGCTGGCTTCCAGCAAGGGAGTTCCCATAAGGATAGGGGTAAACTCCGGAAGCGTTCCCGGTGACCTTCGGGATAAGCACGGAGGCGTCAATGCTGATTCCATGTGGGCAGCGGCGGAAAGACACTTTACCATTCTCGAAAAAATAGGCTTCCACGATATCGTTCTCTCTCTTAAGGCCTCTGATCCCATGCTGACCGTTCAGGTAAACAGGAAAGCGTCCCGAAGCTGCCCCTACCCTCTTCATCTGGGGGTTACCGAAGCAGGTCCTGCTGGAATCGCAGGGGTACGCAGCGCCGTGGCAATGGGAATTCTTCTCGACGAAGGCATCGGTGACACCCTGAGGGTTTCCATTTCAGGCTCCCCGGAACCTGAACCGGGCACGGCCTGGGAAATTCTGTCCGCTCTTGGGCTGCGGCAGCGTTTTGTAAGAATCGTCAGCTGTCCCACCTGTGCCAGGGCCAGGCTGGACGTGGGAACCCTGGCGGAAAAAATCCGGAAAATTGTGGAAGGCATAGAGAAACCGGTAACGGTAGCCGTGATGGGCTGCGAGGTAAACGGTCCTGGCGAGGCCCGTGATGCTGATCTGGCGGTGATCGGAACTCCAGCCGGACTGATATTCTGGAAAAACGGGAAGTCCATGGGAGAAATTGATAAAAACGACCTGGAAAAAGTACTTATAGATGAAATCGAATCGTTAGAAAGGCGGACATGAAGTGAGCAACGGCATCATCGAGGCTGCACAGAGCAAGCTCAAGGAGAAGGGTATCGAAGAGATCGATATCAGGTTCACGGACATTCTCGGCTACTGGAGGCATGTCACCATACCAGTGGCAACCGCCCCTAGCGACATGTTCCTCCGGGGAGTTGGTTTCGACGGCTCTACACTTGACGGCATGAGCAGTACTGAAGCCGGGGACCTGGCACTTATACCGGATCCCAGGCGTCTCTATTTCGACCCCTTCGTAAAAAAACCCACAGTTGCCCTCTTCGGTGATATCGTAGACTGTGTTTCCGGACACCCGTTCTCAAGGGATCCCCGTGGAATCGCAAAAAAGGCAACGGCACTTCTTAAGTTCGCAGGCATTGCAACTGACAGTTTCTGGGCTCCAGAGTTCGAATTCTACCTCTTCGACAGGGCACGGTTCTGGTCCAAGCCCGGTGAAGCCGGTTATGAGTTTGGCAACATCGAGAATCCAGGTGCTTCGGAGGACAGCAGTTCCCACGGTCTTGTGCATTCTTCCCACAGCGGTTACCATGCAATGTTTCCACTGGACAGTCTTCACGACATTCGCGGAGAGATGATCTCCAGAATGCATGAAGCCGGTATCGATGTGAAGTATCACCACCATGAAGTGGGCAGATGGGGACAGGCTGAGATCGAGGTAAACTTTGCCCCCATGATGACAAGTGCCGACAACATAATGATTACCAAACACATAGTAAAAAACATCGCCCTCAAGCATGGGCTGGCTTCCACCTTCATGCCGAAGCCCCTTCCGGGAGAGCCGGGCAGCGGCATGCACTTTCACATCTTTTTCGAAAAGGCAGGAGAGCGGATATTCTTCCAGAAGGACAGCTATTGCAACCTGAGCCCCGTGGCCAGGTCTGCCATTGCCGGCATCCTGCACCACGCCAGAGCCCTCTCAGCCTTCACCAATCCCTCGGAAAACAGCTATCAGCGTCTGGTTCCCAACCAGGAAGCGCCTGTCTACAGGTTCTTCAGCGGACCCAACAGGTCTGCCGCGGTCAGGGTTCCCGCATATGCCACTTCACCGAAGAAAATGCGTTTCGAATACCGTGTTCCAGACGGCACATGCAACCCTTACCTGGCCACAG
>CAZRCS010000138.1:0-4901 GCA_964598645.1 uncultured bacterium | reverse complement strand
GGCTTCACCGCATCAACCGATGACAGAAGCTGTGTAAAAGATGCCGACCTGATAATCTGCAACAACACTGCGCTGGAAGACGATCATCTGATCCTTGCAGTGGATGTGATCCAGAAGGTGAAGGACGGCGCAGCTCTGATTGTTGCCAACTCCACCCTTTCAGGCACCGATCAGCAGCTGGCAACCCTGGCGGTTGACCCCATGAGGGGAAGGGCCTCCTATTTCTGGAACGCAGTGATGCAGGAGCTTATCGACAGAAAAGCGGTTGCCCCGGAAGACCTGCAGGGTGGAGACCAGTTCCTGATGAACAGGAACGTAGACATCGAAAACATGGCAGCCAAAGCCGGGGTTGAACTGGAAGACATAGCGAAGGCAGCCGACATGGTCGAAAAGGCAAAGAGCATCGTGATCGTGCACAGCCCTGACAGACCCCAGGACACTGCCCCTGAAGACATGGAGATCTTCGCCGACCTGACCCTTCTTCTAAGGGCGAAAGAGAAGAATGCCGACCTGCTCCTTCCAAGACTCATAGCCAACAGCGCAGGCCTCGAGGTAACAGGTGCCGACCCGGCATTCCTTCCCGGCAGAACAGCTGCAAGCGGTCTCCCCGGTGCAAAGAGCAGCACAGAGCTCAGAAAGCTTCTTGAAAACGGCGAGCTGGCAGCTGCACTTATCATCGGTGAAAACCCCCTGGAGTACTCCAGAACCGGTTCCTGGTTCCAGAACTGCGAGTTCATCGCGGCAATGGACTGGACCGACACTGAAACCACAATGGCCGCCGACGTCACCCTTCCCGGTGCAACCTTCCTGGAAACCCCGGGAACCAGGTGCAACTTCGAGGGCAGCGTTCTCTGCTTCAATGGCGCAGTGGCTCCCCCGTCCGGTAAGACCGGCAGGGAAGTCCTCGAAGAGCTGGCTGAAGCATTCGGTGTTGAATCAACCGACTCAGACGGAATAGCCGAATCCCTTGGAGACAAGGCTGCTTTCTACTGGAACACCGGTGAAGAGCGAAGCTGGAACGGCAGAGGGACACTCATCCCCATAATGATGGAGGGCAAGGCTTCCTCTATCCAGCCGCCTCTCACCCACAGTCAGAGCTACAGAAAAGAGATAAGGGAGGTTGGAACCGAGCGGTTCCGGGTTCAGTAAACCCGTAAATACCACAAAGGCGCCTGCAACCGCAGGCGCCTTTGCTTTAGACCCCGGCAAAGGATCACTTCGGACAGTTCACTCAGATGCGAAGGGACTCCAGAGAGGTATCCATGACTCACCGTCAAAGAGATAAGGCTTTCTTTCAGGTTCCCACCCGGGGGTAAGTACAATGGCAACTCTCTCCTCTGGATCGTAACTCACAACAGTAACCTTGAAAGCTCCATTCCCCGATGCCGAAAGACGCAGCAACTCCTCTGAAGGTATGGCCTTCCCCAAAGCCAAACTGAAAATCCCGCAAAACAGAACTAAGATAAACCTCATGGTTCTCACTCTTTCTTCAGCTTATCCGGTGCCGCCAGTGTAAGAATAGCAAGCAATATGGCGGCTGCCAGAAGGATACCGGCTTCAATGCCCCCCACTTTCCAGTTGGTAAGCAGAGCCAGAACCAGCAGTACACATGCTCGTACGATGCTGCCCATTCTGGGCCCCCCTGCTTTTTTACATCGAATCCCCGAGAAGAGAATCAGACCCGCTGCAACAAGTATCAAAGCCATATTCAGCCAGAGACCCTGCAGAAGGTTGCCTGACAAATACAGAACGAAAAAAACGATCCAGACAGCAAGACCGGAAAGAAAGGTAACCGCAGGGACCATGAACTTCTTCTCCATGCTTTACTTCCTTAACTCGCCCGAAAACAATGATTTCACTGAAACACCCGCACGAACATAAAACCCTATAGCGCCAGGCTGCCAACCATTCCCAGGAGAACAGGGTTAACACCTCCTTAACACTCTCCTCTTATTTATCGAATATTGAGATTTGAGGCATAGGAGCTGAAATGAAAAATGTTTTCCTGGCTGAGCTCTTTGGAACCTTCGCCCTTGTTTTCTTCGGCTGTGGAGCAGTTGCAGTAAGCAGCCTCCACGGAGGTGTCCCGGGCCACACAGCGGTCAGTCTGGTTTTCGGTCTCACGGTAATGGCAATGATCTATTCCATAGGGAACATTTCCGGAGCGCACATAAATCCTGCTGTTACCCTTGGTTTCCTGTTCGCGGGAAGACTGGAGGGAAAAACTGCAGCCCCCTATATAGTAAGTCAGCTCATCGGTGCAGCTGCAGCCGGTTATCTTCTTAGAGGTCTTTTTGGAGGCGGCAATCTCGGACTGACGCTTCCCTCAGGTTCCCTTCTGCAGGCATTTGTCATGGAAACAGTTCTCTCCTTCTTTCTTATGTTCGTTATTTTAAATGTGTCCTCGGGCCACAAGGAAAAGGGAATAATGGCAGGAGCTGCTATTGGAGGAACAGTTGCTCTGATGGCACTCATGGGGGGACCTGTCTCCGGGGCATCCATGAATCCTGCGCGCTCCTTTGGCCCCGCATTGGCGTCAGGTATGTTCCAGCAACTCTGGATTTATATTTTAGCGCCTGTGCTTGGGATGCTCATGGCCAGCCCCACCTGCAAATGGATACAGGGCACTGAATGCTGCCACCTGAACAGAAAGGATCCCGGAATTGAGTGAGAAACGGAAGATACTGTTTCTGTGCACTGGAAATTCCTGCCGAAGCCAGATGGCGGAAGGCCTCTGCAGAGAATACAGGGGAGACGTTCTGGATGCGTATTCAGCGGGGATAGAAACCCACGGATTGAATCCAAGGGCGGTAAAGGTTATGGGAGAACTGGGAATAGACATTTCAAACCACACAAGCAAAACCGTTGATTCTTTCGATGATACTATCTTCGATTACGTTGTAACCGTATGCGGTCATGCCCACGAAACCTGTCCGTATTTCCCCGCCAAAACCAGATTAATACACAGAGGATTTGAGGATCCGCCTTTTCTTACATCTAATATGGTTTCCGAAGAAGAAATACTTGCCGTCTACAGAAGAATTAGAGACCAGATAAAAGCTTTCATTCTTGAAATGCCAGAAGTACTGAATACCTGATTAATCACCCGGGCAGTTCAAACACCGTAAAACAAATACCACTCAAAGGACCCTTTACATAACTTATATGGCTTTAACAATTTTCTTTATTGCTATCCAGGCAGCAATTACCCAAATTCTGTTATCTATATTAATCAAAAAGGGGCTCCAGTGATCCACACCAGACAGTGGTGAGGTTCGAGGCCATTTTATTCAGCAGCTGATACCTTCTTTTTTTCAATATGTAAATGTATCGAGGTTAGAAGTCGGTCTGAACTTATCCCGAACAGAGCTATCCAGCTCCACAGAAAAGTGAGTGAGTACCGGGAATATGCTATGGGACCAGTTGAGACTGCGGTGCCCAAAAACCATAAAACAGCAATCAGAATCAGATCGGGATGCTTCTTCCTGATATACGGAGTAAAAAGAGCATACAGAAACCCGGCAATGAATAGAGCCTGAACAGAAAGAACCAGAAGATAAAAAACTTTTGGAACTGTTTCCGGATAAAGAGGATTGAGGAAATTGGATTGAAGCCCGGTGGAAAAGAGTCTTGGCCATCCTGTTATGTGCGGGATCATGTATTTTACCGGGTTGCTGAGGAAAATCTCCCTTGTACGGTATGAGTATATACTGTCTCGAACCGACCAATCCATGCCTGCGCTCTCCATCGCCATTGAATCAAGACTGGTGTGATAATCAACCCATTGGTCGTACGAGTTGTTGTCTATCATCCACAGCCGCTTGAGAGGTTCGTAGGACTGCTGGGTTGAAACGGCATCAAGATCGAACCGGGTACGGTTGTGGATTCTCCAGAAAGTTGGAGGGAGAAGCGCAATGATTACAAAGCAAGCGGTTCCTGCCAAGGCATATGAAGCTTTCAGTCGTCGGAGAAGCACAAGGAGCAGAGACGCCAGAATGAAGATAAATATGGCTATCATTCCAATAGGGCGAATCAATGAATTAAGGCCAGTCAGTAAACCACACGCACTCATTAACAGCAAGTATTTTCTAAACTGATCTCCCTTTCTTGCGGCGAGAATCCAGAGAAGGCCAGTGAAGGCTGTTACCGAAGCACCTGGAACGTCTGTAAGGATAAGAGTTGACCAGATGATGTTTGCAGGAGCAAGAATCATAGCTATTAGAGCAATGATGGCTGCCCTTTCAGACCCTCTAACACCTCTCACTATTCCGTAGCACGCAATTCCCGCTGCTCCAGCGAGAAGCTGCTGCAACAGAATTGTTAAAACAAAGGCAGGGCGAATTGCTGATTCTGTTGCTGCAAGTAAAAAAGGATATGCTGGCATCACCATACTGGCTTGATCCTGAACCCCATCGGAAAGATCATGTGCCATCTCAGTGTAAAGCGGTGAGTCATATGCCATAATCCATTCACTCCAGGAATCAGCACCACAATACCATGGATTTCGGATGACAAACACCAGAAGGATACGCAGCGATACAAGCCCTACAGCCCAGCAGAATGCCTTTTTCGAAATAGGTTTCAATCTATGCCTTTCCGCAGTTCAACATGACACTGCCCGCACAATGCTTCCTGAAGTGACTAAAAAGATGATGCCATAATACTGCCATTAATGTGACTATGTCAAACGTCCTCCATGGAGAATTATCAGCAGGGTTCCCGGCGCTGACAGCTGAGAAAAGCAGTATGTGAACAGGTATCCAGTTTTCCTTCTGCAGATTGCAATGGACCTCTTCACAGTATTTATGAATGTCTACACAGTGACAGGAACAGATATCTCAAACCATTCAAGCAAATCAGTTGAAGGTCTCCAAACGTTTCTTTCAAATACCTTGAAACAG
>CAZRCS010000137.1:0-4950 GCA_964598645.1 uncultured bacterium | reverse complement strand
TTGAACGAATAATATACATACTTTGACAGGAAAAGAGTTTATAAGTTAAGCAAGGGGGAGAAAAGTAGTATGGGATCAGGATCGAGTAGCCCGATTGAACCTCTCTGGAACTCTAGGTGATGGTCTTCCTTACTGGTGGATTGGCTGCCGAATGATGTACAGGTTACAACCCTCGAAAATCTTACTGCAGTATTGACTTTTCTCAAGCATCATGGAATAAACTAGCGGGTACTATCCAAGAGGGGGATCTAATGGTACATCACCTGGTCGCCAGCATGCTTCTTCTGTCTGCCGCACTGTCTTTTGCTGACGATCTTCATCTCTACCAGAATATCGATTATTCGCCTGAAATGCTGCAGGAGCTGAGCTTATTCGAACTCTGCCTTCTTCGTAATGAGGTATTCGCTAATCACGGATACATTTTCAGCAGCGGTTGGTTGGACGCGCATTTCAAGGCTCAGAGATGGTACAGCCCAGTTGAAGGCTGCTGTTCCGGTGGGAACCAGTTTCCGGACTTCTCATCTCAGGAGAACAGAAATATTCAGCTGTTCCGCGAGATGGAAGATGGTCTTGGAAGAACCATTTACAGTTGCTGGACTCGTGAGAATACCAGCTTGTTCGATTACGAGTACTACAGAGAGGTGACTTCTCAACAACCGGCTCCTTCTGTGTTCGATGGTTACAACATGTACACGGAATTTCCTATAGAACTGGGGTCGAACCCCTGCCTATCCAGCGAGGATCTGCTTCCATTCGAACAATTTTCTACCCTTTACGATTATTCCTCCGATCGAAACGAAAGAATGGATGATGATTACGATTTCGAGAGAGCCCAGGAGGAAATACTGGAATTGGCAGCAGCTGAATTCGATCTGCAAGATTACGGCGTTTACAGAGTGTTCCGCAGACCCAGCGGTTCCATTGCAAGGATCGATAAGATTCGGCTGCAGTATGGACCAGTTTTCATGGATCCTTTTCCATTATGGTCGGCGTACTTCAATGCAGATGGCAACCTTGCAGCTTACATTCCCACTTGCACATGGACGACTAAACTCTGCGTATTGCTTTACGGCACCTATGACGACAGAACCGTTCTTCGTGCGGTTATTCGGGGAAATTATATGGGACGCATTGAAATGGAAGTATTCGAAGGTACATATCCCGTACTTCCATTCACAGTAATTCTATGTGACGAAGATGAAGATTACTATATGCTCGAGGAATCAAGATTCCTAATGTTGATCGAACATTAGTGGCAAAGGCTGCTTGCCGAAGAAGATCTTCATCTGGCAGTATACGCGTCTGCACTCTACCAGTGATCAAAGACTTTCTCTTCCTTGTGTGCAATCCAAAATCTTCCGTAGCAGAAACTGGAGTATTTACCATTATGCAGCACTGGCAGGATGTGAGAAGAACGAATTTTTCAAATATAATAAGTACCGTATATGCATAAATATAAATGATAATAAGCAGTGAAAACTATCTGAACCTGTCTGATTTGCCGTTTCCTTTAGAAGACCTCGCTTTATCAGCGAAGCCATCTTTCTCTGTGAGCATAATGCAGCATGCTCCTTATTGCTAAAGCAATTTCTTGAGTGCATTCACAACGTCAGGGTGGTATCGGCCATCAGAGTCGGATGTAAGTTCCCTGAGTGCTGCTGCCCGGTTTTTCGGCATCTTGTACCTCCGTGTCGCGGTGGTAGCGGCCTCAAAAGCATCTGCGGTGCCCACAATGGCTGCCATGAGGCCCGGAGGCTGTCCGTCTGGATAGCCAGATCCATCCATGTATTCATGGTGGCCTTTTACGATGGGGGCAACATCCTTCAAGTTTATCCTCTGGAGTATGTTTTCGCTGTGCAGCGGATGTTCTTTGAGGATGTCCCACTCCCTGGTACTGAGTGGTGCTATCTTGTTAAGGAGTGACCATGGAGTTCTCAGTTTTCCAATATCGTGGAGCAATCCGGCCACTTCAAGCGTTTTCAGGTCCAGTTTGTAACCGTCTGTTGCGTTTAGAACCTCACCCAGCTGAACCGACAGGTTGCTGACACTGCGTGAGTGAGACTGGCCTGTGTACCAGTCCTTGTCTTCCAGAAGCTGGATCATATCATCCACCAGTATTCTGTGACTTGTTCTCTCCTGAATCCCATTGTGCTGCCCCAGCAAGTTGAATGCCTGTTCCAGTACGTCTTGCTCTTCTCCGACCCTGCAGTAACGGTTTCCCATTCTCAGAGCCTTTCGGATCCATTGGAAGGCGGCGTCCCGGTTCCCCTCAAGAGCAGAGATTATTGAGAGAAGCCTGGCATGGACAGCCAGATAAGGCAGATTCGCAGGGGAGTTTTCCAGGCTTCTTGTTGTTAAAGGGAACAGGAGCGAGCTGGCGAATTGAAGTCTGCCCTCAATGATTGCAAGCAGGGCAGTATTCGCAAGGAGAAAGCACCGGTGGCCTTTCCTGAGTGGAACCCGTTCCAGCTTGGAGATGTACAGCCGGGCAAATTCAGCGCACCTTGACCTCTCCGGGCCGGTGGTGGAATATCCGTGCCTCAAGTAGGTATCAATGGTATTCAGGTGAAGGCGGTTCCTGAAGTCGGCCATTGATACTCTGGTCCACTTGAGAAAGTCCTCCTCCGGGAGTCCCTCCATCATTAAAGAGGCTTCAATGAAGGAACCTTCGGATGCCTCGTGCTCCCCACGGTAAGCGTGAATGATGCCCTCAATGTTTATCAGGTTGGCAAATGCAGCGGAGTAGCGGCCCCTGGCCGCTTCACGGCCCTGCCTGCATACCTCAAGAGCTTCTTCCAGCCGGTAGAAATTCCTCGCCGACGCTGCAACAGCCGTACAGGCTCTCAGATAGCTGTCGATCTCTCCCTCTTCAATGAGTACCTTTCTCCAGATATCCGCAAGGACGTAGCGGTCGATATCATCGCCTTTTACGAATAACTGGAAAAAAAGCGGGGCGAGGAGGTCATCCCACTTCTTTACCGGTGGTCTTTTGTTCTTCGGCAAACTGGATACCAGGTTAAGAATATCAGTGATTCGAACTATCTGGGCTGCATGAAGCTCAAGCTCATTTCCAGAGGCTTCCGGAAATGAGTGAATGGAATCAATATTCCCGGCGAACTGTTCAATGGCCTGCTGCTCTTCGATCCAGGACTTCATTGAATGTTATCCCCTTTTTCTTCAAGAAACGGAGATCAGGAAGAATCGACTTTCCGCTATCGCATTATCTGCTGCCCACAACAGAAAACAATTCCATTCGCTGAAACTAACAATACTGCACTGAACAAGTCTGGTCAAACAAGTGCCGGGTGCTATCCTGAGCATGCTCAGAAGGAAAGATCAGTTCTGATGAGTCGACTGTATTCTAGTGTTCATGGATGACCGGGGATCTGTTCTTTTTACGGTACTGCGAGAGCAGAATGCCTGTAATTACAACGGCCATTCCAAGTATTTTTCTTTCTGAGAAGCCTTCTCCCAGAAGGAACCAGGCGGTTACCGCGGTGATGACGGGAATGATATTTGTGAATACGTTGGTTTTACCTATACCCAGTTCCCTGATGGATACCGTGACCAGTATAAAAGCCAGGGAGGAGCCGAAAACGGCCAGCATTACAAGGTCCATTATGACCACAGCCGGCGGATTTGCCGCAATGGTATTCTTCCACTCGAATACGGCCATAAATGGCAGGAAGTATAAACCTCCCAGCATGTTCTGGGTACGAACGATGGTAAGTGGACGGTAACGGTGGGAAAGGTTCTTGACCACAAGGCTGTAGCCAACCGCTGAAATCACCGCGAAAAGCAGAAGCAGAAGTCCCCTGGGAGAAGCATTCAGACCTGAATTCCCTGTTGTGGTGAAAAGTGCCACGCCAAAGAATGAGATAGCAAGCCCAGCAATATTGATGACCGTAAGTTTTTCCCTGTATACAAGCCAGGCAAATACAGGTGATACAACCGGGATAAGTGCGATCATTATTGATGCCAGGGTGGGAGAAACCAGCAGCAGCCCGAAGCTCTCTCCAATGAAGTAGAAAAACGGTTCAAGAAGGGCCAGGAGAAAGAAGAACGGCCAGTCCTTTTTTATAATTTTCTCCTGGTTGTTCGTGCTCTTTGCATAAAGTGTCAGCAGGGCAGATGAAATAAGCAGTCGCAGAAAGAGGGTTGTGAATGGACCGTAGTATTCGAAGACGATCTTCGTCCACACGAAGGATATTCCCCAGAAGAACATTGCCCCCAGGGTTCCCAGATATACTCCGAGCTTTTTAGGGATATTCTTCATTGCATCCTGGTCTGGTGAAGAGCCGGTGTGGATGTGTGGTTGATCAGAACCACTTCTTCCTCTTGAAGAACCATACCATCATTATTGCCACTATAAGCATGAGAAGCAGTACAGCCGGGTATGCCCATGCTTTTGCGAGCTCCGGCATGTGGTGGAAGTTCATGCCGTAAACACCTGCAATGAAGGTAAGGGGAATGAAAATGGTGGCAATAATTGTGAGTACCTTCATAATGTCGTTCATTCTGTTGCTTACGCTGGTGAGGTAGGTGTCATGCATTCCCCCCAGCAGGTCTCTGTGGGTTTCCACCATGTCTATTACCTGAATGGTGTGGTCATACAGGTTCCTCAGGAAAGTGCCTGTTTCCGGGGCGATAAGCTCCGACTGATTCTTGTCCATTGTGCCTATTTCCTCACGGAGGGGCCATACTGCTTTTCTCAGTGAGAGTATGCATCTCTTCAGCCTGTGGATTTCGTTCATGTGAGATGGTTCGGGATTGGAAATGATCTCTTCGTCCAAAGTTTCGATGTATTCGCCGATCCCCTCTATTGCAACGAAGTAATTGTCCACAACACTGTCCATAAGGGCGTATACAAGGTAATCGGGACCCGATTTGCGCACTCTTCCAACCGCTTTGCGGATTCTTTCACGCAACGGATCGAAAACATCTCCAACC
>CAZRCS010000136.1:0-4971 GCA_964598645.1 uncultured bacterium | reverse complement strand
TCTCTTGACTATGCGATCGAATTCGGCTCCAACGAAGATCGCTCCAGCGGTAAGATTTGTGAAATAGGTTATGAGCCTCCAGAGTCCTACCAGAACTCCAAGAAGATAACTGGGAACAAACATGGAATAAAGATAGCTCATGCTGACCTCAGCTATACCACTCCCTCCCGGGGTTAAGGGAGCCAAACTGATTAATGATACTATTATCTGAGCAGTGATTGAGGAAATTAAGCTGGGATTTCTGCCCAGACCGACGAGCAGAACAGACGGAATAAGAAACTCGCAAGCCCATAGAATTATAGTAACAACGAATAAAGTTGGCATCCTGATTCTTTCTCCTGCAAGCGTGATGACCGCCTCCCGGAATAACCAGATTTGCTTTTCCACGGCAGTTAGAGTCTTTCCACCTTTCGTCTTTCCTCGAACCCAATTTATTAGTTGTTTTATGCTTTCTGGGTTGTGGATTAGCATCCAGAGGAAGATCATTAGAAGAATTAGAATTCCAAGAAAAGCCGCTCCTACTTTTAACCCAAGTCCCGGCACCAACTCTTTCAGGAAGAAGCAGACGACCAATGCTGATAGGAGGAGAATGCTATCGAGAAGTCGCTCTGCCAATACGATAGCCATCGCAGAGCCATAGCTAAGGCCGTTATCAGCAAGCATTTTGATCCTCATTGGTTCGCCACCTACAGATGATGGGGTAAGCGAGGCGAGGAAGTTTGAGGCAAGCGTTGTCTTGAAAGCCAAATAGAAACTGATCTTGTGTCCAATGATAAATGCCAGAAGCTGTATTCTCAAAGACCCGAAAAGCCATGAGAGTAAATGAAGAGACAAGGCCAAAAGCACAAACTTGACTCCAATACTTGTAAGTACATCATAAGTTATAACAGTGTTTGTTAATTTTAGAATAATAATGATAACGAAGAAACTTATGAGTGATGGTATGAGGACACCCATAGCTCCACTTTTTCTATAATTGAAAGACATACTTCATCTCCTTGGTTCGAAATGCAGATTAGGCCACGCTAAAAAGCGAATATATTATAATTCACCATCTGATTTCATCATATTCAAGCACCTTAAAACAGAATATGCCGATCTATTAACCCCCAACACATCTCTTTTCGGTGTCGGTTCCAACGCAATATAAATTTTTTATTGGAATAATTATATCCCCAAAACCAGAATTAATGCCCCAAGATGCATTTTCAGGAATTAATTCTTGGTAATGTATCATATTTTCTTCGATGTGTGGAATTGTTTTGATTATTTCATCGAATGCTTTTTTCCGTATCATTGACCCATTATATTCGCTGGGACGCGTAAATGCGAAACTTACAAGCTGCTTTCCGTTAGGTGCCAGTGACGAATCATAATTTGAAGTAGGAACAAACCAGGCATATGGCTCTGAGTCAATCCACATCTCGGAACCGTATTTCGTAAAGATCTCTCCTTTAAGACCTACCCAGATCGTTAGCGATTTAGCCCTTTTAATAGAAGTCAAATTTTTTATGTACTCTTTTAGCAAGCCATTGACTAGGTTTGGTAAATCTGAGACGAATCCGGAGTAGATAACTGTTTCACATCCGTAATTGTTGTCATTAGTGCAGACTTGCTCTATTCGCTCATCGCTTCCTATCTTTAAAACATTAGCAATCGTTATTATTTTCACTCTGTTCTTAGGAAACGATGATAGGATGGAATTAACTATGTATTGAAGTCCACCCTTTGGATATCCTTGATCTGTGGCTCCATCGGATATTAGCAAGTCATATAACTCTCCAATACAGGGAACCGGACTTGTATTGTGAGTTTTATTATCAATAAATCTTAAAACTGGGGCATTTTCAATCGAAGTGCTAACCATGAAATAACAAATCCAGTCCAAAAATCTTCTCGTCGCGACAGAGATATTTGCGGGAAGAATATACAATATATTAAATAAAGTCGCGATTAGCAATAATCTATCCGTGGTAGGAAGCAAACTGAATGTCATCCAGGCATTAATGCTCCAAGGAAACGGCTTTATCTTGCCACCAGTTCTCACATAGCACTTCCAAAAAGGGACGAACTGGGGGATAACATCAAAATAGCGATCCATTAATTCCCTTAGTGGTCCTCTTTCCAGCCTAGTTATTGTGTGAGGGCCTGTGTCTACACGATACCCATCGACTTCATAAGATCTGCATACACCGCCGATATATTCTTCTTTTTCTAATACCAATACACTTTTGTTTTCTTCCGAAATTGCAAGGGCAGATAATAATCCGCTAATTCCTGCGCCTATCACTACTACGTCGTATTTATTCATAAGTCACCTGATTTTGAGTTGTCCGTTTCCGAAGTTCATTGAAAATCTATGCATATACTGCCTTAGCTGAAGATTTTAGATCACTCATTTGTAAACGTATCTCTGAATACCAGAAAGGAACTTGCTTAACGCTTTAAAGTTCTCCAAGCTATCTATTGCTCTTTGATCAGGGTTACGTATCGGAACATATTTTTTATATTTTAAATATTTTGATATATACAAATTGCTAATCCTTCCGCTGTCCATCATCCCAAGCTCGAAATAATACCTGCATAGTCCAATCGCTCCATATGCCTCAAGTCGCCTTGGTGAAGTCACCACTTTTCTTTGGATCAGAAAATATGTCCGACCCTCTTTTCTTAGCTCTCGACTAAAAAAAGCATCTTCGAGGGCATAATTTTTGAAGCCGCCGACCTTGTAAAAGACGTCCCTTGGCACGCATAGATTTATCCCAATGAGACTAACGTTGTCAATTTTTGAATTTAGCCCTAGATAGCAATTGCTAATATATTCGTAGAATTTTGTTTTGATGTCAGCTCCGTCTAATTCAAACGCCGTAGTCAGCCCGACCACGCCGCTTTCTAGGTACCTGTGAACGGTCTCAAGGTAGTCCTCTTTAATCCTCGTATCCGCGTCTATAAATACTAAATATTTGCCTTTCGCAAACTCTGCCCCTTGATTCCGGCCCCACCAAATCCCCCTTTTTTCTGATACAATTACCTTGTCAGCGTATTTCCCGGCAATCTTGACCGTGTTGTCATTACTTCCCCCGTCTGAAACAATTATTTCATAACCATTTCGTGGAAATGTTTGCTCTGAAATCGATTCTAAGCAAGCCCCTATATAAGATTCCTCATTTAGTGCGGGCACAATGACTGAAAATTCCATAACAATCACTTAGTTAATTCTTCTGATCATTTTTAATCGAAGGCGTTGAACTATATTATGGGAACAAAAAGGGATTATTCTGCCTTCCGGCAGACCATAGTTAATCCCACACTGCTCCAACTTCCCAAATCCATGTTGAATTGATCCTGGGTGGAAAAACCCGATACTGCGAGTCTTCCTATCAGCTCCAGCTCGAAGTCTTTTGAAATGGTATCGAAAAAGGGGTCCCTTCCGGAGGAAGTAACTGCCTGTCTGAGTGTCGGCAGGCCAGTTATCGTTCATCATCCCAACTACGATCCTATCGGCCTTATCGAGGTGGCCGATGGAGTAATGGGATAGAGCCTCGGATATGATCAAAAGGTCCTTCGATGTCATCACGGTGGTTTCATGCATAGTGGATAGGCTCCTTGAAATCTACATCTTTGCAAAACTTTTTCCTCCTAAGGGATCACAACGGTGAATAGAATTGTAAGAACAGAAGGGAATGAGCCTTCCATCAGGCAGAGCATAGTGTATGGCACACCTCTCAAGCCTTTCCAAATCCATGTTGTATAGATCCTGGAAGTGCATTATCCCAATGAAGAGAAATCTAGTGTGGAAATCGATCAAAGCCTCTCTGGCACCCTCTATGAACACATTCAGGATCAATTTCTTGAGATTCAGGTTATCTGGGACCATGGCTCCATCTATAAACCTGGGAACATCCTTGAGTATCCATCCTTTCATCTTGAGCCTTCCAAGCCTTGATCCATCGAAGTCCGCCACCCTCTGTCTGACGTTCTCCATGAGTCCTTCAACGTCCAGGAACCTGGTGATGGGAATCATGTGGCCGCCTTGGCAATAGATGTATGTGCCGGCACCACAACAGGGATGGGCCATAAAAACCGGTTGAGATATGCCCGTTTCAGCCTCTATTAAATGGGATATGGGTTTGACAAAGGGAATCGGATAAAAGTCATCTCGAGTTATCTCGTTGTTCGTCTGATCCTCCAGGAGTGCAAGAACATCGGGTATGGTAATCCTCTTAGCCGTCCTCTCTTCCTGATCGATCCTGCCGGCAAAGGAAACCGGTTGGAAGTTTACACCCTTGATGATATCAAGTTTTTTAGATGCAAATCTAACTATATCTCCTGCCTGGCCGTCATTTGTGCCCTTGACTAGAGTAGGAACCAGCACTGTGCTCAAATTCCCTGCCTGACGCAGGTTCTCTATGGCGCGAAGCTTTTGAGGCAGAAGGTTTACGCCCCTAATAGCTTCATAGGGCTCTGGAGTGACGCCGTCAAACTGCAGATAGACTGTAGAAAGCCCACTTTGGATAAGCTCATGGCATAGATCTGGCCTGGAAGCAAGCACTAGTCCATTAGTTGCCAACAGGATCTGGGCGAAGCCCATCGTTTTTGCCAGGTAGACAATATCAGGTAGGTCAACCCTCATTGTAGGCTCGCCGCCAGAGAACTGAATTGCAGGACAGGGTACTGGTATTTGGTCCCTTAGAACCTGCATCATTGATGCTATCTGGCCTATAGTAGGCTCATTCTTATCATTCCCAGCATCGGCAAAGCATATCGGACAAGAAAGGTTACACCTGCTGGTAACATCGATGATCCCCAAGAGAGTTCCAGATTTATGATTCTCGCATAAACCGCAATCCAGAGGACAGCCATGACTTGTCTTGCTGGACTTATTGATCCTTAAGCCATCGGACCAATAGCTCATGAACCTTCTGTAAATGGCTGCATCTGACCAGTAGATATCTTTAAAATCACCATGCT
>CAZRCS010000135.1:0-4997 GCA_964598645.1 uncultured bacterium | reverse complement strand
TAGATGTTCCAGCCGATCATTCTGTCTATGCCCAGGGTTTTGTAAACGTCTCTGGGTTGCTGAAGATCGCCGGGAAGGGCCAGCAATATATCTGTGACGGACTTTTTAAGACCCGTGAGGCAACTGTGAGCCTGCTGGCCGAGTAGAGAAGATTTCAATCAGACCCCCTTTTGAAGTCCAGGTAAGATAATATATATATACCCCGCCGGGTACCTCTTGATGATTAACGGTTTCTTGTCCTGATCCCTGGCTCTCTCCACATTAACCGCAGGATTCCGAAGGGCGCACCATTGAAGTGTCCGGGTATACTTCCGGGAGAGTTCTATTCCCCGAGGATGAGTGCCCCTGCTACAATCAGAACGAGAGCTATTAGCATGACTGTTTTGTAGCAGGCGAGAAAAACTCCGGGTTTTCCCGTGTCCAGTATGGTCAGCTCACTGTATCTTCTCATGTAGTAAAACCATTTCAGTCTGAAAAGGAAAAGGCTGACCGGTTCTCCACGGGATTTAAGATATGACACTATGCGGATCATGAAATAGATCCCCGCAAGAGCACAAAGAAAACCAGCCCCGATAAGCGATGTTCCAGTTGTCAATCCACGCTCCTTTCGTGTGTTCCATGAGAACATATTAAAAAAAGATGAAGAGCTGCGGGGATTGACTCTGCTGGCTAAAGTTAACCTATTAAGCATTAAAGGGAGGAGTAATTGAGGTCACTATCTTTGCGCATCATTGTGTTTACATCATTACTTTTTCGATTATACGGGGCAGAGCCAGAGGTAAAATGGGTGTCCTGCTTCCCCTCTGCCGGGGAATCAGTCATCTGGGATTCAGCTGAAACCCCAGGCGGTAACGTGTTTGCAGTTGGAGAGACCTGGGCTGGAGAGGGCAGAGGAACAGCGCTCAACATCGCTGTATTGAAGCCGGATGGATCGATTCTTGTTGAGCGCACTGCTTTATCCATGGACAACTCCACAGGCTTCTGCACCCTTTTCCATGATAGCAGCTTCTTTATTTGCGGAGCGGTGTGCGACTCCGCTTCCTCAGATGGCTTCGTGATGAAGACAGACACCCTGGGTAATATTCTATGGCTCACCACCGAGGGCTTCGCCGGCGACGATTCATTTACGGACATGTGCATTACCCCTGATGGAAAAATCGTTACAGTGGGCTATTCATACAATTGCGAAACAAGAGATCGGGAGGTGTTTTCCGTTTGCTTCTCCGATTCCGGAAGTGTTCTGTGGCGGAAGAGATACGTTGAAACAGGGTATCAGACTGCAGCCGCAATGGCAATGGAAAACAGTGGTGATGGAGGGTTCCTGATCGCAGGAACAGACGGAACTGATGTCTTTTTGATGAAGGTAGCAGAAAATGGAGACTGGGAGTGGAAAACGAAATACTTCCGGGAGGGTATTCAAACCGCATCCGACATCCTTCCCGTCTCCGGCGGCGGATATCTCGTTACAGGTTCCACAAGGGATGAAGCCCAGTTCTCAGATGCTCTCATTGTTTTTTTTGATGAAGAGGGCAGGGTTTCATCGGACCTGTCCTGGGGAGAGGCCGGTCCTGATATTGCCCATTCGGCATTAAGTGTGCCTCCCGCCGGTTTCGTCATTCTCGTGAACTCCAACAGGGCTGACGGTAACGGTTACAGACCTGTGCTCACCAGGTTTGATCCATGGTTCTCGAAACTGTGGGAGGTTGAACTTTTAAGCAACGACGCCCTATGCTATTCTGTTAATGCCACATCCGACGGCGGCTTTCTGGTTTCAGGGAAACAGGCCTCGGCAGACAGCAGTTCAGCTCACTCTTCGTGTGTTATACGGCTGTCTCCTGAAGACCTTCTCAACTGGGACTGACCAGAACGTCCAGTTTTTTTACCATTTCAACTGCGCCTCTGAAAACCTCTTCAGGCCCCTTTGCGCTCATGTAGGCCGGGGTGGAGACGATCTTCATTTCACTGTCGGAAAAAGCCCTGGTCGCAGAACATTCGACGTGAGTGCAGCCCATTTCCCGTATGAGAGCCGCTGTTTTTCCATTGGTGCCTATGGTCACGGAAATACCGGGAATGCAGCGCGCAACAAGAACTGGAGCAATACACATGGCTGCTATTGGTTTACCATTGCGGTGGGCCCTCTGCAGGAATTCATGCACCACAGGAAGGGCGGTGCAGCTGGAGCCCTTTTCCGAGAAATCGCACAGAGTGGTCACTGCCCCTGATCCCCCAGGTATAACCACGGCGTTCACTCTGTCCGCAAGTTCCGGTTTCAGCGGTACGATCTTTCCCCTTGCAATTCTGCAGGCTTCCTGCAGGGCGTTTCTGTCGGGCACCGGTTTTCCCGTTGTGAAATTTAGCGTTCTTGCCTGGGGAACGTCCGGGGCTGTATAGACAAGTTCCCATCCGGCCTGGTCCAGGGCGATAAGAGCAGCGACGCTTTCATGAATCTCCGAACCGTCCATATTGCCGCACCCTGATAGGAGAACCGCCGCTTTTTTCACAGTTACCTCCTTTCTGCGGAGGAAGGAACACTTCCCCCATGTTATTCAATATGTTAACATAAGAAGACTGTTAAAGAGGAGGGGTATATTGAGAATGAAAGTAAAAATAAGCATTCTGTTTTCGATTTTGCTCACCGTCGGCTGTTATTACGGGTCTATGACAGGTGCAAGAACCCTGGGGCAGAACCACATGACCGTAACCGGTTCAGTTGGGCTGCCGGCCTACCTGTCTGCGGATGATCGCCGGGAAGCAG
Source organism: uncultured bacterium (assembly GCA_964598645.1). Lineage (GTDB taxonomy): Bacteria > Fermentibacterota > Fermentibacteria > Fermentibacterales > JCC-6 > Sabulitectum. The sequence continues at coordinate 2,242 of CAZRCS010000135.1, read as the reverse complement.
GGGAAAGCAGTGTTGACGACGTGCCGGTTTCTCCCTCTGTGATATTCCTTTCAGGCGCCACGGAAAGGATAGACATCGGGGCTTTTGCCAGGGCATACGGTCTGGGTCCCATTGTAAGGGTGGGCCTTTTAGACCCTTCAGAACCTTATGCGTTTTCTGTGAATGCCGGGGCAGGCTATATCATTCCGGCGAAACTCCTTGGAACCAGATTCGGTGCATCAGCCGGTTATCTTCTGGGAAATGCTCTGGAAGTTTATGGAGGCTGGGATGGCGGCTACGGCCCTGACGTGGTAAATATTCCGGAGGATGAAGACGGACACAGCGACTGGGACGAAGTGGAAAACACTTTTCACCACTCCGTTATTGCAGGAATCCTCTACTCGCTGCCTGCCTCCGGAGAAACCTGGATACCGGAAGCGGTTGTTTTCGAGTTCGCAGTTCCTCTGGATCTGTCAAGAAACCTTGTAATGTTCGGACTTGCGGTTTCTTACTGAAGAAGAACCCGGCTGCAAGCAACCGGGTTCTTCTGTGTCTGATTATTTTCCTGACTAGAACGAAGTCTTGATTGCACCCCAGCTCTGTCTTTCCAGGGAGACTACATAATCAGGGAATATTATTGTAGCTTCATCTGGAGCAGTAATGGTGAGCTCGTCAAACCATACTGCGTCAAACTCAGCTCCTGCGTAAATTCTGCCCTCGATCATGAGTCCGGTATGACCATCTACTATTGTCCATTCCCATTCAAGAAGGCTCCATCCGGTTCCGGCGCTGTATTCGTCGTTGCCCCCGGCGCTGCCATTATATACCGTGGGATCAGAGGGATCGTCATTCCAGTGTCCCCAGATACGCCCTGATGGGTTAGAACCGGCAGTGTCGTCATATACCCATACAGAAGCCACTACGGTGTCTCCATCATCAAGATTCTGTATCCAGCCAAGATATGCCTGGGGTGTACCGCCACTTGGAGATTCTTCAAACTTGAGAGACTGGGCGCCAGCATATACTGGAGCAGTTGTCTGAATAGTTGCAATGCCGTTACCATAGATGCCAAGGACCGTGTCTGTTCCTTCCCAGCCGTATGTTTCCGTCTGAGCTGCCAGAGCAGAAAGGGGAAGAGCGAGTGTCAAAGTTGCTACAATAAGCAGGAATTTCATCGATATCTCCTTATGTTTGTATATTGTGACAGAATCAAAACTTCGATTCTCGAAGCCTAACAGAATAATATAGTTGAATTGTTAACTGCGTGTTAGGAGAAAGTAAATATATGAAACACAGTGACATGCACGTTCATACCAAATCTTCACCTGATGCTGACCTGTCTGCATCGGAACTCTGCAGAATGGGAAGCAGGGCAGGATTGGAAAGAATTGGTTTCGTGGCCCATCTTGATCTGCACCCGGGAGACTTCTGCTACGGCGGCTTCAATGAACAGGACTACATGGAAGAGCTTGACAGGGCGGAAGAACTTGACGAGGTGACAGTACTGAGAGGTCTTGAGATCGGTGAACCGCACAGATTTTCAAGTAGGACTGCTGAAATGTACAGCCCGGAGAAATATGACTTCATCACCGGTGCTCTGCACTGGCTGGGCGATAGCATGATACTGGGCGAACAGCCCTTCATGGAACAGGATCCCCTTCAACTGATGAGGCGATATTACCAGGAAACCCTTGAAATGCTCGAAGGGGGCGGGTTCAACATTCTTGCGCACATGGGTGTATTCAGGCGCGGAATGGCCAGGGCAGGTATGTCATGCGATATCGATGAGGTGGCGGTGTTCCCGGAACTACTGAGAGATGTTCTGAAAAAGGCCATTGAAACTGGGATTGCAATCGAAGTCAACACCTCGGGGCTCAGGAGGCCTGAAGGAACAACTTATCCGACTCCGGCGGTTCTGCGTATGTACAGAGAGCTTGGAGGAAGAATGGTTACCCTTGGATCCGACACCCACAAGCCGGGGAATGCTTTTTTTGGTCTTTCTGAAGGCGAAGCCATTCTGAGAGAAACAGGTTTCAGAGAATACGGCTTGTTCAGACATGGGCGGTATATCAAAACCCCTTTACAATAGCTTAGGGTTTAAATCATAATCATAGAGGCGGTTGAGCACCGTCTGGCAAACCGGAAGAGATTCCGGGACGCAAAGCTACGGATCCTAACCTGCACAGGGGATGCAGGAAGGATGGCCGAGCTGCCGTTTGACAATGGCAAACCGGAAGAGATTCCGGGACGCAAAGCCTACGGG
>CAZRCS010000134.1:0-5014 GCA_964598645.1 uncultured bacterium | reverse complement strand
GTTTTTTTTCAATGGGATCCACTGCAAGACCTGTGCACATGCCGTAGCCCGGGTTCCCGAGGCCCCTGACCCTGCAGAAACCCACGGGGTTCTCCGGGGTGAATACACAGCCCCTTGGACAAATGCTGCACTTCTCTACCTGCCCCATGGTACATCTCCAAACTCGTGAACTTCGCAGACCCCTTCATGTGTCTCAGTGACAATGATCATACCTGTGTAGAGATCCCGTGGAAATTCCCCGGCATTGTCAGGACCCGCCACCGCTGCTGCTGTGGCCATTGCGTCGGCGATTGCACAGTTCTCTGCAACAACCGTTGCTCCTGCGGCATTATTTGATGGATAACCTGTGTTCCTGTCCAGAAGATGACTGTACCTGACCCCGTCTTCCACGAAATAACACTCATAGTCGCCGCTGGTGGCAACTGCTCCCTCTGTTATGGACAGTATGCCCAGAAGCTCCTCCTGCCTTGGATGCCTCACTCCCAGGTTCCACATCCTGCCGGTGGAGCTGCCGCACCTTATCTCACCCCCAACCTCCACCAGACACTCGGAAGCACCCATTTCCCGAAGCATGAGATACGTTCTGTCCACCGCCCAGCCCTTTGCAACGGCACCGAAATCAAGGTAAGAACCCGGCTCTGAGAATATGAAGTCATCTCCTATGTCAACCACGGTTTCCCAGCCGGTGTATTCCATGGCTTCCTCTATAGCTTGGCTTTCGGGAAGGCTCTCTGCTCCGGGGAACCCCCAGACCAGGGAAACAATTCCCATTGTGGGATCGAACCAACCGGATGTGGCCTTAACAAGGGAGTCAGAGAGAATGATCAATCTCCCGAGCTCGGTTTCTGCCGGTATTCCGTGATCGGTGTTAAGCCTGTGCAGCTGGCCGGTTTCGCTGAACCTGCCCATTTCTATGTCAAGGTATCTAAGAAGGGAATCGGCCCTGGACAACATTATTGGAATGTCCTCATCGGGAGCGGTTATGATCAACGTGGCAAAGGTTCCCAGAACCGGGAATGTCCTTCGGGCTTCACTGCTTTCCGGGACGGATAATCTGAATAGAACAGCAACGGCCAGTGAAATGACCAGAACGGAAACCAGTAAGCAAGGTGCCTTTTTCCCTGTCAGCGTCTTTCATCCTCCGGACCGTACCTTGCGTGGTAGCTGCAAAACTGAGAGCCGGAGGTGGCGGGTTTACCGCATACCGGACATCTCCGTGCCGGTCCTTTTTTCCTTTTAGGCTGGGGTTTTCTGTTTGGAATGAGGAATTCCGCAGCCCTGAGAAGAGCAGACAATGCAATGACGAACACCCCCCATTTACCCAGCTGCCAGGTACCTGAATTCGGTCCGAAATAGAATGCGGCGCACCACATAAGCCCGCCGGCCATGACAAAAAACCTCTCCAACGATCTCATGGTGCTCCCTTCCTTAAAGGAGGTCCGTAAAGCTGATCAGGTGGTTCACCGAAAGAATACCTATGCCTGCTTCCCTGTAGTCCTCGGTAAAGAGCAGAGCGGCGCCCCCTGCCTCGACAAGAATGTTCACGAGAGGAAGACCCTCACCGGAACACATCTGACCCCATCCCGGAAGGATCAGAGACTTCCATGCACAGCCCGGCTGCTCTGTTACCACCGTCATCTGGACGGGAATACCCGGGGCTCCATGAAGTTCAGGAAGAGGGCTTTCATTCAGCACGGGGAACCCAAGGGTGCCCACCTCTATTTCTCTCACAGGTGTTTCTGCCCAGAAGTCCAGGTGGGTTAACGACCCCTCGAGGAGACTGTCTACCCTGGAGAGGGGAACTTCGACTGAGATCCAGCCCATCTCGTCCGAGGTGATAAGGTCAACCTGAAAACTGCTTATTCCTCCGGAACCATGAATGCCCATTCTGTTCCGTATAACCGTGAAAAGCTGTTCCACGACCGGGTTCACAATAGAGGCCGAATAGCAGACCTGTCCATCGATGAGAACCTGATCCGCAGTCATGGTGTCGGTGATCATGGCGTGTCTGGTGCAGTTGAAGTTAATACCCGCACGAGCGGCTATCTGGAGCGATGTGACGCCGTCTTCAGAAACGGTCTTGATACTGTAAACACTTATCCGCGGTGTTCCGCCCACGAGATCCTGAACAATTCCGAACTCAAGAGGAGTCTGGGCAAGAGCAGCGGCAATAAGAAATGCCGTGATAACAATCGATAATTTCAACCTATTCCTCCGTCAGTTTTCCAGATTGAAGAACCTGCGCCAGTTGCCGCCTGTGATCTTCATAATATCGTTCCGTGACCATCCTCTGTTCTCCATGGCATCTGTTACACGGTACCAGCTTTCGGCACCGCTGATCCCATCGGGAAGATCCGGTACACCGTCAAAATCACTGCCGAACCCCACGGAATCCATGGAGGTCTTCCCGGCAATGTATTCCACATGATTCACGATAGACTCTATGGTTGCCTTCTTACCGTCTTCCTCGAGAAAGTCCGGAACGAAGGTAACTCCTATAACCCCTCCTGTATCCTCAATAGCCCTGAGGTCGTCATCGGGAAGGTTCCGCAGCTGAGAACAGAGTTTCCGTGCATTGCAATGGGTGGCGCAGATTGGAATACCAGTTCTTATCAGGCTTTTTCTCGACCTGTCGTTAAGGTGCGAAACATCCAGGGCGGTTCCTTCATTGATGAACTTGAGTGCAAGTTTTTTCCCGTGTTCGGTAAGGTCCATGGAGGAACCTATGCCCCCTGCATAAGGGTTGTCACCGTTCCAGGTAAGACTTGCAACCAGCGGGTGGAAAGGCAGTTCCCAACCTTCCCATATGGCAAGGCATCCTTCCACCGCAAAATGCAGAACAGGTTTATCCGTTATCCTCAGTTTTTTGAATGTGGCAATACCCCTGTCCCAAATTTCCTTTTCCCTGCCCTTGTATGGTTCTATGCACACTGCCATCACCTGGTTGTGAACCCCTGACTCGAGGAGCCTGGGGAGATCAACGTGGGCTTCGCGTGTTCCTGTTGCGAATCCGTCGGCGGTGGCCCTGTTAACCAGTGTGTCACAGTGTGCGTCGAAGATTTCCGGTTTCATTACCCCTATTCCGTTGTTTCCCCGGAGGGTGTGAAGAATATGTCAGTGAACTCCCTTGAGAAATCCCCTGCCTTTGCAATGAGAAGCAGAATGACCAGAAGCAGAACGATGTAGATGATGACCCGGCTGTCGGATTTCCTGGGGCCGTGTCTGTCGCGCCAGTCGTCGTGATAGGACATCATCTTATCAGTCTTACCTGCCTGAATGAATGCGGTATCGAAGGGAAAACAGGCACATGGAGAGTATCGTCCCATTTTACTATGAATGAATCTCCGCTGAAAGCAGTTACAGTGAATACCCTGTCACAGGAACGCTCGTAGTCTGCCCACAGAGAAAGGAATTCCACCTGTTTAGCCTGGGTGTTCTGTATTCTTCCCACCTGTTCAGCCACTTCACTCAGGTCTTTTCTGACACCGGCTGGCTGCAGTATGTAAAACTCAACTAGCTTAAAACCCCACAAAACCACAAAGACAAACAAAATCCCCCACATCAGGCATCCGGTTTTGTTTTTCAGCATATCTCAGTTCCTCTTCCTGCCATGTTTCCCGTCTACCAGCCTGAAAGGCATCTTCGCACGATCTGATCCGCAACCTGTTCCACCACCCGCTGTCTGGCGGCATCGAAGGTTTCAGAAGAAGGGTCGTAAAGAATCCATTCAGAGATGTTCTCGTTCCTTATAATGTACTCATTGTTGTCGGCTCTATCCATAGATACCGATACCCTTATTTCAAGCTTGTACTGCTCAACTTCTTCCGAACCCGTGTAACTCACCGCGGTTCTCCCGAAGTAACTTACCGTACCCTCTATCCTGGAATCAGGGTTCTCGTTGTTGATGGAGAGCCTGCCGTCCCGTACCACGGCTTCTGTAACAAGACCCGTTATCTCCTGTTCCAGCCCGTACTCGGTAACACTGCTTCTGAACTGTCGCACCTGGACCGACTGGATGTTCTCCGGGAGTGAACCCCTGAAACTGTATGCACAGCCTGAAACCAGCATGAAAACAAGAATGCCGGCGCTATATGCCCGTATGGCCAAAACCGCCCTCGCCCCTTTCGGTTTCGGATAGTAGAGCAGCTTCCAGCATTGTCACAGGCTCCACTGCAGACAGAACGGCCTGGGCGATGCGGTCGCCGCGGTTAACCGTGTAGGTGCTTTCTCCAAGGTTCACCAGTATCACACCCACCGGCCCCCTGTAGTCTGAATCTATGGTACCGGGAGAGTTCAGTACAGTGATGCCGTGTTTCAGGGCAAGACCGCTTCTGGGTCTGATCTGCCACTCGAATCCCCGGGGTATGGCTACCTTGATCCCTGCGGGAACCAGGGCTCTGGCACCAGGTTCTATCTTCAGCGGTTCTGTGACCGCTGCCCGCAGATCAACTCCGGCTGAGTGTTCGGTTGCGGGTTCAGGCAGCGGAAGTCCATGGTATTCCGGAAGGATCATTACTCTTACTTCGGCCATAGAGCCCCTTCAAGAAAAAGGGGGCGGCAGAAGCCGCCCCCGGGTATGCTTTTACTCGGTGCCGTTCTGGTCTACGTCCTTCATGAGAAGGTCTATCTTTCCGTCATCGCGGATCTTGTTGACCTTCACCCGTACCTTCTGACCTCTCTTCAGCACAGCGGCAACGTCGTTGACCCTTTCATTGCTGATATTGCTTATGTGAACGAGACCGTCGGTTCCTGGCATGATCTCCACGAATGCTCCGAATGTCTGTATGCTCACAACGGTACCCTCGTAGACTTTGCCTATCTTGGGGGTTCCAACGAAGCCGTCTATCAGTTGAAGAGCGTGGTCGGCCTTCTCGCCGTCGTTGGTGAGAATGGTAACCGTACCGTCGTCGTCGATGTTGATCTCGGCGCCTGATTCTTCTGTTATGAACCTGATGTTCTTTCCACCGGGACCTATCAGCTTGCCGATCTTGTCATCCAGGTATTGGTGAACTTA
>CAZRCS010000133.1:0-5088 GCA_964598645.1 uncultured bacterium | reverse complement strand
AAAGAAGAATTTTACTGTGATCGTCAGGATTGACCTTTACAAGAACCCTTTTCCCCGCGGCGAAAAAACCGGCAATGATCAGTGCAAAAAGCCACATGGCTGAAACGTTTGCTCTGGTCCTCACAGGCATGGTTTCTCCTTTCAGAAAGGAACACGGATATCTTAACCACTGGCGGGTTTCATGGGAAGGGAACCATAAACGGGACAGTGTGTTTTGTGGAAGACTATTTCATACTATTTTGGTATTTAATTTTCACAAAAACAAGGAGGTCCAAATGAAAGGACTTTTCGCGGCAGCACTGCTCATCATTGCAGGAACAGCAGTTTCAGGTTTAGTGGTAGGTTCGCCTGAAATGGCCAGCATGGACCCGTTCTGTGCTTCTTGAGGCTCTCAGAACCGCTATCAGGTGATAGCACTCTCAGAAGAGATGAACGGACCGATGACAATCGGCGAGGTATCCTGGCAGAGGGGCGGCTCTTCGGGCTCTTCGCAGGGTACTTACAACGGGTTCAGGATATACATGGGGCTATCCGTTTCCGATGAACTGACAAACACCTTCGAAGACAACTACATCGCCGGATCCAGAACACTTGTTTACGCCACGTCCTCTCAGACAATGTCAGCTCAGCCCGATGAATGGATGACCATTCCCCTGGAAACACCCTTCGAGTACAATGGCACCGACAATCTCATAGTTGAGATACAGTGGTTCGGGGGAAGCAACATGTTCTACACCTACATGTGGGAAACAGGCTCCAGCAGGGGTCTAATGAACAAGAACGACGCCAGCAGCCGCACCGGAACTCTGTATACAAGAATGTCAGAGCTCATGTTCACACCTGCATCATCTCTGGAGCAATATACCTTTGGAGCCATCAAGGCTCTCTGGTAAAGTCTTATATCGGGCGGCTGCTCCAGTCGCCCGATTAGCACTTCCTTCTGTTCCAGATGATAGATGAATTGTATATATGTAAAACAGATATGTTCAGTTCACATGAATAGGTGTAATACACCCATTTTTGACACGCATGTAATATACCCTTATATTCACGTGTCGCGCATGGAAAGGCAATTATGGACTCAGGCAAAAAAAATCATTCGACTGCTCTGTCCGACGGAGAATTGAAGAGCCTCGCATCCAGTGTTCCGGGATCTATTTTCAGGCTGATGGCGCTGCTTGGAAATGGTCCGAAATCCGGATACGATATAAGCACCGAGATCTCCAGCGAAGAATTTACAAGCTGGAAGGACAGTTTCGGCAACATCTATCCGAATCTCAGAAAAATGGTGGGATTAGGGCTCGCAGAAAAACAGCGCGATGACTTCAAGGGCAGAAAAAGGGTCTATTACTCACTGACTTCAACGGGAAGAGAACTGCTTGACAGGTGGCTCATGGAACCTCCTCAGAGAACTCCTGTAAGGATGGAACTGCTGTTCAAGCTCAAATTTTCACCTCATCTTGGTATTGGGGTCATACTGCAGCACCTCAGTGAATACATGAATTTCTGCAGAATGAACCATCCAATGTACGAGAAGTGGTTGGCCGATGTTGAAAGATCAGCAGAGGGTAGTCTTGAGTACGAAGTAACCCGCCTGACGTCCGACTTCTGGTACAGGTTCACAAAAACACTTCTTGAATGGAGTGAAGACACAGTTGAAAGACTTGAACGGTACCGGAAGGAAAATCCTCCGGAAGGGGGCGGATCATGTTTGGATACGCCTGTGCAACGCTACTACTCACCCTCTGTCTGAGTCTGCAGGAAAACACCGCGGATCAGACTGACTGGTCAGACGGACCAGGAGAACCTGGACCACTGCTCCAATGGAGCAACTCGTTCAGTGAATCGGAATTCATCAACTGGACAGACCAGGAGGGAGCTGTTTTTCTCCAAACCGACTGCGATGAAAAACTGATCGCTGGAGATTACGGCAACGCTTCTTTCCTGGCCTGCTGCGACTTCAACGACGACGGATACATCGATGTTGCCTGTACCAGTTACGGAGATGATCAGCTGGCATGGTACGAAAACATGGATGGGGGATGTACGTGGACCGAGCATCTAATCGAGTCATATCTCCCCCTGGCATGTGTTTTAAGCACTGGAGATATCGACAAGGACGGAATCCCTGATCTCATGTGTGCTTCTGAAGGAGGAGATGGTATCTGCTGGTGGAGAAACAACAACTGGGCAGAATCCTGGACCAAGATCGAAGTGGACACATCCTGCAACTATCCGTTCTCGGTAGAACCCGCCGACTTCGACAGGGATGGGGACATGGATATCTGCGCTGCCCTGTACGGGCAGGGTGACATCGTATGGTATTCAAACGATGACAGCATTGGCACCCAGTGGACGAAACACATAATTGAAGGAGCTTTTCCAAGTGCATGGTGGGCGGTTCCCGGGGACTTCAACGGTGATGGGATCGAAGACGTTGCCGGGGCAAGACACGGTGGTGAGATCAACTGGTGGGAAAACGATGGAAACGGTGAATTCACCACGACCCATTCGATCACTACCGGTTATCTCCAGTGCACAACCATCAGAAACTGCGACCTGAACGGAGATATGTGTCCGGATGTTGCGGCATGTTCCAATGCAGGGGAAATTGCCTGGTGGGAGAACTCTTCCCAGGGAGATGTATGGGTTGAGCATGTCATAGACGACAACCTTGAAGGCTCCTGGTCACTATGGGCGGAAGATCTTGACAACGACGGAGATCAGGATGTGATTGGAAACGACAGAGAGGGAGACTGCGTTTACTGGTACGAAAACATAGACGGCAGTGGAACTCTGTGGATGAGATGGACTCTCGATCAGGGCATGGACATGTCTAACGATGTCAATGCAGCCGATCTGGATAATGACGGTTTTCCTGATCCGATCGCAACCTTCGGAGGAGACAACACGATCTACTGGTGGAAACTCTCCCAGGAATTCAATCCCATGGGGACCCTGGCGTCGTCGATCCTGTATATGGGAGAAGATGCCCAGTGGGGAATCATCCACTGGGAATCGGATGAACCCTCTGGAACAGATATTCAGGTATGGGTCAAAGCCGGTGATACCATCGACAGTATGGGAGATTGGGTAGAGATCCCTGAATCGGGAGTCGATCTTTCAGCATACATCCCTGACAACACTAGATATCTTCAATACTCCTTGTCACTCACAAGCAGCACAGGGCTTGAATCTCCATCGTTCAACTACATCTCATTTGACTGGATTCCCATGGGACTGCCGGAAAACAGAAGGGATGAAATCCATCTTGGTTTACCCTCCCCAAATCCCGCAAACTGTTTTCTGTCCATTCCGATTGAAAGCGGTAACACCTCTCAGACAGAACTTCGTGTTTTTGATGTTGCTGGAAGATGCGTGAGTTACCGGCTGGTACCGGAAAATGAGAATTCATTCTGTATTGACTGCAGCAGACTTCCTGCAGGAACGTACGTTGCACGACTGTGTGGCGGTAAACACTTCGATTCAGCGGGTTTCTCGGTTCTCAGATAGGCTTATCAAAACAGGGGTCTGATTGAAAACATCAGACCCCTTTTTCTCAAATCACCCATATCTCAGAAAACATGAACGGCACTTGCCTTGAAGGAAAGGTATACCTGTGAGCCTTCCCGGATCTCAAGTTCATCAAGTGCCCCTGTGGTAACGGCTGAATGCAGAACGGTTCCAGAAACATCCACCTTGACCGACCAGGTCGATCCCCTTCTCTCGATGCTCTTCACCGTTCCGGAGAAACGGTTTCTTTCGCTTGTAACCCCGGGAGTCACGGACAGAACTATCACTTCCGGGGGAATTGCCACGCATCCTGTTCCGGTCCTGTTTTCCGTATGTCTGATGACAACATCGCCGCACAGGGCGGTTTTGCCGCTGAATTCAACAGGCAGGATGTTGCCCGTACCTGTGAATTCAGCCATGAAAGTGCTTCCGGGGTTGAAGAGAATTGATTCCATGGTTCCGCTCTGCTCCATGGAGCCTGCATTCATCACAGCTCCGCAGGTTCCCGCGGAAAGTGCATCTTCGAAATCATGTGTAGCCATGAGGAAGGTGGTGCCTGTTACCCGGTGCAATTCCCTTATCTTTGCCAGGAGCTCTTCCTTGAAGGAACGGTGAAGGGATGTTGTCGGCTCGTCGAGTATCAGAAGCTCAGGTTCCAGGATCATTGCCCTGGCAAGGGCCACGCGCCTCTTCTCTCCCCCGGATAGAGAACCCGCTTCTCTCTTCTCGAACCCTTCCAGACCGGTCAATTCAATGATTTTGCCTGCCCGCTGCCTTATTGTTTCTCCCTGCACTCCTCTGATTCTAAGCCCCCAGGTTACGTTGCTGAACACCGTTCCCGAGAACATCACGGGATTCTGGAACACCGTTGCCATTCTTCTTCTGAAGGGAAGCAGTTTTCTGTCTGACAGACACATGTTCATCCCCTGGAAAAGCACCGAACCCGAGTCAGGTCTGTCAAGGAGTCCTGCAATTCTCAGCGTAGTGGTTTTACCGCACCCTGTGGGCCCCATGAGAACGAAGAATTCGCCTTCAGGAATCTCAAGGTCGATCCCTTTGAGAATTTCCTTGGAACCCTTTGATTTTTCAACCGACTCCATCTGCAGGATCAACTGTGCCTCCTGTGCTGAATGAGATTTACGGCAACACTCACCATCATTGCCACAAGGAGCAGAATGATGCCAAGAGCTATGGACTGTGCGGTCTCACCCTTTCCAATCCCAAGGGAAATTGCAGTGGTGAGCGTCCTTGTGTAACCGGATATGTTCCCCCCGACCATTATTGCAACACCCACCTCGGATACAGCCCTGCCGAAACCCATGAGTACCGCTGTGAGCACCGGATACTTGGCTTCAGAAAGCAAAAGAAGCACAGTTCTTCGTCTGGAAGCTCCCAGGGCTTTCGATGTATCTGCAAGGCCTGCCCGGGTACCACTGAGCGCAGACATGGTAAGACCGGTAATAATGGGGGCAATGAGAAGCACCTCACCTATGACAATGGCAGCAGGGGTGAAGAGAAGCCCCATGGAACCCATGGGACCGCTCCTGGAAACCATGAGGAACACAAGCATGCCCA
>CAZRCS010000132.1:0-5089 GCA_964598645.1 uncultured bacterium | reverse complement strand
CCACAAGCTTCCAGATGAACTGGGAAGACCAGTGGGTATACGCCGTTGGCGTGGAGTACGAAGTAAACCCCGTACACACCATAAGGGCCGGCTACAATTACGGAAAGAGTCCGGTGCCCGACAACTACCTTTCGCCATTGTTCCCTGCAATACTGGAACAGCATGTCACACTGGGATACGGACTGGATCTCGGTGCATGGGATATAAATCTCGCCTATGAACTAGGCTTCGAGAGCAGTCAGACGAATGAAAACACCGATCAGATGGCAAACCCCTTTGGTCCCGGCTTAACTGTGGACCATTCTCAGAACACCGTTCATCTGGAGACATCCTACAGGTTCTAACAGCCTTCATTCTTCCGCGCCGGGCTTTCTTCGCCCGGCGCGGTTTTGCATTATCTTCCAGATCATCTGAAGAAGGGAACGATTTGGCTGCAGAAATGCTGGGCATGACATACGAAGAACTTGAGAACTTCCTGGTAGAGGGACTCGGTGAGAAGAAATTCAGGACAAAGCAGATCTTCACCTGGCTTCACTTCAGAAGGGTGTTCTCATTCTCTTCCATGACGGATGTTTCCAAAAAGCTCCGGGACAAGCTTGAAGAGACCAGTTCGATCACCGTTCCGGAAAAAACCGGCATGGTCAAAGCCCCTGACGGAACAGTCAAGTATCTGCTTTCCCTGCCAGGCGGACCGGCTGAATCAGTCATCATTCCCGACCCGCCAAGGCTTACCGCATGCCTTTCAACACAGTACGGCTGCAGAATGGGCTGCAGATTCTGCATGACCGGCCTTGCAGGCTTCCACGGGAACATGACATCAGGGGAGATAGTCGCCCAGCTCTATGCAATGGCCGACTCAACAGGCCCACGTATAAGCAACGTTGTTCTAATGGGCATGGGTGAACCCATGGACAACTGGCCCAGCGTTGCCTCTGCTCTGGACATAATCAGTGATGACCGGGGTATATGCATAGGTCAGAGGAAAATAACAGTTTCAACCGTGGGGATCCCGGGTGGGATCGGTAAACTGGTTGCCCTGCATAGACAGTACGGCCTTGCCGTTTCCCTTCACAGCGCTGTGGAGGAGACCAGGAAACTGATCATTCCTGCAGCAGGAGCTCTGAACCTTGCGCAGCTGAAGCGTGACATGCTCACCTACACGGAATCTACCGGAAGGAGGGTTACTCTGGAATACTGCCTTATTCAGGGAGTCAACGACTCCCTGGAAGATGCATCAGCCCTTGCGGATTATGCCAGGGGCCTTCCCTGCAAGATCAACCTTCTTATCTACAACCCTGTTCCCGGGCTCTCATGGAAGCGTCCTTCGGAAGACAGGGTTACCAGCTTCACCGAATACCTCTACCCCAGATGCCAGGCGGTAACCCTGCGCCGTTCAAGGGGCGGAGAGGTTGCAGGAGCCTGTGGTCAGCTTGGAGCTTCGGTGCTGAAAAGCTGATCTAAAAGATCAGACTGCCCTGAATCCTTATACCGCTGAGATCCTTTTCCCCTTCGCCGGCAAGGGCACTTCCAATGGGTACCCATTCCCCTGTGATGGTCAGATCCAGGCTGGTGGACTCCCCGATTTTAACCCTGGTTCCAAGTTCTGCACCAAGCATTGCTCCTCCGGTGCTCTTGGATTCACCGTTTTCGAAGGTATCGGCAATTCTGTCCCAGACTATTATGCCCCCGCCGGTAACTCCGAAGAAGGGTTCAAGGGCCCTGGGACCTGCATAGGGTCTGTAGAACGGATACTTCCTGTAGCCCAGGTTGAGCATTATCCCTGTGATACCGTCAAAGTTGGTCCTGTCAGAACCGCAGAAAGCAGGGCCTGCTGAAAGCCTGAACTGGTCAGACTGGAACATGGGTGTTTCGATGCCCACCATAACTGCAGAACCAACGGAAAGCTGATTATCGTCGTTCATAAGGCCTGGAAGCCAGGCTCCGTAACCAACGATGAAATCCATACCGTCCCTTGGCGGTTCAGTCTGCTGAGCAGCGGCGAGGGACACCGCAAGGATCAGGATCAACGCTGAAGTTTTCATTTTACTGCCTTTCAGTTCTCGATTCCCCGTCTGGCGGAGAGTTTTTCAGTGTTGTAGTAATGCTTGATCTCCTTCATTTCCGTAACGAGATCTGCTCTTTCCATCATTTTTTCCGATGCGTAACGGCCGGTAAAAACCAACTCCACATCACCTGGTCTGATCTCGATCAGTTCCAGGGCTTTCTCCTCAGCCAGCAGCCCCATATGGACAGCAACGCATATCTCATCGGCTCCCACAAGGTTAAATCTGCCGGAAGTGAGAGCTCTCCTGATACCGGTGCTTGCCCTTTCAGCTTTTTCGATGTCCATCTTCGATGGCAGTGCGCCGGGTTCCATGAAGCCCGGGGTTCCGAACTGCTCTATCTCTATCTCCGGAAATCTTCCTGGAAGGCACAGCTCAGAATAGCTCTGGCCCTTCATGAACTGACCTATATAGACCCGCATGCCGGAGCAGGCTGCCCGTACGGAAAGACCCAGGAGGGCAGTGGTTTTGCCCTTGCCGTTACCTGTGTATATCTGAAACCTGCCAGTGTTCACCCGTCATTCTCCCTGTTCAAGAAACCTTGCCAGCTGCTCCTGGAGATAAACGTTTTCAGGATCCAGTTCAAGGGCGATTTCCGCCTCTTCGACTGCTTCTGAGATATTGCCGTTCCTGTAAAGAGCCTCAGCCAGCGTATCTCTGATATTCGAATCTTCCGGTGCAAGTTCCACAGCCTGTCTTGCCATTGCCACCGCTTCGTCCAGCATAAGATCACGAGTGGCAAGTTCCCATGCCCCGAGATTCAGAAGCTGGGGATTGTCGCTGCCCTCATCGGCAAGTCTTCCGAGAATATGCAGCATTCTGCTTTCAGAGACTGGATTTTCAGCCATATCCCCGGCGTACACAGGAAGACAGTTGTAGAGTTCCCAGGTGTAAAGGTGACCTCCCAGAACGCTGAGAGGATCAGGGTTGTCATTCACCACAAGCTCCACGAACCGGTCGGTGGCGCCTGAATGCCCGCCGTTCGCCCTTACCACGAGAAGCCCTGCTGACTGTCTTCCCCTGGAATCACCACCTGCCGCCTCACCTGCCTGAAGGGCGGCATAAAGCCTTTCAGCAAGGGGGAGCCCTTCGGTCTCCAGGTATGCCCTTTCCATTTCCTGCACAACCTCGGGTCCGGTTAGAATGTTACCCTGAACGGTGTAGCCCTCTCCCTGAATTGAGCCTGCCCAGTCCATGCACTGTTCACCTGTAAAGGCGGCTGAATTACCGTACATGTCCACTATCCCCAGCTGTCTCTGCTCCCTCAGGGTATCCGGTTCGGTGAGCAGCTCTACGACCTGAGAGGCTTCCAGTCCTTCTTCAAGGTAGGCAAGACCATCGGTGCCGTAAAAATGATTTGTCCATGACTGGGTTGCAACGGCTCCCACCCCGGCTTCAGCCCAGGCAACCGAGTGGTAGGCAAAGGGAACGCAGGAAGAAACTGCAACCCCCCACTCCCCTGCATCGGAGTCATATGCGGCGATTGAAAAGGTGGAAAGGATCGCGAAAATGATTGCTGACATTGGTTCACCCCCGGAAAAAGTGAGTTACATCTTCTGTAAGATAATAGGAAACCCCGGTGAGACACCGGGGTTTCCCTGCTTTTCCGTTTCAACAGTTACAATCCAGGGCACTCCGCCGCTATCTTATCGGAGATGTTCTGGCTGCCGTAGGCCTTCCTGAAGTGCTCGGCGAATTCACCTGCAAGCTTCTTCGCCCTTGCCTCGTAATCGTCACGGCACTTCCAGGTGTTCCCCGGCTGAAGCATGGCGCTGTCTTCTATCCCCGGGCAGGTAGTTGGAACCAGCACCTTGAAATAGGGGTCGGAAACCATTTCGCTTTTTTCTATCTCACCTGTAAGGCAGGCGTTAACCATCTTCCGTGTCAGGGGCAGGTCAATTCTTTTGCCGGTACCGTAGGGGCCGCCTGACCAGCCTGTGTTTATCAGGTAGACCTGTGTTCCGTGTTCATTCATTTTCTCCCCAAGAAGATGGGCATAGGCTTCCGGCACTCTGGGCATGAACGGCTCACCGAAAAACCTGGAAAATGTGCTCACCGGCTCCTTGATACCCGTTTCGGTGCCGGCGAGTTTGCTTGTGTATCCCATGAGGAACCAGAGCATGGCCTGTTCCCTGTTCAGCTTGGAAACAGGGGGAATAACACTGTTGGCATCTGCGGTGAGGAACAGAATGGTTTTCGGATGGCCCGAAACGGAGGATTCCTTGATATTGGAAAGGTAACGAAGCGGGTAGGAACCCCTGCTGTTGGGAGTAAAGGCGTCGTCGGACAGATCGAAATCCCCATTGGGGTAGACTACCACGTTCTCTATTATGGAACCATGCTTCAGGTAATTGTCTTCATGGAAGCATGCGGAATAGATCTCAGGTTCCTTTTCAGGGTTGAGATCTATCAGTTTGGCGTAACAGCCGTTCTCGAAGTTGGCTATTCCATTGTCGCTCCAGCCGTGCTCGTCATCCCCCAGAAGGGCTCTTGAAGGATCTGCCGAAAGAGTGGTCTTCCCAGTTCCCGAAAGTCCTAAAAGAAGAGCGCTGTCTCCCTTTTCTCCTTCATTGGCACTGCAGTGAATGGGCAGAATGCCCTTTTCGGGAAGAAGGTAGTTCATCACAGTGAACATCAGCTTCTTTATGCTTCCGCCATATGCGCTGCCGAAGACAATTCCCATGTTCCGATCCATGTCCATTGCCACGATCATGTTGGATGTATGACCGAGAGTCGGGTTGTTGCGAAGCCTTCCGCAATACTTCGTGTGATCGAGTTTGTTATTCGGTGCTGCAAGAAGCGTGAAAGCTCTATCTTTGAAAACAGATTTTTCAAGTGCCTCTTTCGTGCATGGCCGGAACATGTTGTCGGTAAAAAGAGCAGTGAGCGAACTGTTGGCAACCACCCGAACGGGAAGGGCAAACTCAGGGTCGGCCCCTATCACCCGATCCGTAACGAAAAGCTGCTCGTTTTTTTCGAATACACCCAGTATCTCATCCCAGGCCATGTCGAAGGTGCTCTCTTCG
>CAZRCS010000131.1:0-5134 GCA_964598645.1 uncultured bacterium | reverse complement strand
CCATACAGGAAGACATAGACTTTCTGACCGATTTCCATGAGGGCGATTTCGGAACAGTCTCCAGGGACAGAGCAGACAGCACCTGGATAGTGGTCTACTACACAGTGGACAACCCGGCGGTTTACTTCCTGTATGACAGAACAGACACTTCGATGTCCGAGATGTTTACAGCGATACCTGCCCTTCAGGAGTACGATCTTGCCGAAGTAGAGCCGGTGGAAATTTCCTCAAGGGATGGATTGACTCTTCCGAGCTACCTTACCAGACCTGATCCTGAGCTGTATGGAGATGGACCCTGGCCGCTTATCATGTACGTTCACGGCGGTCCATGGGCGCGCGACTACTATGGCTATGAACCCTTCGTTCAACTCTTTGCAGACAGAGGCTTCGCTGTTCTTCAGGTGAACTTCCGGGGTTCAACCGGTTTTGGCAAGGATTTCGTCACAGCTGCCAACAGGCAATGGGGGCAGGCAATGCAGGATGACATTTCAGACGGTGTCGGCTGGGCTGTGGAGAACGGTATTGCAGACCCGGAGAGAGTTGTTATCCTTGGCGGTTCCTACGGAGGCTACGCAACCCTTGCAGGAGCGGCCTTCACTCCTGAGCTATACTGCGCTGCAGTTGACTTCTTCGGACCCTCAAACCTGATAACCTTCATGGAGACAGTTCCGCCATACTGGCGTCCCCTCAGGGCTCTCATGGACATCAGGGTAGGCAACCCCGATGACGATACAGATGCTGCCATGCTCGAAGAATTCAGCCCGCTGAACTATCCTGAAAACATTACAATGCCTATCTTCATAGTGCAGGGCGATAATGATCCCAGGGTGGTTAAGGCCGAAAGTGACCAGATGGTGGAAGCTCTAAGGGCTATCGGTACCGAGGTTCTCTACGTGGTATACGGTGATGAGGGACACGGATTCGCCCACGAGGAAAACCGTCTGGACTTCTCCGGAAGGGTTGAAGAGTTCCTTTATCTGAACGTTCCCGGTGTGGAATGCGAACTCTTCGAGCCCGTGGAGGGATCCACCGCAAGGATAGAATGAACCCTGTTCGATCAGATTGGGGCCGGGCTTATCATGCCCGGCCCTCTCTTACAGCTTGAAAAAAGCCCTTACCCTTGCCAGAAGGTCTTCCTTCTGGCTGTGGCCAGTCTTTATCTCCACGTGTTTCTTCTGTTTAGTTGCCATTGTCCTGGTGTCTTCCAGTTCTCTGCGCCGGTTCTCAAGCATCTCTGAGAGAGGTTCTACAAGGCTCGGGTTGTTGTCCAGAACGATCTTCAGCCCCTCTTTTCTTACAACCACCACCTGGGTTTCTTCCAGGGCGGAAACGGTTGCAGACCTGGGCTCTCCCGTGAGGAGGCTCATTTCACCGAAGAACTTCCCGGGACCCAGCGTTGCAACGGAAACTGGTTCATTCTTTCCTGTGGCCAGTGTAACCTCCACTGAGCCGTTCCTTATGATGTAGAGGCTGTCTCCGGTATCACTCTGACGGACTATGGGTTCTCCCCTCGTGTATCTGAAGATGGAAGATCTTTCTGCGAGAAGGTTGATCTCGTTGTCGCCCAGTGGGGAGAACAGGTCCACCTTTCTCAGTTCCCTGAGAATGTCGCTTCTAAGGTCAGCACGGAGCTTGGCTTCATGGTCGGGGGTGACAGTGTGCAGGTAGACATCCCTTATGGGGAACGGTATGCCCATTTCAGCCCTTTGGAGGCAGTACCAGATCCTGGATCTTACAGCGTCGCTGATGTGGGGTTTTCTGGCGAAATCCTTGATCCAGAACCTAACGTCATACTGAATTGAGCTTGAGCCGAAGTCAAGAAGGAATACCGTTGGTGACGGTTTTACACTTACCCCGCTTGTGTCCGCAACTGCGCTGAGCAGAACCTCCTTCACCCTTTCCGGCGGGTGGGCATAGGCCACGCCTACCTGTATGTGGGCAAGGTGAAGCTTGGTTGGCTTGCTGTAGTTGGTAACAACGGTTTTCGATACTGTGGCATTGGGTATTGCCATTACGTCGTTGTTCCGGGTTCTTACAGTAAGAACACGCCAGTTCATCTCTTCAACGGCGCCTTCGATGCCGTTTATCTCCACCCAGTCTTCCATTTCGTAGGGCCGTTCCAGCTGAAGGGCGAGGCCTGCGAAAACATTGCCCAGGATATCCTGAAGGGAAAGACCTATCACCGCTGAAAGAACGGTTGAGGTTACCAGGAAAGCCGTTAGCTGAACATCGAAAATGGTGTTAAGAAGAACAACGGCCAGGGTAGCCATGAGTATGAAATTGAGAACGTCTATCACCAGCCTTGGAATGGGAAGTTCCATCTGTTTTCTTGCAAGGTGCTCCCACAGAAGAAGGGTCATGAACTTAAGAACCGTGTTTGCAGCCATCATTATGCTCAGGGCGAGCAGTATTCTGACTCCCAGCACTTCCGGTGGAACCCCGGCCATTCTTAAGATCAGATAGAGCCCCAGGGAAGCCCCTGTTACAATTACCCATACTTTCAGCCGGTTCTGTCCCTCGTGCTTCTTCAGCACCCAGAGCATGAGACCCACAGCAAGACCCAGGAAAACAGCTTCAGGTACATTCGCCCAGTTCAAGGACAACTCTCCCTTCAGTGGAGCAGTGTAAACCGCGAAGGTTTCAGGGAACCTTCAATTATCAGTGAATATACCCCTGCGGGAAGTGAACCGCAGTCAACGGTGCATGTTCCGCCGGGGTTGATCGATTCCTCTGATTCAAGTACTATTCTGCCTGAAATGTCCATGATCCCAATGGCTCCCGAGAATCCGGCAGAGGTTTCAGGCACACTGAGTATCAAAGAACCGTATACAGGATTACCCAGCATTACCGGAGCTGCCTGGGCACGTGGATCTTCCTGGACTCCTTCTGAGGTTTCGCAGTAGATGTTCCAATCGGAGCCTTCAGTGCCTGCCCAGTAGTACCTTCCCCCTGATGAGACAGGACTCCAGACAGGACCCGATGAGTAAAACGGCTGGAAAGGTACAGACCATGTTTCTCCTGACAGAATGGAAGCAAGGGGAGTTCCATCGGCCCTGTTCTGCTGCCAGAGAACCAGAGGAGAACCGGTTCCCGGCTCATCTGAAACCACCGGGTTCATTATGTGCTCTGTGGTTGTGTACAACTGAGCTTCCGAAGTCCACAGGGATCCGTCCCAGGTTCTGGCTGATACCGATGAGGTGATACCATCTGACTGCCATACGGCAACAAGAGTATTCTGACGGAGTGCAATGTGGGGTGAATGACAGAAATCGCCCGTAGAGATGACCTGGGGAGCGGAGAAACCGTTTTCATCTCCCCGGCACCACACTATGGAGCTTCCCGATGGTGCGCTTTCCACCCAGAGTGCATGGAGCTTTCCATCCGGTCCCGCTGAGATAGCCGGAGAGGATGCCCATGCACCGGGCTGGCTCAGCTGTGCTTCAAAGGAAGTGCCTTCAAGGGTTTTTATCATTACCCTTCCTCCGGTGCTTTCCCAGTCCTGCCAGGCCAGCCACATCCTGTCGGTGCAGGCCAGGTCCGGGGAAACCTGATACCCTTCCTGGGGAACCTCTGCGGTTACATTCTCAAAGGGGATACCATGGGCGGTTTTTATTCTGTAGGAATACGTTGAATACTCGAAATCACTCCATGCAAGCCAGGGAGTTCCCGAGTTGTCGAAGCAGACAGTAACCTTGTTATCCCAATACTCATCTGCGTCAACGATATAGACCTGGCTCCAGCTGTCTCCGTAGTCATCGTGGAACCTTGCCGCCACGTCCAGCCGCCCGTTTTCACCTGTGAGCCAGGCAACAGCGGTGATCCCCCCCCGGGTATCCGCATCCGGGAAGCAGTCTGAATGTGTGCTTGTGGAAACCTGGAAGCCGTCAGTGCTCTCCTGTGCATGCTGTATAGCGGTGCCCGTATTGAGAGACGAAATCGGTCTCAGCGTTGGATCTCCCAGGAGGGCATTGCCGTAGAACCATGCCCTTTCATCTGCAGAGAATCCTCCCGTTGCTTCATATTCCCACCAGTCCCTGAAAGCTTCACCAAAGCATGAGCCGTTTCCAACAGGGTTGTAGAACTGCTCGAAGTCAAGCATTGAGCCGGTTTTTGCTGCACCCGAAACAAGCAGTCCGGTATCGGTTCCGAAGAGATACCAGTTCCCCAGACAACCTGTTTCGACCCAACGGGCATTGGAGCATGAGAAGAGCTGAGCAAAAGCAGTATTAGGATTAGCCTGGGCTATCTCCGGGGCCATAACGGTGCCTGACATGCCGCCGGGGACCTTGAATGTGTGTCCCCAGGGGCAGGAGTGAGCCATGAGATGAACGAATTCGTAGCCCTGTTCCAACTCTTCAAGGTATCCCTCTGCTGTGGTCTGGGACGGGGAGTTAACAACTGTTACACCGGACGGGCCGTATATGTAGTCAAGACCGCAGTCCGTGTAACCGCTCCAGTCATCGTCTATGTATGCAAGGGCCCTGGAGGGGGGAGCCATGGCTCCGGTTCTGTAAAGGTGGTTTTTCTGCAGGTATTCCGAGAGCATCAGAAGTTCAGAACCGAAATCCACGGCGTGGGCGTCAATTCTGCCCACCCAGATCTCAGGCGCAACATCACCGGTATGCGAATCGTACATTCCGTCATGGTCGGTATCTGTCCAGACTCCGTCGAGGTCCATAAGGTACAGCTCGCAGGGAAACTCCTCCGAAGCCCAGTAGTCTTCCTCGAACCACGCACAGGGCAGGAAACCTATGAGGATTGCACCGTCGATGTCAGGAGTGCTCTGAAGGAGGGTTTTCAGATCCTGTACGGTTCCACCGGACATGCTCTGAACGGATGTGTTCCAGCCTTCCGCGGCAAGGTCCGTCTGGAGCTGAGCTATCTGCGGGGCAAGGGGAGCGGAAACGTAGTCTGCGGTAACTATAAGAACCGTGTTCCCATCCAATGCCGCTCGTACGGGAAGGGAAATCTCAGTGAAAGACGGCAGGCGGCCTTCAACGGGTGAAACGTTTGAGGCTTCACGGGAAAGCCCGGTGATACCGGTGGGTATTGCCGTACCCAGAAGGCAGAGAAAGAGAGAGATCATCAGAACCTCCAGAAGTATTTCATCAGGCGCAGGGAAGAATCAATATAA
>CAZRCS010000130.1:0-5201 GCA_964598645.1 uncultured bacterium | reverse complement strand
AAGGAGTTCTGAAGAGCTTCATGCACAACAGGGAATCCGCCCTTGAATTCGGCGTTGATCCCACCGGAAATGCCAGGGGCTACAAATTCAGTGACGAACCGCTCATAAGGATGAGGAACACGGCAATTGTTCCAGGTAACAGCTCGCTGGAGGACATGATCGCTTCCATAGACCACGGTTACTACCTGATGAAATCCAGCAACGGACAGGCTGACTCCACAAGTGAGTTCATGTTCGGTGTGGTTCTGGGCTACGAGATCGAGAATGGCAAACTGGGCAGTGCTTTGAGGGACATGACCATTTCAGGGGTTGCCTTCGATGTGCTTAAAACCGTAACGGCAGTATCCCGGGACATGAAGTGGGAATGCGGAGGCATGTGCGGGAAGAAGCAGCCTATCCCAGTGGGCATGGGCGGTCCTGCAGTTAAATGCAGGGTCAACATTGGAGGCAAATCATGAACGACAAACAAAAAGTGCCTGCAAACTGCGTTGACCGTTTGCTTAAAGAGGGTATTGAAAAAGCAGAGAGTAATCTAGTTCTTACCAGGAAGACCGAGATCAACTTCGAGGGAAGCAACTTCTCTCTCATGAGAACCACCGATGACGTAAGCCTGCGAATCACGGGAATCAGCCGTAACAGAAGAGCATCATCCGTTGTGAATAAAACCGATGACAGCTCCATATCTCAGGCTGTTTCCGGGCTGTTGGACCTGGTCGAATCAGGGGAGGCTGATCCGGCAGTTGATATAGCCGGGTTCCAGACCGCAGAGAGCTTTTCCAGGGGTCCCCGGGAGCCCGATGTGAACCTGATGTACTCAAGACTTGATGAATTCGCAAGTCGGGCCGGGCAGAAATACCCCACCCTGATACTGGAGCAGATCATCCTTGACCATACGTCGAAACACAGATACTACGTGAACTCCAATGGAGTTGAATTCAGCTCGATAATAGGGGAATACACTCTTGTGGCAATGTTCACGGCCAAGGAAGGTGAAAACACTTCTTCCTTCAACTACTCTGCCGTATCCACGGAGAACCTGGATGAAAATCTCTGGGAGATGGGTACCATGGACTCCCTTATGGAGCAGTCTATCGGGCAGACAGTTACAGGAGAAATACCGGAGACCTTTACCGGTGACATAATAGTGACACCTGACTGTCTGGATGATTTCATCAGAACGATAACGAATTTCCTTGAAGACTATCCCATGATGACAGGAACTTCCATTTACAAGGACTCTCTGAACGAAAAAATCGCAGACGTCAGGCTGACCCTTCGTTCCATGCCCCTCAGTGAGGATCTTTCAGGGGGATACTTCTTCACGCCAGACGGCTTCAGAGCCCAAAACGGAGTCATCATCGAAGACGGCATTCTGAGATCTTTCCTTCTGAGTCTCTACGGGGCCAGGAAAACCGGGCTTGAGAAGGCGGTTAACTCCGGTTCTTTCTACGTGGTGGATCCCGGTGAGGCATCCTTCGAAGAAATGGTGAAATCGGTTGACCGGGGGCTTCTTCTCTGCAGATTTTCCGGAGGAAATCCTGCCAGCAACGGTGACTTCTCAGGTGTTGCCAAAAACAGTTACTACATTGAGAACGGAGAGATTAAGTTCCCGGTATCCGAAACAATGGTTGCAGGGAACATCAAGGACATGCTGAACTCGGTGAAGGACATCTCCAGTGAAACCGTCAACAACGGGTACAGTATTTTCCCCTGGATTACCTTTACCGGTATAACAGTTTCAGGAAAGTAAAAAAAAGACCCCCGGCCATTTGCCGGGGGTCTTTTCAGGAATCCTAGAAGCTGTTCTTAATGGATGCCCAGGTATCTCTTGTCAGTGCAGTATCAAAGTTGGCGTAAACATCGATGATATCGGTGCGGCCCCAACCCTGGTCTGAATCCCACATGCCACTATACCATGACCAGGTGTCAACTCCGTTGAAAGCTATCTGGCCGCCGTTACCGGTAACGTCGTAGCCAACGCAGAAGTAATTCCCGCTGGGTATTACAACACCGGCAGCTGAAATGTCGATGTCCGTGTAGGTAACGGGAGGCAAAGTGCTCGAACTGGGGTCAACGGGAGTGAATGGTCCGTGGTAGTCTGCTGTTGTTGCATCGCCGGCAGGCGGGGTAAGACCGCCCACGTCGGTCCAGACAATCCAGCCGTAATCACCGGTGGCAGGGCCGCAGCAGGGTATGGAGATCTGGGTAAGCAGAAGATCGTGACCTGAATCATTCAGTATTGAGGTAATGAACCATTCCCCCCAGCCCGTGCTTGATCCTCCAAGATCAGGAACTGTTCCCATTGTTCCTGCGGTACTGTACTCGAAATCAGCACCAAATGCCGCAAAAACAAACACCAAAACGACTAATAATGTCTTCAACATATTAACCCCTTTCTTTTGTGAAGAGATACCTGAAAAAAGTATATGCCTATTTGTTCTCGCAGTCAATGGTTTTTATTTGTCCTGGCATGGGTAACTGTGTAACTCATAACTTATACATACGGTATTAAGTTATAGCAAAACTGTAATTGCCTAAGCAGTTGACAATTATCATAATCTGTGTGGTCCGTAATCGCCGGAAAGGGGTTCCAAGTATTGTAGGTCTAGTCGCACGTATAGCTTTTCTGTGCGCTCTTGCATTCCCGGGCAGGTATTCCTGGAACGGTATCGGGCGTGTGGTGGCAGTTGGAGATGTACACGGTGATTTCTACCGTTTTGTGCTCTTATTGAAGGACGCCGGTATCATTGACTCATCCAAGAACTGGTGTGCGGGGAAAACCCATCTTGTTCAAACCGGTGATCTTCTGGACAGGGGGCCTGACTCCAGGCTTGTAATGGAGCTTCTCATGAAACTTGAGAAGCAGGCCTTTACTCAGGGTGGAGCCGTTCACTGTCTCACAGGGAATCACGAGGCAATGAACCTTACCGGTGACTACAGGTATGTAAGTTCCGAAGAAGCCGTTTCTCACGGCGGAATGAAAGCACTGGTAAGAAGCATGAGGCCGACGGGCAGGTACGGCTGGTGGATAGCAGGCCACAACGCTGTGATCAGAATAAACAACGCAGTATTTCTCCATGCGGGTGTTTCTGATGAATACTCTTCCGCTTCCATTTCCGAGATAAACGAAGAGGTAAGGAAAAGGCTCACACTCCGCGATGACGCATCTCAGATTTTAGGCGGAGATGGTCCTCTCTGGTACAGAGGGTGGGCAATAGACCCGTCCTCTGCAGTGGAAAGAGCGCTGGAAGAGTTTCTTGCCGGTGCAGATGCTGACTTTGCGGTAATAGGTCATACGGTAACAGATGACGGAATAGAAACCCGGTTTGGCGGAAGGGTGGTTATGATAGACACAGGCTTATCGGAGTACTATGGAGGACCGGGTGAGTATCTGGTTCTGGACAGCCGCGTTTACAAAGCGATTGCCCCCGGGAACGGAGAAGAATGGTAGTTGGAATCGGTATAGACCTTGTTGACATGGAGAGGTTCAGAGAGAAACTCAACCAGGAGCTGATCGAAGAGATCTATCTCCCATCAGAAACGGACTATTGCCGTTCCCAGATAAGATACTGGGAGAACTTCGCCGCCCGATTCGCCGCTAAAGAGGCCGCATTCAAGGCTCTGGGGCACGGACTCTCATCGGGACTCCGTTTCCGTGAAGTGGAAGTTAAGAGAGATCCGAAAACTGGAGCGGTGTTTCTTGATCTTCATGGTCTCGCTCTGAAGACCATGCAGCAAAATGGTATTACAAAGCTCCTTGTTTCCCTGTCGCACACCAGGAAATCCGCCATTGCACTGGTGATTGCTGAAGGCCCTGAAAAAGTCTAGACATGGAACCCCGGTTCGGTTATTTGTATCAATACATATTTTGATAAGGAGCATTTTTTCAACACAAACAGCGGAAGCCTTTAGCACAGGCGAAGTCAGGAAGTGAGGGCAGGTTTTGAGCAATATCGGTTCCTACGAGGAAAGACAGAAAAACTTCAGCTGGGATATCGCCAAGGAAGTACTGGACTGGAAGGAAGGTGAAACCCTCAACATCGGAGCCATGTGTTCCGACAGGATCTGCGAAAGAGGCCATGGAGATAAGAAAGCGCTTATCTGGCAGGGCTTCGGCGGAAAGAAAAGGACCTTTACATTCAACGATCTGAAGGTCCTTTCCAACGGTTATGCAAAATTCCTTCAGGACCAGGGCATTAAACCCGGCGACAGGGTATGCATCTTCATGGACAAGATCCCCGGTCTTTACATTTCCTTCCTGGGAATTCTTAAAGCCGGAGCAGTTGCCCAGCCTCTTTTCTCAGCCTTTGGGGACGAATCGCTGGAGGTTCGTCTGGCCAGTGCCAAAACCAGGCTGATCTTCACGACCCAGAAGCATGTGAAGAAAGTAAGGAAAATTCAGGACAGACTTCCTTCCCTGGAGAAGATCGTGGTTATCGAAGGCAATCCCGACAAGCTTAAGGAAGGCGAGATTTTCTTCGATGTTGAGGCCGCACCGAAAATCGAAGATTTCCAGGTCTACAAGTCGGGCCCTGAAACACCTTCAGTTCTTCACTACACTTCAGGAACCACAGGCCAGCCCAAGGGCGCCCAGCACGTTCACAGTTCAGTATGGGGCCAGGCGCTTACCACCGCCTGGGTGCTGGACGTCAAAGACGACGACGTTTACTGGTGCACCGCCGATCCAGGCTGGGTAACCGGTACGAGCTATGGGATCATCGGCCCCTGGAGCCTTGGCGCAACACAGTGCGTACTGGACTCGGGGTTCACATCCGCCGCCTGGTACCAGTTCATCCAGGACAACAGGATAACTGTCTGGTACTCAGCTCCAACCGCCATAAGATCCCTCATGAGGGATGGAGATGAACTGGTTAAGGAATATGACCTCTCAAGTCTCAGGCACCTTGCTTCCGTTGGGGAACCGCTTAATGCCGAGGCGGTGATCTGGAGTGAAAAGGTTTACGGCCTTGCCTTCCACGACACTTTCTGGCAGACCGAAACAGGTGCCATGATGATCACCAACTATCCCGGAATGAAGATCAAGCCCGGATCCATGGGTAAGCCGTTCCCGGGTATTACGGCAGGCATCCTGGACCTGAATACACATCAACCTGTGACCGAACCTGGAACCGTTGGCCTCATAGCGTTCAGACCCGGCTGGCCTTCCATGTTCAGAACCTACGTCAACCAGCCGGACATTT
>CAZRCS010000129.1:0-5251 GCA_964598645.1 uncultured bacterium | reverse complement strand
TCTCGCCCTGGATGTGGTTGTCACCCCAGCTGTCGCTGTCTGAAGGGGAGATGTAAACCCCGGTAATGTCCCAGCTGCCCAGATCGTTGCTGAATGTGATCGGACAGGTACCGGTGCTGCTGGTGCTTCCCCGGGCGGGTGCCTGCACAGTATCGATCTGGTCTATGGTTACGTTCCAGGTGAAGCCGTCCCCGTCAATCTTCACGTCGTTCAGGGTGTAGGTATCACCGTCTTCGTCGGTGACCTGAATGTCGTATACACCTGTGGTTACCATTACCTCGGCTGTTCTGCCGGGTTCAAGGATGTCGGTGCCTGGGAGGTGATTGGTGCCCCAGACGCTGTCGGTACTTCTGCTTATGTAGATAACGTGTATGTCATAGTTTTCCAGGCCGTTGGTCACCGAAAGGGGAACCTTCTCGAAACAGCCGCTCATCATGGTCATGGATATGACCGCGAAGAGTATGGTGATTGCCCTTGCTCTCACGTGATTTCCTCCTTTTTACGGTGTTACAGTCCTGGTGGGTACCGTATTCCCTAGTCTATTTCGCCAAGTCTTACTGCCCACCGGTATCCGTCCTCGGTTACCTGCTGATTCCATCTTGTGTAGGTGTCGCCGTCTTCATCCACTATCTGCAGGTCATACACCCCGGGCTCCACTCCTATTGCAATGGAATCACCCGGAACGAGTATGGTGTTCCCGGTGAGGGAGTTCATACCCCAGTCTTCCTCATCGGTTCCGCTGATATAGATGTAATGGATATCCCAGCTTCCAAGGTCATTGACCACTGTGATCCTTACCGGCTCATATCCGCAGGCCGACTGAAGCAGAATTGTGAGCAAAAGAGTAATGATCAAATTGCTTTTCATCTGAAGGCCCCTCTTTTTAAAAACGGGGGAGGCGCTGTGCCCCCCCCGCAGTGGATAATACACGAATTAGTCGAGGTCGGAAAGTGTAACTTCCCAGTAGTAGCCGGCTTCGTCGATATCCACACCCCAGAGGGTGTAGGTGTCGCCGTCTTCGTCTTCCACCTGAATATCGTAGCTGTAGCCTGAAGGTACGTAGAAGGTGAATTCCTCACCGGGGTGAAGAAGTTCTGAACCCAGACGGTCGTCGCCCCATGGTGAATCGGTGGGATCGCAGTAGACGTACCAGATCGTCCAGTCGCCAAGGTCATTGTATATGGTAATCGGAGCGTCGCCCTCTTCGGCTGCATCCAGTCTGAAGGAGCTGTCCATGTAATCGAAGTCCACTACCCAGGTGAAGTCTCCGTCGATGTACTCGTCGAGTATCACGTAGGTGTCGCCGTCTTCATCTTCAGCAAGGAAATCGTACCAGTCGCCGGACTGAACGGTGAAGGTTGCGCTCTCACCGGGGGCGAGAACCTCAGAACCGAGCTTGTCTTCTCCCCAGTCTTCCGCCTCGGAAGTGCATCCGTAGAGATACCAGATGTCCCAGCTTCCAAGACCGTTCTCCACTGTTATGGTAACTTCTTCAGTGGCCCAGTCGAGATCTTCCAGGGTCACTTCCCATTCGAAGCCGTCTTCATCGATGTCCACGAGCCACATGGTGTAGGTGTCGCCGTCTTCATCGGTAACCATGATGTCGTAAGTGTTCTCTTCGTCGAGAACGATGGTGACTTCATCACCGGGCTCAAGGGTTTCATCGAGACGATTTTCACCCCATGGACCGTCTGAAGGATCTACCATGATCTCTTCTATATCCCAGTCCTCAAGGCCGTTTACGATGACCACCTCGATTGTTCCTGCATCATTGTCACGGTCGCCGGTGTCCTCGGCTGGTTCTCCTGCGCCGCATGCCATGAACAGCACAGAAACAGCAAACAGGGCAAGAAGCATGTTCAGTTTCTTCATTATCCCTCCTTTAGCTCAGGTTGATTCTTAATTATATGGGGCCATAACAGAACCCGTTCCATTCCAGAAACAGGACCTTAGTCAATATCAGAGAGGGTCACTGCCCACTCGTATCCGCTGGCACCAACCTCAACACCCCAGAGGGTGTAGGTGTCGCCATCTTCGTCAACTATCTTCATGTCATAGGTCCCGACGGGAACGTTGATAGTAACGTCGTCACCGGGCTCCATCACGTCACTGATGCGGTTCTCACCCCATGGCTCGTCAGAAGGATCGATATAGATCTCTTCCACGTTCCATGCGCCAAGATCGTTGGTGATCTTTACCGGTACATTACCTCCGCCGCAACCACCAATTACAGTGACGGCGAAAAGTATTGCCAGCAATGCAGTTATTTTCTTCATGAATACCCCTCCTGTTATATAGCAGACGACTGCCGTCTGCAGATGTACGAAGGGCAAAATAAAGGATCTGCATGTCCGGGTAAAGTGCCTGTTTTCAGGTCCAGGGAAAAAAGGGTTGGTCTGCTCTTCTTTAAAGGTCCAGGTCGGCTCCGGTTACTTCCCAGAGAACACCGTTTTCATCCAGCTGCACCTGCCAGAGTGTGTATGAACTTTCTCTTGAGTCGTAGATCTGGATGTCGTAGGTACCGGGTTCCAGATTCAGCTGAAGCTCAGCTCCGGTTCCAAGAATACTTGGACCGAGGAGATCTTCTCCCCAGCTGTCGCTTTCACTTGGGCTGCAGAACACGTTGTGCACCGCAAGACCTGTGAGTCCGTTTCTCACGAGGAAGGGACAGTTTCCGTTTCCCCGGGATATGAAAGATGGTATTGCGTCAGCTCCACCTGCCTGGGGAAAGGATGCCCCGGTTCCCTGCAACAGGGTCTGAACAAGCTCAGAGAGAACAGGCTCTAAATTCAATTTCCATCTTCCGGACTCCCTGCGGAATTCGTATGCAAGGGGCTCACTTTCTCCATCGGCCAGGAGTAATGCCCTGTCTCCCGTTACCTCGACGCTGAGGATGGATTCAGGGAAATACAGCAGATCGGTTTCCATTGCCAGGGCCTCCAGGAACAGCGCCGGATCGTTCTCGAATGGGGCACCGTTTTCAGAATAGAATTCAGCAAGGGCATCAATGAGGTTTTCCGTATCATCTGTAAAGGAAGATTGAAGTCTGTTCCATTCGGAGTTTTCAGTATGATCTCTGGCTGCGTTATAGCAGTCTACCACGTCTTTCTGTTCGCTGTTCCATCCTATACACCCGGTAAAAACCAGAATTGCTGCAAAGAGAGCGGTAATAATTCTCAAGGCCACTCCTCTCAAGTGTTTTTTTCGCCGCTTACACTCTACATATTCACCACTTCATGGTCAACAGACCGTTGACCGGCATTGTCTATGGGTTATTGTATGGTTAACCTTCAGACGGGAGAAGTAACCGGACATGGACGAGGTAACATTCCCAAGACAGGTTGAGCTTGATCCAGTTACCGGCTTACCGCCAAGAAAGATACTGGATCATGACATACCATTGCTTCTCCGCGCCATGGCTGCTTCTTCTTTACCTCTGTGCGCCATAATGATAGACATCGATCACTTCAAGAAATTCAACGACCGTCACGGCCACGACGTAGGAGACATGGTTCTGAACCATGTTTCTTCCCTGGTAAGGACATCGGTGAGGTACAGGGGAGAGGCATACCGTTACGGAGGCGAAGAAATAACCGTTCTCATGCTTAATACCAGTCTCGCTGAAGGAGCGGTAACTGCCGAGCGCATATGCCGCCTGGTTGAGTATTCCTCTCTGGAAGTCTCTCCCGGGGGGGAAAAACAGGATCTTTCCGTTCAGATATCACTGGGGGTGGCTTCCACCGAACAGGTCTCCGGGTCCGAACTCATCATTGCTGCGGACCAGGCTTTGCTCAAGGCTAAGAACACAGGCAGGAATCACGCCGAGATCTACAAGAAGGCCATGGTTACAGAGGGAGCCATCACCAGAATCGATGTGACCTACCCGGGCATAACATCCATACAGGGGAATAACTACATTCTTCTTAAAAAGTGGTACAGCATGGACAACCCTCTGAACATCGGAGCCCGTGAGATAAAGGACCTGAATACGGACATCACTTACATCTCTGAGGAAACATCCAGGCCCTCACTGGGACTTGTTGAGGCTGAGATCAGAGGTAAGGTCAGCGATATAGAGGTAAGGAGCAAGCATACCTTTTTCAAGCTGGAAGTCAGGAATGACGTTATAGATCTCATGTTCAAATACATACAGGACAGCAGAAATGCAAAAGATTAAAGCAGGAGCCATCTGGACAGGGCAGGGGCTTCCCTTGGAGAACTCCACGATTTCCATACTTTCTGACGGCACAATTTCGGAAATAACCGCCGATAGCAGTGGTGGGCCTGTGGATTACCCCTTTGCCATGCCGGCATTCTTCGATGCGCACTGCCATCTCTCCTGGATGGTGCTCAAGGAACTTTCCCTGGATCTGTCCACGGCAGGTTCTGTGGAAGACCTTCTCGGTATTGTCTGGGAGGGTGTTAAAAATGGCGATGATGAAATTATCAGGGGCGACTCCTTCGATGAAAGCAGCTGGTCGGACTCAAGATTACCCACACTCCAGGAGCTCGATGCGGCAACCGGCGGCAGACCTGCATTTCTCTGCAGGGTCT
The DNA here is from genome assembly GCA_964598645.1 of uncultured bacterium. Lineage (GTDB taxonomy): Bacteria > Fermentibacterota > Fermentibacteria > Fermentibacterales > JCC-6 > Sabulitectum. The sequence continues at coordinate 697 of CAZRCS010000129.1, read as the reverse complement.
GCGGTCATGCAGCCCTTGCCAATTCGGCGATGATGGCCATGATGGATCACGATCCCAGGTGGATAGATTTATCAACCGGAATTCTCAGGGAGAAACCGGTAATGGAATTCTCCGACTGTTTTCCTCCCGATCCCCGGAAGGCTTATGAAGCCGTTGGAAGTGTGGTGGGCAAAATTCACTCGGCAGGTGTTACCGGGGTGTGCTCAATAGAGAAACCTGAAAACGCCGCCAATCTTCTTGCAGCCCACCCTGAACTGGATATAAAGCTTGTTATGAGCGGAGTCTCTCCCGATGACCCTGTTTTCCCTGCGAAATCTTCCATGATGAAGTTCTTCCTTGACGGTTCCTTCGGAGCAGGCAACGCCGCAGTGGATCTTAACTCAGGGGATTTTCTTATCCATGACGACGAAGATCTGCTGGAGAAGTTTATCCTCTGCGGGGAACTGGGTGTTGTTCCAGTAGTTCATGCCATTGGTGGTGGTGCACTTCTGCAGCTGGACAGAGTATCGGCCGAGGCCTTCAGAAGGTTGGGAAGGGGATTTCCCATAAGGATAGAACACGCAGAGGATCTTGACCCGTTCTGGCCCGGAAACTGGGATCCCGGGTATCACATATTCAGCATGCAACCGAACTTCGTTGAAAGATGGCAGCGCACCGGCGGCATGTACGACAGACTTCTTACCCCTGAAAGAGCCCT
>CAZRCS010000128.1:0-5290 GCA_964598645.1 uncultured bacterium | reverse complement strand
CAATTCTGTTGAATGGGCAGTTCCAGAAGAGCTTTCCTCGGGATGCTACTTCGTGCAGTATAATTCGGAATTTGGTTCCCGCACTGAATCTGTAGCGCTGATTAAATAGCATATTGGAATAATATCTGCTGGCACGCCGAGTTACTCGAACCAGATGAAAAGTGGTCGGGGCGAGAGGATTTGAACCTCCGACCTCCTAGTCCCGAACCAGGCGCGCTAACCGGGCTGCGCTACGCCCCGACCGAAGGAGTTGAAATCTACATTATTTTGCAGGGTACTGCAAGATTCGCTACAGCAGAAAACCAAGTCCCGTAAGAACACCATTCATTATCAGTGTGATAATGGCTCCCGCAGCCATCACCCCGAGGAGTATGGAGGGTATGGCAAGCTTCTTTGGAATATCCAGAACGAAGGCAGCCACACAGCCTGTCCATGCGCCTGTAACAGGCAGGGGAATGGCAACGAAGGCAGCAAGGCCAAGGGCTTCGTATTTCTCCACATGACTGCTTACCCTCTTCCTGCTTCTCTCGAAGAGCCATGTGAAAAACCTGTCAAACAGCCGCCACCGGGAAAGCCACCGGCTCACCGGCCCCAGAAGCATCAGGATGAAGGGCACCGGGAGCATGTTTCCTGCCACGGCAAGAAGATAGATCTTCCACCAGGGCCAGCACCACTTGTCTGCCATGACGGTATACGCAACGGGAATGGACGCCCTGAGTTCTGTGAGGGGCAGTGCTGAGAGAAGCATCATCACAAGCTCTCCGGGGGTGTTCTTCATCATCTGTATTATCTCAAGGGCTATCTTCTCACCCATTCCATCCCTCTTTCCCTATAAGGGGAACGAAGGAACATGGAAAAGACGAGAGCTCCTCCAGTTCTTCCCCCTGTTTTCTCCATACGGTAAATATCTGGTTATCTGCGCTTCCCACCGGAACTCCCGCAAGCCCTCCCTCTGCAAGCTGGCTCAGCAGAGAGGAGGGAAGTTCAGGAGCCCCTGCGCTGTAAAGAATTCCGTTGAAAGGAGCATGCTTCTTCCAGCCGGCGCTTCCGTCTCCGAATTTCACCATGACGTTCCTGGCACCTGTTTTCAGAATATTGGACCTGGACGGCTCCACAAGCCCAAGGACTCTCTCCACGCAGAACACCTTACTGAACAGCCTTGAAGCCACGGCAGCCAGGTACCCGCTTCCGCTACCAACTTCCAGAAGCTTTCCATCGAATACAGGCTCCATTGCATCCAGCATCCTTACAACTGTGGCCGGTTTGCTGATGGTCTGTCCGTGTCCTATGGGAAGGCTCCTCTCAGAATAGGCGAATCTCTTCCAGCCCGGGTCCACGAAGATATCCCTGGGAACCTCGGACATGGCATCCAGAACCCTGGGACTCAGCTCCGGGAAGATCTGCTGCAGTTTCGCGGTCATGCTTTTTGCTCTGGGGATCAATGGACTCTCCTGTTTCTTCCGCAAAAACGGAAGAGGAACCCGGAGGTTCCTCTTCTCTTGTCCTTGGTCGGGGCGACTGGATTCGAACCAGCGACCACTTGAACCCCATTCAAGTGCGCTACCGGACTGCGCCACGCCCCGTCAGGAAGCACAATTCTATGCAACGGGGAATCAGTCGTCAAGCTCGGTCTGAGGATTTCTGGACAGATCCTTTATAATGGATTCAAGTTCAGTGCAGACCTGGTCGATGATCTCGCTGTTTGTCCCCTGACTCTTGAGATCGAAGGTAAGCTGACCGTTTCCCCTCTTCATGTTCTCAAGCTGTTTTCTGGCCCCCTCAATGGAGAAACCCTCTTTGTTAACCAGCCTGTCTATGAGCTTGACCAGCTCAATGTCCCCCGGTCTGTAGCACCTGTTCCCTGCCTGGTTCTTGTGGGGTTTCAGCGAGGGAAATGCGCTTTCCCAGTAATGGAGGGTATGGGGTTTTATACCCAGCTGCTCACTTACCTCACCAATGGAGTAATAGAGTCTGCTTCCTTCTTTCATTGCTTCTGTCCCATAACTTTTTTCCACCAGGGGAGTTTTGACCTTCTCAATTTTCTTATCTCAGCTATGCCCCTAATGGCCGGTTCGTAGTCTTCCTGCCACGACAGGGCATCGTTGAACGCCTTTTCTGCGCGATCCATCTGGCCGCCTTTAAGGAACATGCGGCCCATCAGGTAGTGGTTCTCAGGGTTGAAGTACTCTATATCCACAGCTGCTCTCAGCTCCTCCACGGCTTCCCTGAACCTGCCTCTGCCCTCAGCTGCCCGCGCAAGCAGCCGGCGGATGTCAGGATCTCGTGGATAGGAGAGAAGGGCCTGCTTGAGAATAGAATCCGCTCGCCAGAAATCCCCTTTAGAAATGAGTTTCCTGGCATTGGACAGGGTAACCTGAAGCTTCTTCTTGCTCATCCTGCCCACCGCACCGGAATCGGTTTCCGGTTTGACAGGCCTTCTCACCCTGGATGCAGCAGCGGTTTGAGGCTCATCGGGCCCGGCATTGCCTTCATCGGAGGTGATTATCTCCTCCTGGTAGCTGTAGTCCGGAGCTCCAAGCTTCTCGTCGTATTCTGTTTTCTTTTCCGGGTTACTGAGCACCGAATATGCCTCGTTTATAAGGGCGAACCTCTCCTGTACCTGGGAACTGTCACCGGCTACGTCGGGATGATGCTTCAGTGCAGCCTTTGCATAGGCCATTTCTATGTCGTCCTGCTTGGCGTTCCTTTTTAAGTCGAGAACCAGGTAGTAGTTCACCAGCTCTTTGTATTCGGTGCTCATATACCGTTACTCCGCTACCGCAGAACTGTGAACCGCTCAGAAACCGATTCGGCTCCGCTCTCGGCCCTGATGAAATACACACCGTTCATCAAGCTTGAAGGAATGGTCCAGCTGCCGTTTTCCGGAGAGGCCACTATTCTTCCGGAAACGTCAAGAATGGTTACAGAGGAGTTTCCTGTACCGGAAACGGCATAGGAAAGAACTGAACTTACAGGGTTCTCTCCCACTGTAACGGAAAGCCCCGAACCGCCCACTTCCAGATGGTCTTCATCTGTAATTCCTGTCATACTGAGCAGGTTCATGCAGAGAAGCTTGTTCATGTAACGGCACTCCAGGTTGTTGGTTTCAAGCAGGGTCTCGTCGTACTGACTGCCCCAGAAGCCGTTGTCATCCACCTCGGGAGTGTAGAACAGGTACTGATGCGTTCCGTATGACCAGTCCACGGCATCACCGTTCACATCGTACAATATCTGCCCGCATCGACCGCATGCGTAGTTATTCTGGGCGGTCAGCTGGCTGCCCCAGCTGCTGAAAAGGGCTTCATGGGGAGTGGCGCTGTTGTTGTAGCCGTAGGGATAAAGCAGATAGCCGCCGTATGTGTGGTAATGGAATCCGCCTACTGGATTTATGGTTTCCATCCACTGGGTGAGAGCTGCTGTCTCGGGTTCGCTGAGAGCAGCACTTCCTCTGTAGGTTGCACTGTAGGGATTAGGACTGGAGCCGGAGTCATCGTAACCCCACATGTAACTGAAATTCCTGTTCAGATCAATTCCGTCGGAATTAACCGGCGTGGAGAAGTTCATGTTCTTCCTCTGATCGTTACCGCCACTTGGAAGATTGTAGTAATAGGCATCGACGTTTACCATGGGGACGAAATACACCTGGGCATTATCCAGAATGAAAGTTGCCATGGTGTCACTTCCGTACTCGGTTGCAAGCCACTGGGCGAAGTCGATAACGGCAGAGTTGCCCCCGGGCTCTCTTCCATGGGTCAGGGCGGTGAAAAGAATGGCAGGTGCCCCGGCTCCGGCATTGGTCATTCTAACATAGTAGAGGTCTCTGCCCTCATAGGATGTTCCATAGGAGGCCGGGGTATCTACCATGTCGTTATCTTCTGCAAGGGTTGCCCAGAAGGCATTGTTTTCATTGGGACCGTGATAGAAACCCATCTCTTCGTCGGTGTTCGGGAGAAGTGTCGACCACTCAAGGGGAAGAAGCTTTGCCTGGGGATACCTTACAAGGGCCTCCTCCACATAGGCATCTTCAACCATGATATCCACATAACCGTCGATCCTGCTTCCCGAGGTTATATCATATCCCATTGCCTGAACCGACGTGAAATCGTAATCGGTACAAGCCGGAATTCGAATGAGTCTTCCACCGTACATTACGGTGGGGATCATCAGAAATAGCGACAGCATAAGCATTTTTTTCATCAGCAGCTCCTCAATCTATAGTTGACATCAGTGCGGGAATATCTTACATTTGCCCGTCAACAGGAATAAAACCCAGACGGGATAAAAGTTCGGCATATGCCGTATATTCTGTGAAAGGAGACAGCTCTTGGCAAGGAGCAAACAATCGCTCAAGCGTCTGCGTACCGATGCTGTAAAAAAAGAGAGAAACCACAGAAAGCTCAGAAGGCTCCGCACCGCACTTAAAAAGGTGCAGGCTGCTGAAACACCTGAAGAGAAGGAAGCCGCTGTAAAGACTGCTCAGAGCCTTTTAGACAGGGCAGGAAGAACAAGGCTCATTCATCCCAACAAGGCAAACAGGCTCAAGAGCCGGGCTCTCTAGTTCTCAATATAGATAAAAGCCCCCCTAAGCCGGGGGGCTTTTTTCGTTCCAGTCAGTCTGAAAGGGAGAAGTTGTACCGCAGGGTGGTCCAGACTCCAACGGGAGAATCGTTGTTCCTGGCGGCATTCCATCCGGTATTCAAAGCGGCAGACATCGCGGCTTCATCAAGTGAGGAAACCCCGCTTGTCTGCATCAGCTGAACCTCCCTGACGATGCCCTGGGCGTCCACGTACACCCAAAGTGTCACCACTCCCTCAACGCCTGCCATTCTCGCCATTTCGGGGTATGCAGGCGGCGGCATGAAGGTGCAGACCGGAAACACCTCCACGGGCATGAATACAGGAGGGCCGATTTCATCCTGAGCACTGCCATCCGACAATCCCGTTTCCACGGTAACAGCAGTGGAAAGACCGATGGTATCAGTACTCAGTGACATGACCACATCTGGTGTGACTTCATCTATAGCCGTCTCCACCTGTTCATCGATGGCGATCTGCTCATCGATCACCTCTTCGGTCTTCTCGTCTACCGTGGCATCATAGGGAAGAAATGCATCAACCGCTTCGAGTGCATTATCAAAGGTGCGGGTTGAAAGCCTTCCGATACTGGACTGGGGAACGAACTGGAAAAGAAGGTTCAGAAGAACGAGACCGGCAAGAAGTCCGATCTCCATTCCAAAATCCTTTGATCGTGTCATTTCGCACCTCCTTTCTGTAGGTAATACAGATAAGG
>CAZRCS010000127.1:0-5300 GCA_964598645.1 uncultured bacterium | reverse complement strand
CACTACTTGACCCGGAGACCCCTGAAGAATATTGTGATGCATACTGTTCTCCCGGCGGATTTTCCGGTTGCAGAACTGCCAGCCTACTTTTGTAACAGCATTCGTCCGGGCTTTTTTTCAGAACCTTTCACAAACCCGGAGGGCAATCGATGCACAAGATCCTTTACAAAGAGACGCTGGGCCCTGATGTAACACTTTACCGGTTTGACGCCCCCGATGTGGCAGCTTACAGAGAACCCGGTCAGTTCGTACTGATCAGAGTAAGTGAAGAGGGAGAGAGAATCCCTATAACCATTGCAGATGTTGACAAAGAGAACGGTACGGTAACCCTTATCATTCAATCGGTGGGAAAAACCACCCTGCAGCTTGCCAATATGCAAGTGGGCGATTCTATCCCTGATATTGCAGGTCCTCTGGGTACACCCACACACATAGAGAAGGTCGGCCACGTTCTCTGCGTTGGCGGCGGAATTGGTACCGCACCGCTTTATCCGGTTGCAAAAGCCATGAAAGACATAGGCAACAGGGTAACCAGCATTCTGGGCGCCCGTTCTGAAAACCTTCTGATACTCGAGCAGAGAATGAGGGATGTAAGTGACTCAATTGTTATCACAACCGACGATGGTTCAAAGGGAAAAAAGGGCCTTGTAACGGATGCCATAAAAGAACTTGTGAACTCCGGGGAGAAGTTCGACCAGTGCATTGCCATGGGACCGCCAATAATGATGAAGTTCGTGTGCCTTCTCACAAAGGAACTGGGCATACCTACAATTGTCAGCCTGAATCCCATAATGGTGGACGGCACCGGTATGTGCGGCGGATGCAGGGTCACCGTGGGCGGCAAGATCAAGTTCGCCTGTGTGGATGGACCGGAGTTCGACGGCCACGAAGTGGACTTCGATGAGATGATGGCTCGATTGGGAACCTACAGGGAGCACGAGAAGGAAGCTCTGGACAGGTTCTCGGAACACACCGGATGCAGGCTTGAGGCTTCCCTGAAGGGAGGCAAGTAATGAAACCGGCAGAAAGACTGAAGATCCCACCAACTGCCATGCCTGAACAGGATCCCAAAGAGCGGATCAGGAATCTAAAGGAAGTTCCCCTGGGCTACACTCCTGAAATGGCAATGAAGGAGGCTCAGAGATGCCTTCAGTGCAAAACTCCATTCTGCGTAGAGGGATGTCCCGTGGGAATAGACATTCCAGGTTTCATTGGAGCCATTGAAAAAGGAGACTTCAAAAAGGGTGTAAGAATATTGAAACAGAGGAATCTGCTGCCCGCCGTCTGCGGAAGGGTCTGCCCCCAGGAAGAACAGTGTCAGCAGGTCTGCACAATTGGTAAAGCGAAGAAAGATCCCAGTAAAGCAGTGATGATAGGCAAGCTTGAAAGGTTCCTCGCTGACTGGGAAAGGGAACAGGGTGAATACGAGCTACCCGAGGCAGTTGCTAAAACAGGGAAAAAGGTGTCCATAATAGGTGGAGGACCTGCAGGACTGACAGTGGCAGGTGATCTTATCAAGTACGGTCATGATGTCACCGTTTACGAGGCGTTCCATAAGGCCGGAGGAGTTCTTATCTACGGCATTCCCGAGTTCCGCCTTCCCAAAGCGATCGTTCAGACCGAAGTGGATTACCTGGAGAAACTGGGCGTAAAGTTCAAGTACAACTTCATCGTTGGCAAAACCGCTCCTGTTAAGAAAATAGTGGATGAGAACGATGCTGTTTTCATAGGAACAGGCGCCGGCCTTCCCAGATTCATGAGAGTGGAAGGTGAAAACCTTCTGGGAGTTCTCTCTGCAAACGAGTACCTTACAAGAGCAAATCTCATGAAAGCTTATTCCTTCCCGTTCACGGATACGCCGATAGTCAAAGGGAAAAAGATAATCACGGTTGGAGGCGGAAATGTAGCAATGGACTGCGCAAGAACCGCACTCAGAATGGGAGCAGAGAGGTCTCTGATCGTTTACAGAAGAGCTGAAGAACAGATGCCTGCAAGGCTTGAGGAAATTCATCACGCAAAGGAAGAGGGTGTTGAATTCCACCTTCTGAACAACCCTGTACGTCTTGTAGGGAACGACAAAGGCTGGATCACTGGCGCCGAACTGATAAAGATGGAACTGGGTCAGCCTGATGCCTCGGGAAGAAGAAGACCCATCCCCATCGAGGGATCGGAATACATAGAAGAAACCGACGCTCTGATAGTGGCAATCGGAAACAGCCCCAATCCCCTGGTACCAGCTTCCTACCCGGAACTCGAGGTCACGAACTGGGGCGGCATCATAGTCAATGAGGCAACGGGACAGACATCTGTTCCGGGAGTATTCGCAGGTGGCGATATAGTACTGGGAGCCGCAACTGTGATTCTTGCCATGGGGCATGGACGAAGAGCAGCCAGAGCCATGAACCTCTATCTTTCCTCGGGAAAATGGGACGATCTCGAAGATGCCCTCTCCCTGTGCAGAGCAGAGGTTCGTTAAGAGACGGAAGGTTATTGACTTGACTGGGAGCTTGCCTTAGCGTTCCCATGCTGAATATTCATCAAAACAGAGGAGGAAACCATTGAAGGGCCGCGTGCTGATAATAGACGATGAGGCCGAAATCAGAAGAAACCTTACCGTGGGTCTTACCCAGGAGGATTATTCGGTTGTGGCATGTCCCGACGGCATCTCAGCTATTCATGAACTGAATCAGGCAAGAAACAAGGGTCTGGCATATGATTACCTGGTAACGGACATTTTCATGCCGGATATCGACGGTCTCAAGATCCTCAAGGTCATAAAGAATCAGTACCCGGACCTGCCGGTTCTTGTTATCACAGGCTTCGGCGACGAAAGGCTCATGGTCACAGCCCTTTCGGAAAACAACACAGGATATCTGGACAAACCCTTTGAGATCCCCGACCTTGTGGAGGCCCTTGAAGAACTCTCCCCTGGAAAAACCGCAACAGAAGCAGAAGCAGAAGCCATAGACGACGGCATGAGGGAATCCGTAAGCGCTTATCTCACCATCAAAATTACGAACCAGGAAGACAGCATGGAGATATTCGACAAGCTCTACTCCATGAGAAACATCCAGTCATGCGATGCGGTGAGGGGCGATTTCGATGTGATCCTTCTGGTTCAGGCTGAATCCCAGAACGAAATGGAAAAGGTCTTCGACGAAGTCAAGGCGATCGAGGGCATCAAGGTTCTTTCCATGTCAACCGTTGAAAGACCTAAGCTGGACCGCGACGTGGACCAGTTCATAGATACATATCAGAAAGCCGTGAAACAGGATGCCCAGGCCGGTGCCAGAAGACAGCCGGGAACCATGAGCTACATCATTGCTGATATCGACCCCGATGCAATTCAGCAGATCTTTACCACCGTATTCTTCATTGACGAAGTTGTTGTCTGCGATGTAATCGACGAAGGCACCAAGCTCGTGGGAATGATCACAGGTCACGGAGCTGTTGGAAAAACACCCAGGATCATCGAGAAGCTAAGTCAGATAGACGGCGTTCTTCGAGTACGGGAAGCAAAGGTAATCAAACTCATAGACGACTGACAGACATTATTTAACCGAGAATTAATCATATCGGTACCGGTGCCGGGAAGTCCGTATTTCCCGGTAACCGGTTTCTGATTCCGAAGGGAGTGATGAAAACGGCTGCGAAAAAGGAAAGCTTCAGCTACAGGCTCTGGCGGTACGACGGAGCGCCCGGGGAACTCATACCCCTGCTGCAATCCGCCCAGGAGCACTTCGGCTACATCCCGAGAAGGGCAATTACATACATATCCGGCGTCACAGGCATTCCGGAATCAGATATCTATGGTGTTATAACCTTCTACAGCCAGTTCAGGCTTAAACCCATGGGCAAATTCGTCATAAGGGCATGTGCAGGAACCGCATGCCATGTTTCCGGGGCAAAGTCCATCATTGACACCATTACAGATGAAATAGGTGTTGAGGTTGGAGACACAAGCGAAGACGGCCTGTTCACCTTCCTTACGGTTGCCTGTATAGGGTGCTGCTCCCTGGCCCCTGTAATGATGGTAAACGGAGAAACCCACGGCAGACTCACTCCGGCCTCGCTCAGAAAGATTCTGAAGGAGTACCGGAGGAAGGGAACCGCCGGTTCTGAAGGGGGTGCGAAGTGAGGACCATCGTTGTGGGAATGGGTACCTGCGGCCTGTCCGCCGGAGCCCAGGCAGTTTACGACAAATTGAAGGAACTTGCCGAAGCACACCCTGAAGACTGTGAACTTACACTCACCGGATGCATCGGAATGTGCTTCAGAGAACCGCTTGTGGAGATAAGAGGCGACGGCAAACGGGTGTTTTACGGTGAAGTAAGCCCTGAATCCGCTGAAATCATTTTCACGGAACACGTACAGGGCGGAAGACCCATTGAAGACGAGCATCTTATCTACGGAGTGGAGGAAAACGGAAACACCTTTGGTACAGAAACGAGTTTCCTCGACCTGCAGAACAGAATTGTCCTCAGGAACTGCGGAACGATAAATCCGGATATCATCGATGACTACGAGGAGGCAGGCGGTTACACCGGGCTCAGGAAGGCTCTGACGCAGATGACCCCGGATGAGATCATTCAGACCATGAAGGACTCAGGTCTCAGGGGCCGGGGCGGTGCCGGTTTCCCCACCGGCCTCAAGTGGTCATTCGCCGCGGCCAACGACGGCGAGAAGAAGTTCGTGGTCTGCAACGCCGATGAGGGCGATCCAGGGGCATTCATGGACAGGTCGGTTCTCGAAGGCGACCCCCACGCGGTGGTGGAGGGAATGATCATCTGCGGCAAGGCCATAAAGGCCGGCTTCGGTTACATCTACTGCCGTGCCGAATATCCCCTGGCAATACAGCGCCTGGAAAAGGCAATCGCAGCAGCCAGGGAAAAGGGTTATCTAGGGAAAAACATCATGGGTTCCGGGTTCGACTTCGAAATGAAGATCAAGCAGGGAGCAGGCGCTTTCGTATGCGGTGAGGAAACCGCCCTATTCGCATCCATTGAGGGAGAAAGGGGAATGCCCAGGATCCGCCCTCCATTCCCGGCTGAAAAGGGTCTCTGGCAGTATCCCACCAACAACAACAACGTCGAGACCTTTGCAAACGTTCCATGGATCATCGCCAATGGTGCAGACGCCTACAAAGCCGTGGGTACCGAGAAAAGCCCCGGAACGAAGGTCTTTGCGCTGGCGGGAAAGGTTGCCAAGGGCGGCCTCGCCGAGGTTCCCATGGGCACAACCATCGAGCAGCTGGTTTTCAACATCGGCGGGGGCATCAAGCAGAACAAGCAGTTCAAAGC
>CAZRCS010000126.1:0-5407 GCA_964598645.1 uncultured bacterium | reverse complement strand
CTGTTTTCTGCAGGCAGACCGGAAAACTTCTGGCTGCATACCGTTGGAGATACGGTGTACGCTGTTGTACCCAGAAGCATGAGCTATATGTGGGACTCAGACCGGCCGCAAACCTACACAGACGATACCGGTGAACCAACATGCAATCCGCCCTGTACGGGTTTTCTGGGCTGGCGGCTGATGGATTTCTGGATAGTAAAGTCTGACGGCACAGTTGAACGTCCCATAGATGTCATGGGCTGTCCTATACCACTTTCTCATGCCTGGTGGGACTGGGAAAACGATGCCACAGAAACCGACACGATGGCATACGATGTTATATGGGGATCCAACATGGACTACAGCGGAAGGACCAGCGGCCCCGCATATCTAGCTGAATGGATAGGGAGTGAAACTGCTCCGCTTGCTTTCCAGCCGTCCAATCCCGGCCCTTTCCCCGTTGTTCACGCGAATCCTTTCTCCCTTGGTTATCTGCCCTTCGACTACAGATTTCTGATCTCCATGGGACCGGCGAACCTCGCCGATGGCGATACTCTTCATGTTGTTGGCGGATGGGTAATGGGAAATGGCCTGGAAGAGCTTAGGATTAATGCTGACAATATGCTTGACGCTTATTACCGTGACGGAGGCTGGGGTGTACCCAGTGTCCCTCCGGCACCCACTTTCTTCTACGAAGCTGAAGACAAAAGAGTGGAGATGATATGGAGCGACGATGCAGAATGGTACGATCCATTCGGAGGGTACAGACTGTACCGGTCTGTATTCAATGCGGATGACTGGACTCTGATAACAGAACTTCCCCGGGGAACCCTTTGCTTCACCGATTCCACCGTATTGAGCGGATATCCCTACTATTACTGTCTGTGCTCCTTCGATGAAGAAACGGGTATCGAAAGCTCACGGTCGAATTACAAACAGCAGCTTGACGGGACCCCTGTCCCTGTAGTTCCCGGCTGGTCATGCGACCCCCACTGGAAAGAGAACGTCAGGGTCGTTCCCAATCCCTACCGGATAAGTGCACCATGGGAGAGAGAATATCAGAACAGGATTGCTTTCATAAATCTTCCACCCATTTGTGATATCCGCATATACACCCTTGCAGGTGACCATGTGAGAACCCTGGAGCACAGGAGCTTCGGCGGAGAATCCGGAGAGGAATACTGGGACCTCACCAATGGCAACGGAAGTTCGATATGCACCGGGCTGTATGTGTATGCGGTTCAAACTGAAACTGACCATTTTATCGGTCGTTTCGCAGTGATCAGGTAGCCGCCATGCGTAATTCCCTCTGTATTGTTCTATCCCTCTTTCTCTTCTCCATTTCCTGCATCGATGACCCGGCTGAGTCTTCAGTACCCGGCGAGTTTCAGCAGGAATACCAGCTGATATGGGATCTGTTCGATGAGAATTACGTGGGGTTTGCCCTGAAAGAGACCAACTGGAATGCTATTTACAGCCAGTATCTCCACCAGGTGCAGGAAGTGGATTCCCGGGAGGACATGACCGCCGTTACCCTTCAATTGCTTGGTAACCTCAGGGATTTGCATACGGTCCTGTATGCTCCTGACGGAACCGTTTATGAAACCTACGAAGAGGATGTTTTCGTAAACTGCGACAGTTCAGTGCTGATGTCATATCTTGATCCGTGGGATTTCCAGTGGCTGCAGCAGGATATCTGGGGGTACTGTCTCGCCGGTGCCGATTCAATCCCCTATTTCGTCGTCAGTTCCTGGAACCCTTCTCTCAACATGAGCCTTCTGGATAACATCCTTCTTTCTCTTCTGGATGAGCCAGCCATGATTCTGGACATCAGGCTGGCTGATGAGGGGTCCCATGGAACCGCCTCGAATTTCTCAAGGCGATTCGTTGATGAAATGCGGGTAGGGCACATGGTTCAGCAAAGGGAGAGCACTGATTCTCATGAACTGGCCGATCCGGTGCCGGTAACCATGATCCCCAGAGGCTGGCACTACAGCGGTCAGGTGATCCTTCTCACAGGCCGGGGGAACAGGGGTGTTTCAGAGGTATTCATCTGCAACATGTCCGTACTGCCCCGGGTGGTTCTCATGGGAGACACCACAGCCGGTGCCGGAAACTGGCAGTTCATGACGAGCCAGCTGCCGGAAGGCTGGTATGTTACCTGCCCCACGGCAACTCTTCTCACTGCCGATTCTTCATACATAGAAGGGGAAGGAATTCCGCCTGAAGTAGAAGTACAGGCTTCGCCGGAAGACTTCATGAACGGCTGTGACCCTGTTCTGGAAAATGCTTTCATATATCTGGGAGCAGCGATCCCTACAGCCGGGAAGTAAGTGCCAGAACGAACTCTCCATTGCCGTGTGAGGTAATGTCCCAGGGAAATCCCGATAATTCTACTTCACATTCGATCTGTTTCGTAAGATAATTGATGCCAACGATAAGACTTTCACCATTGCCCAGATAACTCAGCAGATAGAACATGGTGGAACCGGGAACACTGCATATCTGCATGGGGTGCCCCTGCACCTGCACCTGATCCACATTTGGAGATGAGAAGTTCGTGCACAAAGAGATGAATCCCGATTCGCTGCTCCATTCGGGGTGTGTTACAGCCCAGACGGATTCTGCAGGGAAAGCGGTTACATCAAAGCACGGATACCCCAGAAGAACCTCCTCCGCATGAAGGGTGCCAAGATCGTAGATGCCGCAAAGACCATTTTCGTCGGCACTGACCGCTATAAGGAAAGAGTTGAGATAGGATTCCACGGTGATGGCAGATGGGATCGCACCAAGAGACGTGCTCTGCCGGGTTACGGTGTTCGTTATGACACTTACTTCGCTTATCCTTCCGCTGCTTCCATCCGACACATAGAAGAACTCATCACTGAAGGGCGCGGATGCCAGATTCTCCGGCACATCTCCGGCGGGGAACTGGTCAGCTACGGAATTCTCAGAAAGATCGATCTCCAGAAGGTCTCCAGCGGAGGAGGTAAGGTAAACCGACCCTGCAACAGGCAGTATCATCGACCTGTAACCTGCTCCTCCCGCATAACCCACCGAAAAACTCTCATTCAGCTGCATTTCAGGTGAACTTATCCGGTACAGGTTCCCGGTTCCAGAGGCAACGAGGAATTCGGTATTGCCCAGTGAGCAGAGGGTTCTGCCGTCGGGAAGGCCGGTAAAAACTCCCGCAACGGAATTATCCGATAACCTGAGTTTAACAATGCCGCAATCGGCCACGGTGGCATGCTCCGTGGGATTGTAGCATGCGGCAAGGATAAGCAGAATGCTGAAAATGCGCCGATTCATTCTACCACTCCAGTCCAAGGCCAAAGAACAGGTGTCTGGCCGATGAGAATGCCGCGGGATTCTCTGAAGCTCCCCCCGGTTCCCCCAGGGTTTCATACAAAACGGGATCGTAGATGTATTCTATGTTCTTTCTGTTGAAGAGATTGAAAATCGTCATTGAAGCCCTTAAAGACAATTCTCCTACAGGGATGCTCCTTGTGCACATCAGGTCGGTATTCATGGTCCAGGGTTGTCTCTTCGTATTTATTTCAGGTAAGGACCCTTCTGATTCGGGGCTGTAGGGATATCCGCTTCCATAAGTCCAGTTCAAGCCAATGCCGGTATGCTGCAGGGGATGGAAACCTCCAATTTCAGGCCCCCCCTCCTGACCGAATGCAATATGCACAGAAGCGTTCAGCTGGTGTCTCTGATCCCAGGAGAGATAGTTGTCGTCAACCGGGATCACGGAATAGCCCTCGGAGGAATACTCGTATTGTTCCGTTGCGGAAGAATACCTTCCCTCGGCAATGGAGTAGGTGTAACTCACATTCCCGGACAGAATGTCACCGGGCAGCTGTAAAAATGTCATCTCGGCGCCCTGAACCGTTGCGTAGCTGTCATCATTCTCGTACATGAAGAATGTGCCTGAACTCTCCTGTGATACAGGAGATGTCTGCACGAGACCTGTTATCTCCTTGTAGAAAGCCGAAAAGGAAACCGTTGAAAGTTCACCTGTCCTGTGCCTTACGCCTGCTTCGTATGAAATGGTCCTCACAGCATCCAGATCAGGGTTCCCCACAATGGTGAAGTCTCCTCCTAAATTGTAATTCGTACCGCTGAACATCTTGTCGAATGAAGGCATCTGGAAATATCTGCCGTAGGTTGCAAAGAACACGTCCCTTTCTGAGATGGGATGGTTAACGCCGAACCTTGGGCTGATCTGCACCTTGGTGGGAACCTCCTGTGCCCCGGTTTCTCCGGGAACGGTCATTTGAGTGTGAGGATCAAAAACATCTACCCTGAGACCAGTTGTGAGAACCATTGCGCCCGAAAAATTCGCTGAGCTCTGCAGAAAGCCGGAAGCAGACCTTGGATCAGCTTTCCATATGTTGACCCAGGTTTGAGACGGTGGATTCACCGTAACCCCGTAGTCGTAAATATCAAAGTACTTGCCTTCTATGCCAGACTTCAGCTTGAACACGCTGTTCAACTGGATGGTAACTTCAACTTTCCCCGAATAGACCGAACTGCGGGAGTCCAGCCATGCTGAAGAGTGGATACCGCTGTGAAAGAAACCAAGTGAATCCGTCACGCGATCGGGGAAGTGTTCCGTATACCATGCAGATGGAGTGAGATCCTCACCTATGTATCCGCCGCTTCCGTCTCTGATCCTGCTCCACTGTGAAAATTCACTGCGGTTGGCTGATGCCTCAAGAACGGTACTCCTGCCTATGAGCCTTGAAAGACCAAGCGTAACTCCCCAGCTTTCATCGAACCTCAGAGGAAGGGCATAGTCCGGATTTCCGCCGAGATAGGGGGTCCCCTCTATGTAAACGGGTTCGTCATACTGTGACCAGGCCCATTGATCCCAGCCGCTCTGTCTGTAGGAATATCTTCCAAGGATACTGAAACCTGTGAGTGGATTGGGCTGACCGGTAAGATTTACGATACCGGATATGTTCGTCTGCCAGTTGTTTTCCCAGTTGTCCCTGCTGTCTTTCAGATCGTATCCGCTCCTGGAAAACTCAACAGCGGAGAACACGGAGTAGGTGCCCGGTAAATTGATGCCAAGGGCTGGAAGAAAGTAACTGCTGATCGGTTCCGGGCCGCCTATACTCGCTGTTCCCTGAAGACAATCTCCTCTGAAATTGTCGTTTTCGGAAGGAGCTGCAACATCTCGCTGGGAAGACTCGATTCCAAAAGCCGTGTTGTCCCCGGAGCTTACCACAAGGTTCCCCTGGTATTCATCTCCGCCTTCTCTGGTAACCATCTTCACCACCCCTGAAAGCGCATTGCCGTACTCGGCATTAAGCCCTCCGGTGATGGTGGAAGCCTCTGCAATTGCAGCAAGAGGCACTGTAGCAGCATAGGAACTGGTTACCGGAGATCTCATTGAAGAACCGTCCAGAAGGAATTCCAC
>CAZRCS010000125.1:0-5436 GCA_964598645.1 uncultured bacterium | reverse complement strand
GGCCACCTGACCATTACACCTGTGGCCGGTTCGAACTCACCGGGATTCCTTACGCCGTAGGGAGGAGGATCGGTTGCGTCCTGGTAGGTTCCGATTTCATCGAGCCTTGTCAATTCCTCTTCGGTAAACCCGATTGGAAGAAGCTCTTCGGTTCCGCAAAGGGACATTTCCACATCGGAAGCAAAAAGCGACGCGCAGAAAACCGCTGAAAGGATAAGAATTCTCATGTTTTCCTTCGTTCTCATTAAGCGGGGATAAACTATATTATGCACCGAATACGAACTGAAACGGAGCGCTGTATCTATGCAGAAACATATAATGTTCAGCCTTGTTGCAACAGTGCTGTGGGGTTTCTGGGCAGTACTGGTGAAAATTTCCTCTACACGTATCGGTCACTGGCCCTCCATAATGGTATACACCCTTTTCTCCCTTGTAACGGTTCTTGTGCTTTTCATTGGCCTCGGACAGAGCCTCAGGAACATCGACACAGGGGGAATGCTCATTGCCGGCGCTGCGGGAGTTCTGGGCGGACTTGCCCTTGTTTTCTTCCAGAAAGCCGTTTCCACGGGGCCTGTAAGCACCTCCACCGCCATATCGGCACTCTACCCGACAATTGCGGTGGTATTCGGTATATTCGTTCTTAAGGAGCAGCCATCCGTCACCAATCTTATTGGGATTTTACTGGCCCTTGCCGGTGGCATTCTTATTTCCATTTGAAAATCAGACAGCTGTTTGTATTTTATACGGGTTGGAACCCTGAAGCACTACGGAAGAAGAGGTAAATAATGGGAGTACCGTTCCTTGATCTGAAAGCTCAATACAACCAGATAAAAGAAGAAGTAAAACCCGAGATAGACGAAGTGCTGGAAACATGTTACTACGTCCTGGGCCCCAAGGTAAAGAATTTCGAAGAAAAGTTTGCTGGAATCTGCGGAACTAAGCACTGCATCGCCCTTTCCAGCGGAACAGCAGCGGTGCATGGAATGATATGGGCGGCAGACCTTCCCGCGGGATCAGGCCTTATAACACCTCCCAATACCTTCACCGCAACCGCCGAGGGGATAATACTGGCGGGGCACGTTCCCGTTTTCGTGGACGCCGAACCGGGATCATGGAACCTTTCCCCGGAAAAAACCGGGGAATTCCTCAAATCATGCTCTTCCTCCGGAAAGCCTGTGGACCCGAAAACAGGCGCCTTGATAAAAGGAATAGTCGGTGTTGACCTCTACGGTCAGGCTGCCGATTACCGTGGCCTTCAGAGCATAGCAGATCAGTACGGTCTTTTCCTTTTCGAGGATGCTGCCCAGTCCCACGACGGTTCCAGGTTCGGTATCAGCACTGGAAGCTTCGGTAACGCAGCAAGTTTCAGCTTCTACCCCGGCAAGAACATGGGAGCCTATGGTGAAGGAGGCGCTGTAACCACTAACGATGACGCAATAGCAGACCGCATGAGAAACCTCCGCGACCACGGTTCCAGCGAGAAGTATTACTACAGCGCCATCGGCCACAACTACAGGATGAGCGCCATCCAGGGTGCCGTTCTCGGCGTAAAGACCAAGTACATACACGGTTGGAACGACAAACGTATTGCCGCAGCTGCAAATTATTCGGAGCTTCTGAAGGGCCTTCCCCTGGAACTTCCTTCAACGGAAAACGACACAAGGCACGTATTTCACCTTTACGCTGTCCATACCCGGCTCAGGGACGAATTACGAGAGTTCCTTGCGGGAAAAGGCATCGGAGCAGGTCTCCACTACCCGGAACCCCTTCACACCCAGAAGGCTTATGAGTATCTCGGGTACAGCCGAGGCGATTTCCCGGTGTGCGAAAAAAATGCCTCGGAAAACCTTACGCTGCCGATGTTTCCTGAGATAACCCCGGCGCAGCAGCAGGAAGTCTCAGAAGCAATAAGGGTGTTCTTCGGAAGGAGATGATTTGCCCTCTGCCCGGGTTCTTTCTCTGAATAAACGCTACTACGCGGCAGGGGTAATCTCAGACCTGCTCATGGTCTCTGTTTCCCTGCTTCTGGCAGTTCTTATCAGATTCGGACACCTGGGATCATTCTCCATCTCAGAGTACACGGGCACAGCGAGTATCTTCTTCCTGGGTTTCTACATGACCTCGGTGGTGGAGAACCTCTATTCCGTAAGAACCACCCTGAACAGACCCATGCTTCTTTATCGGGTAATGAGAATGATTTTCGTCGTAACCGGTGTTTTCATGCTCCTGGTCTTCATGCTGAGAGGGACAAGGAACATCTTCATCGACAGCAGGTTCGTTATTGTCTTCAACATGTTCATATTCATGTTCCTTACGCTGGTGCACAAACTGTTCATTCTTCCCGCACTGTTCAAGTTTATCTACGGAGGAAAGAGGATCAGAAGATCCAATCTGCTGGTTGCCGGAAATCCTGACATGAACAGAAGGACCACCGCTCTTCTGAAAAAGTCCGGCATCTACGCCTCCGAGGAACGGGTTGTTCAGTGGCCGGAACCGCTGCCTGTAACGCCTAAGGAAATAACAGAGGTCATTGGCAGAAAAATAGACGAGAAGAACTGCAGCGGAACCATGCTTCTCTTCGACCAGCGCCACTCCATGGACTGTATTGCGGAAACCTGCGTGATGATGCATGAGCTTGGGATCCCGTTCGTTATCTATGGATACGAAATACTTGATCTGGGGTATTTCGACCCCTGGTTCAGCCTTGAGGATTACGGTGCCCTTGCTTTCATCCAAACCGCAGCCAGACCGGGCATCATTCCCAGGGAAAGGTTTTTCGACATACTCATTGCCGGCCTGTCTCTGATTATTCTTTCCCCGGTTCTGCTCCTGGTGGCCCTTCTTGTTCAACTCAGCAGCAGAGGTCCCGTTCTTTTCAAACAGAAGAGGGTGGGAAAGGACATGAAAACCTTCGAGTTTCTGAAATTCCGCTCCATGAAGGTTGGAACGAAGAACGAGGAAGACCACAAAGAGTACTTCAGAAAATACGCGAAGGGGAAAACTGCAGAGGGAAAAGAGGAAACCTTCAAACTGGATCAGACCACAAGGATTACCACCATCGGCAGGTTTATCAGAAAAACGTCACTGGACGAATTTCCCCAGCTCATAAATGTGCTGAAGGGTGACATGGCAATTGTCGGTCCCAGACCCTGTATTCCCTACGAACTGGAGCATTACTGCGGATGGCAGAGAAGAAGGTTCATGATAAGGCCTGGGCTAACAGGTATCTGGCAGGTATACGGCAGAAGCCGGCTGCCCTTCGACAAGGCTCAATTCCTGGACTTTCTTTATACGGTTGATGCTTCACATTCACTGGACTTCAGGCTGATCATGAAGACCATTCCGGTTGTTCTGTTCGGCAAAGGCGGGTTATAAGTCGTTTCTGTCAACCCAGGTGTGCTCCAGTATCCAGCCAGCCAGAACTGACTCGTCAAGCCCCTGCTGCATTCTTTCAACTGCACTGAACACATCCTCCTGGAAGAGGATGAGAGATGCTCCGGGAATGTCCACCTGAAGACCGACTACGGGCCATCCGGCCCCTATGCTGTCGGCAAGGAGGAAGAATACTCCTCCATAGTGTTTTAAGAGAGAGTCTCCCATGGCAAGACTTCCCTCCATCTGAACGATGAGAATATCATCGGTCAGTTCAGCAGAAACAACGGGAATCCCCTTAAGAGAGCAGTCTTCCACAAGACCTGCACAGGCAGCAGCAACCGAGAAAAAGGCAAGAAAACAGGCAGATTTCACGAAACTCCCGTCTGTGTTGGTTAACTGATCTCACACCCTACATAATACTACGAGCAGAAGAATGTGTAAACGGTTTGGGCGTGGCTGAAGCAGTAGTATATTCCAGCTATGAAAACGTGTCTTTTATTATTGGGAGTCGTTTCAGCACTGGCGATGGCTGGTAGAGTAAACACCGATACATTCTGCATGCTGGACAGAGAGACAGCCGGGCTCATGGACGCATGGACAGAACAGAGAAACGGTTTCGGTGGTGCATTCACAGCTGGTACGGCAATGATCAGGGCCGCGTCAGCCCTGACTGCGGCTCAGCAGGCAGACACCTTCGGTATGCCGGAAGAGGCAGGAAGAAAGTGGAATGAATACCTTAAGGCATCTGCAGATTGCCTCTTCAGCTTTCGACTGGCCATGGGCAATGACAACAGCAGCGAATCGGAAGAGATCCTTTTAGCTTCCTTCACCAGATGGCTCGCCGCCGGTGAGGAATTTCTGAACTCAGTTCAATCTACGAGGTAAAATTATGAGTTTTGTACGTGATGAAGGTACATGGAAAGTAAAGACAGGCCACGCCCGAATGCTTAAGGGCGGTGTTATCATGGACGTGATAAACGCAGAGCAGGCCAAAATAGCAGAGGAAGCCGGGGCCGTGGCAGTCATGGCCCTTGAGCGGGTTCCCGCAGACATCCGTGCCCAGGGCGGAGTTGCAAGAATGTCGGACCCTGACATGATAAAAAGCATTCAGGAAGCGGTAACCATACCCGTAATGGCAAAATGCCGAATCGGACACTTCGTTGAGGCCCAGGTTCTCGAAGCTTTGCAGATAGACTTCATAGACGAGTCTGAGGTTCTCACTCCTGCAGACGAGGCCAACCACGTGAACAAGTGGGATTTCAAGGTACCCTTCGTCTGCGGCGCAACGGTACTGGCCGAAGCCCTCAGAAGAATAGCAGAGGGCGCAGCCATGATAAGAACCAAGGGCGAAGCAGGAACGGGTAATGTGGTGGAGGCAGTACGCCATGCCAGATCTGTCCTTGGCGAGATAAAAAGACTCCAGGTTACGCCCTTCGAAGAGCTGATGTCCGTGGCCAAGGTAATGGGAGCCCCCTATGAGCTTGTGAAATACGTTCACGAAAACGGCACACTTCCTGTGGTGAACTTCGCAGCAGGAGGGGTTGCTACACCGGCTGATGCTGCTCTGATGATGCAGCTTGGCGTAGACGGTGTTTTCGTAGGCAGCGGCATTTTCAAGAGCGGCAACCCGGCACTCAGAGCAAAGGCCATCGTTGAAGCCGTAAGCCAGTACGACAAACCCGAGGTAATAGCCAGGGTTAGTGCAGGACTGGGTGAAGCCATGGTTGGCATCAACATCACCGATATCCCCGACAGTGAAAGAATGGCTGACCGGGGCTGGTAAATGACACCTCTTATCGGAGTGCTTGCACTGCAGGGCGGTGTGGAAGAGCATGTTGCCATGCTGGAAAAATCCGGTTGCCGCACATCTGAAATACGGCTGCCTGAACATCTGGAGAACATCCGGGGGCTTGTTATTCCCGGAGGCGAATCCACTGCACTGATCAAACTTCTTAGAAGATGGGAACTGGTACAGCCCCTCAGAAAAGCAGCCGCTGAGGGCCTTCCCATCTGGGGTACCTGCGCGGGATCGATTCTGATCTCATCGGAGGTAACCGAAAG
>CAZRCS010000124.1:0-5443 GCA_964598645.1 uncultured bacterium | reverse complement strand
TTTGCCGTGGTAGCAGTGAACAAGGGCCGCAAGCTGGAGCTTATCAGCATACAGGAAGAAGAGGATCAGCACTGGAGTATGCCGGTGCTCATCGATCTTTCCGCTGCAGTGGACGGCAGAGCTGCAGATCTTGCCCTGGCAGGGCTTCTCCCGGGACCCTTCGTGATATCATCCTCTGTACAAGGGCAGATTGAGGAAATGCAGAAGGGCCGCGATATAGTTAAGAGAGGCCGTGCAAGGAGGGCGACAGAGACAATCCAGAGGCTTGAGGAAGCTGCCGGTAAGTCCGGGGGACTTATAGAGTACAGGGATTTCGGAGCAGGAGACAGGGAGAAGCATAAAACCCTGGAATGGCTGAGAAAGGAAAGGGTTTGCCTTCTTTCAGCTGAAGAGGAAATGTGCGACACCGCAGAGCGGGAGGGAATCCGGGTCATAAGGCTTTCAGATGTGGGCCCGGCCGCAAGGGAAGTGGTTCTTCCCGGTGACAAGGTCACCGTTAAGATCCAGAAAAAAGGCAGATCTGCTTCACAGGGTGTTGGATTCCTTTCCGATGGAACTATGGTGATTGTGGATGATGCGGCTGATCAGCTTGGACAGGATGTGACCGTAATGGCCCATACTACTTTCAGGGCAAGCGGCGGAACCATGGTTTTCAGCAGAGTAGCCACAGAGGAAAACGGTGGTAATGAGTGAGTCTGATCCAATCTGGGCGGCGGTGATCGTTGCTGCGGGTTCAGGCAGCAGGTTCGGAGGTCCTGTTCCGAAGCAGTTCACATACCTTGCAGGAGCCAGAGTGATCGATCATTCGGTAAAAGCTTTCCGTGGGTTAGTTTCACTGATCGTGGCAGTAGTTCCCCCGGAAGTATCCTGGGAACACTCCGAAGACGTTTACACGGTTCCCGGCGGGGAAAGACGACAGGATTCAGTCATTTCAGGAGTGCAGAAGGCAATGGATATGGGGGCAACCCATGTTCTGGTTCACGATGGTGCAAGACCCCTTGTGGACAGTGAGTTGATCGAAAGGGTCATGAGAAGCACCGAGTCCACAGGAACGGGGCTCCCTTGTATTCCGGTCAGGGATACCGTGAAGAAAACCAGGAACGGCAAGGTTCTTGAAACGGTTGACAGAAGCTGCCTGGAACTGGCACAGACTCCCCAGGGTTTCAACGCTTCTCTTCTTATGGAAGCATTGAGATGTGCCGAATCGGTTACCGATGAAGCGTCAGCCGTTGAAGCTCTTGGTGCTGAAGTGACCATTGTTCCAGGTTCGCGGCAGAACATAAAATTAACTGACAGGGAAGACGCTCTGATAATACGGAAACTGATGCCCGGTTTATTGCGGTCAATTGGAACCGGTCTTGATTTTCATCCATTCCTGCAGGCCCGTCCCCTTGTTTTCTGCGGGTGCAGACTGGCAGAAACTAACGGACTAAGCGGTCATTCTGACGGTGATGTGGTGCTGCATGCAGTGGCGGACGCTATCCTTGCCGGGGCAAGGGAAGGAGACATAGGTACTCTTTTCCCTCCGGACGAAGACAGATGGAAGAACGCCGACAGTTCAATTCTTCTTGCCGACTGTGTGAAGCTGGTCCGGAGGAAGGGATGGAAGATTCTGTCTCTGGATGTGACCGTTATCGGGGAAAGACCCAGGATCTCTCCGCACAGGGATCTGTTTATCGATAGACTTGCTGATATACTGGGCGCTCCTCGGGAATCCATATGGATAAAGGGCACCACCACTAATACCATCGGGGAACTTGCCTGCGGGAAGGGCGTGGGTTGCCATGCTCTGGTGGAGCTTGTGAGGATCGATGATTGATTCCGTCTGGCAGTTCGTCACCGGTTTCGGAGAGGCCTGGTATCCGTTTCTGCTTGGAACGGTAGCAATGATAGAGACCCTTTTCCCCCCGTTTCCCGGCGATGTGGTGTATGTGGCCCTTTCCGGTCTGGGCATAGGTGAAGGGGTATCCAGATTTCTTCTGTGGACCCCTGGATTCATAGGCTGCTTCATCTCAACATATCTTCTCGATGCCATGGGAAGGAGCAGTAAGCTGGAAAAACTTGAAATGGTAATAATAGGTTCCTCCCGCAGGAACGGAATGGAAAGGGCTAAAAGAATACTGGAGAAACACGGTTCATGGATAATTGCCGCAAGCAGATTCATCCCGGGAATCAGGTCTCTGATCGTTATAGCCGCCGCTGCGTCTGGAATGAAAAGGTCATCGGTTCTCATGTATGCCGGGATCAGTGCCGCATTATGGTATCTGCTGCTGATCATAGCAGGTGGTTTTGCCGGCGCGGGAATAGCCAGCGCTGAAGAATTCATGGGAAATCTTACGATGTGGCTCTGGGTGGCAGTTGCGGCGGCTTTGATCCTTGGAGCACTGTTCCTGCTGTTAAGACTGAAAGGCACGGAAAGATGAAGGTTCTTCACGCCGCTTCGGAATTATATCCCCTTGTTAGCACCGGAGGTCTCAGTTCAGTGGTTTCTGCCCTTCCTGCAGCGCTTGAGAGGTATGAAAACATCGAAACGGCGGTGGTCATTCCATTCTACGGTGAAATTGCCCGCAAGGTCAAACGTATTCAGTGGCATGAACCGCTGCACACCTTTCTTGATGAGGAATTCGGTATCGGTTCTGCAAAAGTGGATGGATTGAAAGTGTTTCTTTTAGCAAAGGAAGATTTCTTCGGCAGAAATGGGATATACGGTGCAGATTCAGGTCATGACTGGCCGGATAACCCGGCAAGATTCTCGTTTTTTTCCCGTGCCGTGGCGGCACTGGCGTCTTCGGATCTTTTCAATCCAGATCTGCTTCACTGCCATGACTGGCAAACCGCCCTCGTACCAGTTTATCTGCGACAGGGAGAAATTCCAGTCGTTCTGACCATACACAACCTTCAGTTCCAGGGACGTTTCGAAAGATCATCCTGGCCAGCGGCCGGACTGCCCGAAACCCTATACAGCATTCAAGGTCTTGAGTTCTGGGGGGACTGGAATTGTCTGAAGGGCGGTATCATTTTTGCGGACAGAGTAACCACCGTCAGCCCCGGATATGCACAGGAGATACTAACACCTGAGTTCGGTTGCTCCCTGGACGGAGTTCTCAGAGATCATTCCGGCAAGCTTGCAGGGATTCTGAACGGCATAGACACCGATGTGTGGAATCCTTTGACCGACAATTCCCTTCCCTGGGTCTTTGGTCCCGGTGAAATGAACGGAAAGAAAATCTGTAAAAGGACACTGGAGAGGGAAACCGGGCTTGAACCGGATCCGGACGGCCTTCTGCTGGGGATGGTCAGTCGTCTTACCGGGCAGAAGGGAATCGATCTGGTAATCGATGCAGCTGAGCGAATGGTAGATTCAGGCTACAGATTGGTCGTTCTTGGAACCGGAGAGCCCTGGGCCGAGGATGCCCTGAAAAAGACAGCACTGAAATACCCCGGAAGAATAAGCACGGTAATTGCCTATGATGACAGGCTTGCCAGACTTGTTTTTGCAGGCTCCGACGGTTATCTGATGCCGTCGAGGTTCGAACCCTGCGGTCTGGGGCAGATGATGGCAATGAGGTACGGTTCCGTTCCCATTGCAAGTTCCGTTGGCGGCCTCGCGGATACAGTTAACGAAAAAAGAGGATTTCCGTTTGAGGGAGATTTACAGGGTTTTCTCTCGTCCCTGGACCGGATGGGTGAAACATTCCGCCAGAAACGAAAATGGTCATGGTACAGACGCAGATGCATGGAGGCTGATTTTTCATGGAGAGACAGCGTCAGCAGATATGTGGATGAATACCGAAAAGCATTGGAGCTCAGATGAAACTCTCTGACTTTGCTTCCGTGCTGATACAGTTCCGTTTTCCTGAACGGGCGTACGGTTCGCTTGCTGGAGAAGGTCAGGGTGTGGCTATTGCAGGATCGGTATCCCTTATCCTTCTTGTGGGTTTCATTCCCTTTGCATTCATGAGAAGCATATCTGCAGCTGAAGCAGAAATTCCCTTTCTCATATTGCTGGAAAGGATACTTTTATCCGCAGCAGCAGGAGTAGCCGTTTATGCCCTGGCTTACGCATTGGGGAACAGGAAGCCCCTTTGGCCCGCAGTCTCATCAAGCTTCATGTCCATGGGGGCCTTCATGGTATCAGTTGGGGTGCTCACTCTGTTTTCGCACCTTCTTTCACTGCCGCTGCAGTTTACCTGGAGTCCAGCGGAGTTTCTTTTTAATCTTCCGGAAACACGGCTTTCGATCTTTCTTCTGCTTTTCACTGCAAGACTGGATCTGGCCTCACTGGTAACTGTTTACCTGTGGGGAAGGGGTCTTTCCACTGTGTGGAAAGTAGACTCCAGTACCGGACAGAGAATGGCTTGGACTATTTATCTATTTGGAATTCTTTTACTTACATTGCCTGTATTCATAGCAGCACCCGGGGGGGAAGGAGCATCATGACACTGACACTGCTTATACTGTCCACACTCACAGGAACTGGTTCCGTCGGCGAATCACCGCAGGAACTTGACCTGTCGGCGTGGGTTTCAATGGCTCTTCAGAATTCGCCTGCCATCTATTCCTCAGAAGCTGCGCTGCTTTCAGCCAGGGCTTCTCTCTCAGCAGACAGGGCTTTCCTCTACCCATCGCTCTCTGCATCTGCAGGGGTATCTAGATCCTGGTCTGAAAGCCCATTACCCGGTGAAGGAGCGGTAGAGAGTGAAACGAACAGCTACTCCGCCGGTCTTACCCTTTCGCAGGAGATTCTTCAGAGCGGCGGGCAGAACTGGCTGTACGAAGATGCCTCGGAGATATCTCTTCAGGCAGCAGAAGCGGATCACCGGAAAACAATCCTTGATGTTACCCTTGAAGTAACTAATTCCTATTACGATGTTCTCGAGGCCATTGAATTGAAAAGATCGGCGATCAATGCCCATGAAAGATCGAAGAGCCAGCTTCAGCGGACAGAAGCTCTTTATGGCATGGGAGCAGTGACAACACTTGAAATGCTTCAGATTCAGGTTCAGGAGAGCAGTGACAGACTTGCGGTGAGCAGAAGGGAGCAGGCTCTTCAATCCGCATACGGTGATCTCTACAATGCTGCAGGAGCAGATCCCGGCGGGCCGGAACTGGTAATAAACACCAATGCTGTCATCGAGCCTCTTCCAGCCGCTTCAGTGCGGGACATCCCCATGGAAATATCCGATAATCCGGCACTGATAGCGGCTCAGTTAAGACAGAGAGCTTCGGAAATCAGAACGGAAGCTGCCGGTAGAGCCTACTGGCCAAGTCTCAGGGCAACTGCCGGATGGAACTGGAACGATAACACTCTGGATGACCTGGACAGGATGTTCGACAGCGATGGTTACAACGTGGGACTCTCTCTGTCGTGGACAATATTCGATGGACTGCTCCGCGAATCCAGGATTAACTCTGCCAGGGCTTCTGAGCTTGGTTCATTGGC
>CAZRCS010000123.1:0-5445 GCA_964598645.1 uncultured bacterium | reverse complement strand
GGATGACACTGAACTGGGATCCGGACCTTCAGGTGGAAATACTTCATCCCGAAGCGTACCCGGGTGGTACAGAGGAAAGTCTTAACAATGCCTCTATAGTTATTCATCTTACCTACGAAGATGTTTCTTTTCTCTTCACAGGGGACCTTGAAACAGATGATGGTGAGGATGTGATTCTTTCCCAGTACACAGCCGAGCAGCTCAGGTCAGACGTGCTTAAGGTGGGGCATCATGGCTCATATACCTCTACCTCGGCCGCCTGGCTGGATGCCGTAGATCCTTCCATCGCAGCTATCGAGGTAGGTTCGGGTAACCCCTACGGTCACCCTCATTCGGAAGTATTGAACAGGCTGGACAGCCGGGGAATACCAGTCTACAGAACAGATCAGGATGGAACTTTCGTGGTAACTACCGACGGGTTTGACATAACCGTTTTTTAGATTTTTTTCTTCTTGTTCTTGAGCATGATCATATCGGCAACCTTAAGTATTTCATCGATGGTCTCTTCACCGTCCGGGGTCCAGAAAGCATGTCCCATGGTTACTGTGATTCTGGATCCCTCGAGTTCTTCAGGTGTATTTGACTTCTCCAGGGAGGAGGCTATTCTCGATTCCACTATATGGGTGTAGTCCTTTGTCATTCTCGTCAGGATTATGAGGAACTCATCACCTCCATAGCGGAGTACGGTGTCGGTTTTGCGCAAAACCCCTTCGAGAACCTTCGCTACTTCCTGAAGAACACGATCTCCCACCTGGTGACCGTATCTGTCGTTTATCTGCTTGAAATTGTCAACGTCGATCATGATGAAGCTTATTGCCGAATCAAGCCTTCTTGCCCTGTGCTCTTCCAGCTGAATCAGCCGGTTGAAATAGTTTCTGTTGTAAATGCCGGTGAGAGGATCATGCAGAGCCTGGTTTATAAGCTGGTGCTGCAGGGTAATTCGTTTCAGCCCCTGCTCGGTGTAACCGAGAAGAAGTTCGAGGATGCGTGTATCCATGTTGCCGAACATGCTGCTGCTTCTGGACATGATCTGAAAAACGGCTTTTCTTCCGATTTTGAAGCAGACTCCCGATGATCCGGCTGGGCAGAACCCCTCTGATGAATCCCTTGATCTGAAGTAGCAGGGACCGGCAGTGTTAAGGGCAACCTCGGCCATACCCAGACTGCATTGCCCCTGACAGGAGAAATCGCCTCTACCGGCTGAGGCAACGATTTTCATGTTTGCACCGTCCTGAAGGAATATGCAGCTGCAGGCACCATCGAGTATCGACTGACCGGCTTCTGCACAAATTCTGTAGATCTCTCCTGCGGATCGGCTGCGCTGGAGCTCTCCTGCAACAGTATGTAGTCTTTCTATCCGCTCCCTGGCCCTGTCTTCCTGTTCGGAGTGATCCCTGATCCCGGTTACGTCGACTATGCATCCCTCACAGAAATCAACTGAGTTCCTGTCTGCTTTGAAAGCCCTGCCCTGTTCCATTACCCAGAGAATGCTGCCAGAGCAGTTCCTGATCCTGTAGGTGATACTGTAGCCTTTTCCTGATATGAGTGAGTCCTGAATGGTCTTCATAACCATGTCTCTGTCTATTTCGAGAATGGCTGATCCATAAAGGGTTTCACCGGACAACAGCTGTTCTTCACTGTAGCCTGTAAATGAAGCTGTTTCAGGAACGATGAACTCCATGGTGCGCTGTCTGTCCGTTCTGCACTGGAACAGCATTCCGGTGCGTCTTTCAGAGTTTGGGCAGCTCCTGAAACGGTTTCTGAAGAATAACTCGCTCTCTGTCATTGCCCTGGAGTCCGATGTTCTGTATACCCGGTATACCGAACCGTCAGCCAGGGGTTTGCAGATGAGAGAAACCTTCAGCTCGGTTCCTCGCGATGTCAGCCTGCTGGTGGTCAGTTTCATTGTTCTGCCTGTTCCTGTCATTGCAGCTATGTAGTCTGCTTCGGGCTGAACCGCAACAGGTATGAGCATTTCTCTGATGTCTCTGTTCACCAGCTCATCAAGCTGCCATCCTAACTCCCCTGTAAACGCTGAATTGCTCTTGAGGACTATTCCTTTGGAATCTGTTATCACAGAGGGTTCACAGGAATTTTCGAAGGCGGTATCCCGACCTGCTTCATTATCCATCCGGTCTGTGGATCTTTTTTTCGATTCCGATGGAACCGGTTTGATAATGAAGAAAATGTTTTTCATGCTGTTTTTACCGGACAGGGAAGAAACGGTGAGAAAAACCTGCACCAGTTTACCTTCGGCATTTTCCCTCACCGCATTTATCGCGAGAGGGGTTCCGCTGAGAGCTATGGAAGCAATGGAGTCGGATTCGGCTATCCAGGGGGCAGGGGTAACAAGAGAATCAATATCCATTCCCAGGCAGGTATCCATTCCCGGCCGCAAGAATTTCTCCGAGAAGGATTCGTTTACTCTGAGGATGGTTCCACTGCTGTCGCAGAGAGCAAGTGCACCGGTGGATGAGTTCCATGCCCTGTTCAGGAATGCAGAGTTAAGGGATTTGGATACAGAACCGCTCTTTGCATTCAAGTCATGTCTCCCGCCGTTTAGCCGGTTGGAAAGCCCTGACGTTCTCCGTTCCCCGCACAGGTGCATCCGGTTCTCCCAGTATAAGCAACCTAAGGCTGAATCTCAACAACACTGAGAGGTAACCGCCGGCGGTTCTGATTCGTGGAATAAACGAAGATGGCGTTCTCTGATCATTAGTGGCAAAATCATAACGACTCACACCCGGCTCCATGTCACGGAGAAGAACGTAGCCCTCAGGTTCACCTGAGAGGCAGTCGTCTGAAAGGGAGATCCCGACAATGGCGAAACACTTTGCCTCGGCCACTGCATCGAAGGAGACCGCTGCGTCCTGGGCTCTGCACACCATAAATCTGGAACCGTCTGCGAGCATGATGCCGTATCTGGAGGTTGTCGTTCTGTATTCCCCGGGTGGTGACACGGGATTCCTCCAGGATGGTATTCCATGTTTTGTAAGCCAGCTTCTGACTATGGCTTCACGGCAAAGCTGTCTGAAAGCATAAGTTCTTTCTGATGCCTCTTTTTTCAGCTTTCCTATCTTTTCCGGCGGCAAGGAAATCTTTGTCAATTGAATTCCCCTCAACGGCTTTCAAATACAATAATATTCACCTGTAACACCCTGGTCAATGAGATTTGCATTTCTCTCGAATGTTGGCTAAATTATCAGTTCCCCATCGACAATTATGGATGCTACAAATATTTAACAGTTAATCCCGAAAAGGGGCAGTAATGGACAAAAAAACGCCACTATACGACCGACATGTTAAACTAAATGCTACAATACAGCCATTTGCGGGCTATCTCATGCCCATAAAGTATGATGCTATCAAGAAAGAACACATGGCGGTCAGGGAAAGCGTAGGAGCTTTCGACCTTACCCACATGGGTGAATTCCGGGTCACCGGAAAGGATGCAACTCCTTTCCTGGACAATCTTCTTACCAACGATGCTGAGGTGGAGAACGGTAAGGCATACTATTCCACCATGTGCTATCCAGACGGCGGCATAGTAGACGATTTGATCGTTTATCGTATTAAGGATGAGGAATACCTGATGGTGGTGAACGCCGCCAATCTTGACAAGGATTGGGCATGGGTACAGAGCCACCTGCAGGGGTTCGAGGTGAACGTGGAGAACGAAAGCGACGACACTGCTCTTGTGGCCGTTCAGGGTCCGAGAGCACAGGATGTCTGTTCGAAACTCACCGATGAGGATCTCGACTCCATCGGATATTACGAGCATACCACCGGCATTTTCGCAGGTGCTCATGCTTTGATTGCAAGAACAGGCTACACCGGAGAAGATGGCTTCGAGATCTACGTAAAGTATTCCGATGCTGAAGGGGTCTGGGATGCTGTGATGGAAGCCGGCAAAGAATTCGGAATCGTACCGGTTGGTCTGGGAGCCAGGGACACTCTGCGCCTTGAGCTTGGATATCCCCTTTATGGGAATGATATTGACCACAGCACAACTCCCGTTGAGGCAAAACTCTCCTGGGTACTCAAGCTCAAAACAGACAAGAACTTCATCGGCAGAGAGTTCATAGAGCAGCAGAAAGCCGAGAAGCCCGGCAGGTATCTCGTTGGATTGAAAGTTACCGGCAAGGGTTTCCCCAGGCACGGTACACCCATTTTCTCCGGCGACAGGAAGGTGGGAATCGTTACAAGCGGTTCCATTGCCCCTGCACTCGGAGAAGCCGTATGCATGGGATACGTGGAGAGAGGCTTCCAGAAAACCGGAAGCGAGCTGGAAGCCGAGGTCAGAGGCAAAAGGATACAGGTAAAGGTGGTTAAGGTGCCCTTCTACACAGAGGGTAGCAGAAAATAGTACAGTTAACAATAAAGGAGAAATAGAATGAGCAATATCCCCGAGAACGTAAGATTCACCGAAACCCACGAATGGGTTCGCAAAGATGGAGATAAATACACAGTTGGCCTCACGGATCATGCCCAGCATGAAATGGGTGAAATAGTCATGGTGGAGCTTCCCGCGGCAGGAACCGACCTTACCAGGGAAGAGGCCGCCGGCGGACTCGAGGCCGTTAAAACAGCCGAGGATTTCTTCGCCCCCATGGACGGTGAAGTTCTTGAGGTAAACGGAGAGCTGGAGGGAAATCCCGCCCTTGTGAACGAAGACCCCTACGGAGAGGGTTGGCTCTTCTCCCTGAAGGCCTCGGATGATTCACAGTTCGAGGAGCTTCTCTCCGCCGACGACTACAAAGCACACATCGGGGAGTAGCCATGAGCATTTTCGTTCCCAACCGCGAAGAGCAGCGGGAGCGGATGCTGGAGGTCATTGGGGTAGACAGTTTCGAGGACCTTCTCGCCCCTATCCCCGGTAAGGTAAGACTCCAGGGTGATCTCAATCTTCCGCCTCCTGCAAGCGAACTGGAATTGAAACGGGAATTCCGTGAACTGGCCGGGAAAAACACCGCCGCAGAGCTTCTCTGCTTCCGCGGAGCTGGCGCTTATGATCATTTCATTCCCGCAGCCATAGACAACCTTCTTACAAGAAGTGAATTCTTCACAGCTTATACGCCCTACCAGGCTGAAGTGAGTCAGGGTACCCTGCAGGCTATCTTCGAATACCAGACAATGATAGCAAGGCTTACCGGCTGCGATGCAGCCAATGCCTGCATGTACGACGGCGCTTCCGCCGCCGCAGAAGCCGCATTGATGGCCATAAGGGTAACAGGCAGGAAAAGGATCCTTGCAGCCGGTTCACTGAATCCCAGAACCATCGATGTTATGCACACCTACCTTGACAACGGTGACTTCACCATAAATGAGGTTCCCTTTGGCGAACAGGGCCTTATTGACATGGATGCGGCGGAAAAACTTGCCGAAGGCGGAACCGCGGCACTGGTTGTTCAGTACCCCAACTTCTTCGGCCTCATTGAGAACCTC
>CAZRCS010000122.1:0-5478 GCA_964598645.1 uncultured bacterium | reverse complement strand
CTTCCGTAAGGGTCATTCCACAGGAGTAGCTTCTCTGCCCCTTTCAAGCAGATCCTGAATAACTTCGTATACAGGATCGTACTGGGTGACAAACGCCGTAAGAGGTTCTCTCTGTCCTGGATACCAGCCTTCGAGGGATATCTGTGAAGTTGCCGCAGAGGGATTCCGGCCAAGATGGTGCAGGATCGCCCACAGTTCTTCAGGGTGAATTGGTACTCCGAATCGTCCTTCAGGGCAGGTATAGAACAGAAGGAAACTGTCATAGATGAGGTACTCTTCACCGGCTCTCACCGTGAAATTCGTTTCAGCGGTGTTTATGCTGTTCCAGAGTTTCAGCATTGTGGTGTTCCAGAGTTCAAGTTCCCGGTCCAGCTCCCTGGAGCTTTCACACCCTTCGGCATAATCGGGGATACCTGTTCCCCCATGCCTTCTGAAGTCTCCTTCCGGTTCCATTCCGATGGTTCTCAGGAACAGCTCACCGTTGTTGAATGCGGTTATTGCGCCTGCTACAGGAGTGGGGACACCCAACAAAAGGGTCATTCCTAATATGATCGCAGTCATTTTTACTCCTAGTCTTCAGCGAGGACTATTATCATGTCATCCTTGGCAAAGGTTACGGTTTTACTTTTTGCAGGATTTACCCTTATGCCATATGCGTTCCCGGAATCGTTTTTCTGTGAGGTAATCCTGTAACCCAGGGCAATCTCAGCCAGTTCCGATGCACTTTCAGTGACCGTATAGAAGTTAACCGGTACTCCGGTTTTTACATATCTTGATACCGGCTTGAGGTATATCTCGGAGCCATCGGGATCGAAAAGGTCCCAGAAGACCGCACTGAGTTCCTTAGTTTCAGATATCTGGGTAAGCAGAAGACTTAGAACCTGATCGCTGACAATGTAATCATCTGCTCCTGTAATCTCTGCCAGGTTCCTGTTCCTGATGTCTCTCATTTCCGTTATCAGAGAGAAGTGTCTCTGAAGCTTGCCTGCGATATCTCTTATGTGTAGAAGGCTCATGAGTGTGTTTGAATCGGCTTCCTGGGCTTCCAGGGCATCTGAATAGCTCAGGATGAGAATATGGTCGTATTCCTCGATGGAGAGACTTTCAAGGAGGCTGCGGTCGGTGGTTTTTCCCTGGATGTATTCCACTTCCAGATTCTGAAGACCTGAAGGAATGGTGGGAGAACACAGTTCCTCGTTGGCCACAAGCTTCAGGTAGGATCCGGGCCTCAGATAGTTCGAAAGCTCACGGATTATTATGGGGGCTCGCCAGTTCCAGCCAAGCATTATTATTCTGGAGGGACCCTGGCTGTCTTCACCATTGTGAATTATTGCGTTTTTATCCAGAGGAGGTTCGGTGAGACCGGAGAGTACAACTGTATCGTCATCCTCGGATATGGCGATAACGTTATCGTTCTCTTCCATGATGGTATCCATAGGAGGGTTGAGAACGGGGCTTTCTCCCTCTTTGTTAATGCCTATGATACAGCTGGTCTCATAGAGATGAAGAACTTCCCGGAACGACTTTCCTTTGAGTTCCGGCTGGTTGTGGAAGTAAATCTCGTCGCCCCCGTAATCGAGCAGTTCCTGATAAACCACGGAAAGCCCTGACTGAAGGCATGTCTGGGCGGCCATTCTGGCTATGATGTCGCCTGCAAGTACTATTTCCGCCTGGTCACCTCCCACGATCCTGGCTGCGTCTACGTTTTCAGGATTGGTTATCAAGGCTACCATATGAACCGGTTTTTCTCTTTCTCCTGATCTGTTCGTAATCGCGAGCATGGTCTTGATCACTTCAGGGTCGGGGTTGCTGCCTTCCGGAGAGAGGATGATTATGGATTTTGAGGTGTGAAGGCTCATCTTCTCAAGGTCGGATGGCTCAACCGGACTTCCAGTTCTGCAGACCACCCTGGTATTTCTCAGTTCAGGTACCTTCTCCCGAATTTCATCTTCCATTTCCACCTTGTCCATGTCTGCCATTATTGCAACGCAGGGATTCTTCTGATTTTCGTTGGCGATGGAAAGTTCTGATACGATGGTGAATACCTGTTCCGACCATCCCAGGATAACTGTGTGGTCTTTTTCCACCACCCGGGATTTGCCCTTTCTTAGGGCTTCGAGTTTTGATTCAAGGCCTGTTGTGAGAATACCTATGAGAGTGCTGAAGATGAAGATCCCACTGAAAGTGACGATGAGCATGCTGGCAAGGAAGCCTGGACTGCCGTCGTCGCCTCCAATGGTGCCGGGATCCATTGTCCGCATGAGGCTCATCCAGAGAAGTGTAGGAAAGCTTTCATCTCCGGGGGCAGTTCCCGAGAACATCACTATCAGAGAGAAGAAGACGATCAGAACAGCTGACAGAATACCCAGCCAGATAATGAGCCCTGCAGTTCCCCGGGACATCATTGTGTCAAAGGCGTAACTTAACTTGTCTTTAATGGTGAATTCCCTGGCCATACGAATCTCCCTGCTGTGTACGAGAATACTGACAGGAGATTTTACTCATATCAGATTGAACAGGCAACTCCCCTTTCCCTGCAGAGTTTGAGATAGCTGCTGATATCTGCGCGGGAGAGGATGCTGTTCCTGATTGATTCGGTCTTGATCTGACTGATAGTAGACTTGAGGACCTCGACTCCATTGGATAGCGAATGGATTGCCTGGTGGTCTGATCCGGTGGAAATGTAAGCCTTGTAAAGGTTGCTGTACATTTCGACCACTTCGAACGGGGTAAGGTCTTCCGCATTTCTTATTGAACTCTCTACCATGAAAATACCTCTGTCCACGGATTCTCCGGTAACCACCAGGAGATAGCCTGTAAGATGGGTCAGCCTATTTGCAAAATCCCGTGAACTGCAGGCTTCATCAAGGGAATTCAGTATTGTGAGAGCTTCCGGAAATTCTGACTGGCCTATCTTGACTTTTGCGGTTTCAAGTTGAGCTTCACACATCATTTCCATGCAATTCAGGTCTTCGAATATGTCAGAAGCATTAAGCAGGTACTGCAGAGCTTTGTCGGATTTCTCCTCCAGGGAAAAAAGTTTTCCCAGCCCCAGTTGGCCATATCCCATTCCCAGACGATTATCTATTTTACTGTTCAGCTCAATGTATAGCTGGAAGTACCTTCTTGCAAGGTCAAGCATGTTCAGGCTGGAGTAGGATTCCGCAAGATTGTAGTAGGCTATTGCAAGGCCCAGCTGATCATCCAGCCTGTTGTTAAGCTTGACCACCTTTTTCAGGGTTTCAAGCATGGCCGTATAATCGCCGTTGAGCATGAACAGTCCATGCATGTTGTTCAGTATCAGCGCTTCTCCGTTCAGATCATTCTGCCTGATGGATATTTCAAGGCCGTGCCTGTAGTAATCCAGAGCTGTTCTGGCAGAGCCTGCTTCCGACTCCAGGTCTGCCAGTCTGGCATAATAGAGACCGTCGAGTTTCGGATCGTAGCCACTGGGAAATTCTTCCATCAGGTTTTTGGCCTCCTGAAGCTTTTCTCCGGCTTCTTCGAGCCTGCTTTGAAGCCGGCTTATGAATGATGACTCAAGGAGGGCGCCGATCATGTTGTTAATCAGGTTGGTGTCCCTGGATGAGGATGACCTTCCGATTGAAACTGCCTTGTGATAATGCTCTATGGCCTCGGGATAGGAGCTTCGGCGTTTGAAATTGTCTCCCAGCCTGTAATGAACTGCGCAGATGTCTGCTGGTGTATCGGCAAGTTCCAGTGCTTTCATCATGTGTTTTTCGGCCTCTTCTGATTTTCCGGTTATTGAGAAGAGAACGCCTATGTTGATGTTTGCTCTGAAGTACTCCGCAGGATCTATGTTTGCCGGGATCCTTTTCAGGTATTCCCGGTACCAGTGTATCGACTGGGAATGAAGTCCCAGTGAGAAGGTCAGTTTTGCGGCCTCACCTGAGTATTGAAGTGCTTTGCTTTCATTCCTGCTGTTACAATAGTGTCCGGCGATCTGAGTAATTATCCAGTTGTTCGGTTCCCTGAGTTCTTCCTCAAGGGCTTTTGCGGTTTTTTCATGCAGAATGTTCCTCAGGGATCTGGAAATTTTCGAAACAAGGTAGCTTCTCATTACACCGAAGGTGAATCGGAATGAGTTTCCATCATCGTCTATGAGGTTTTTTTCAACGAAACCATCAAGGATCTCAGCCAGGGTAAATTCTCCCATGCCCGTAAGCTGACTGAGCAGTTTCAGATCAAGGGAATCTCCCGCAAGGGCTGCCCTTTTGAGTACCTTCATTTCTTCACCGGTCTGCCCGTTGAGCATGCCATCGACTACTGCGAGAATATCCCCCGGCAGTTCTTCCTCTGCGGGTTCT
Organism: uncultured bacterium; assembly: GCA_964598645.1. GTDB lineage: Bacteria > Fermentibacterota > Fermentibacteria > Fermentibacterales > JCC-6 > Sabulitectum. Next base: position 1,150 of record CAZRCS010000122.1, on the reverse strand, counting down.
GTCCAGCTGCATATGTCGCCCTCTCCCACACTGAGAGAACCGGTTTCAATGCACCACTTAATGAGTTTCCTTAGAAAGAGAGTGTTGCCTCCGCTCTGGTTCATCATGTAGTCCAGAACATCCACAGGAACACCAGGTGATTTAAGGGCGAAGAACAGCATTGTTCTCACATCGGACCTGGTGAGCGGCTGAAGGTGAATTGAAAGGCTGCTGGTCTCCAGAAGAAGGGGCTTGAATGGAGCTGCTGAATCTGCATCTCTGCCTATTGCAATTGTAAGTATATCTGCATTTTGGATCTCCAATAGAACTTCTGCCGCATAGCTGATTGAGTTTTCTGAAGCGTATTGAAGGTTATCCAGTACTATTATGAAGGGTTTGAGACGGGAAACCATCTGCAGTATTCTTGCTATGTCTTTTCTGCTTCTTACCCATGCTTCCCGAGGGTCCGGCGGCAGGGATCTCTTCTTTATTCTCAGTCCGAATTCTCCCAGTTGCTCCACAGTGCTGGTCTCCACCGGACCAATTTCATTTGCCAGGGAGGACAACTCCTTTTCAGACAGGCTATCGAGGGCCATTCTTGCTGTGTTTACCGCCAGGAAGCCATGTTCTTCCCTGACAGGATGAATTTCCGTTCTGAAAAGGGGTATCTTTTTGAAATTTGAGTAGTTAGCCAGTTCTTTCACCAGTCGTGTCTTGCCCATGCCCTGAAAGCCTGTGATAAGGCAGAACTCCGATTCACCGCCGGAAAGGGAATCGAGCATATCGCGAAGAAGCTGCAGTTCCTTCCTCCTTCCCACCATGTGAGTGAAGTCCGGTTCTACCTCTCTGCGTATGCTCAGGTTGTCTGCCAGAACGAATCTGCCCCTGCCGGTTTCCTTCGCCCTGTAGAGTGCCTGATCTGCCATCGCCAGTACCTTTTTCAAGTCATCATCTGTGGGTCTGCTCTGTGCAACCCCCAGGGAAGCACTAATCTTCAGACCGCCTGGGAATTCACGGTTGCCAAGCTCGAAAAGCAGCCTCTGTGCAAGATCAAGTGCACTGTTGCCGTCTGTATCCGGAAGAACTACAAGAAACTCATCTCCGCCGTATCGGATCGCGTGATCGTTCCTTTTAAGGTTAACCCTTATGGTGTGCCCAACGTGGGAGAGAA
>CAZRCS010000121.1:0-5479 GCA_964598645.1 uncultured bacterium | reverse complement strand
GTGTGGCTCTTGGGTAGCGGGCTCCTGGGTTTAATCGGAATCCGAAGAAGAAAATGAGAAGAGTTGTTCATAACAACTCTATTGAAAAGCACATTGAAGGCTTAAAAACACACGAGGAAAAGGGGGTGATGTCGGATCTGAATCGGAAAAATTCCGAGCGGTTTTCTTATGACTGTTCAAATAGATTCTTAACTCTAAAAGCACAGTAAATACAGATAGATAACATAGGAGAAAAAATGAAAAACCTTCTAACCTTAAGCGCTCTGTGGCGTCCAAGGCATGTCCTTCGAGCGATGTTATTGATTGCTTTTGCCGCGCTGCTTTCGGCACCATGTGTTCATGCGGGGATCATCGTGACCGGCGATATTGACGTGACAGTCAATATTGAAAATACGCTCGGTATTGACTTTTCCAATCCTTTGTTATGGGTGTCTTCACCTGACTATCAAATCACGCTCAAGATCGGCAATACTGCCGATGGAAGCGTCACCCTCGATGACGGGAGTACCAAATTCGTAAAGACCACTTATTTGGGCAGTGAGACCGGGAGTGCAGGAACGCTTACACTCCAGGGAGAGGGCACCTCGTGGGAAAGCACAAGTGACGTAAGGGTAGGCAACCATGGCACGGGAACCCTAAAAATCACCAACGGCGCTTCGATGTCGAGTGGCATTGGGTATATCGGTCGCTACGCCAGCGGGACGGTGATTGTTGACGGAGAGGGCTCCACATGGACGATGGACCATGGCTATTTCTATGTAGGCCGCTCTGGCACGGGAACCCTAAAAATCACCAACGGCGCTTCGGTGTTGAATGTTGTTGGGCAGATCGGTCAAAAGTCCGGCTCCAGCGGGACGGTGATTGTTGACGGAGAGGGCTCCACATGGACCAACACCCAGGATCTCCGTGTAGGCTGCTCTGGCACGGGAACCGTAAGCATCAGCGACGGGGGGGCTGCCTCTGCTGGCGCCGTTTCCATCAATGACTCTTCTATCCTGACGACCGACCTGGGGTACGGTAGTTCATTAACTGTGGGTAGCGGCTCCGGCGACATCACCAACAACGGCACTCTTCGGCTTGTTGCCGGGGCGGGAGCGGCATCCGGCACCTACACCCCCATGTCCTACGGCACGCTCTTAGGCAATGATGCTCAGGTTCTGGGCGGGGTGTGGGATTCCGACAATCATACCGTTACCGTAAACGATGCCGAATTGGCTCTGGCCGGCAGGGCCAAGACCATCGATCTTGCAACCACACAGCGGCTGCTCTTTGTTGATGCCCCCACGGGCCGGATTGCCGGTGCCAGCTTCATGGCCTCCGACTCTCCTCTCAAATTTACCGCAAGCGTCATGGGCGAGAGCGAAGTGAGCGCGCTGGAAAGCATCCTCGGCCCGAGTGAAACGGTCCTGAGCGCATGGGACTTCCTGGCCTGGGGCGGGTATGCCGAAGGCGACCCTGTCTACCTCTCCCTTGAAATCGGCTCCGGATACGACCTGTCAGATCTCGCCATCTGGCTCTTTGACGAATCGACCTGGTCGGAATTCTTAGCCTCCGACCTTGCCTATGACAACACCTATGCCAGCTTCACGGTCACGGATTTCAGCGGCTATGCCGTCACGGGCACGTCCTCGGTTCCCATTCCCGGAGCAGTGTGGCTCCTGGGTAGCGGGCTCCTGTCATTGATAGGCATCAGGAGGAAACGCCATTAGTTTTTTTGGGGATTTCACGAAAAATTGCGGCTTGGTGAAGGATAAAAAATCTCCGTTGAGTGTCTTTATCCTTCACCGGTTTTTCATGCCAAACCACAGGTTCTTGCTATCTCTTTGGTTTGGCCATAGGAGAATATAAATGTCAATTAAAAATATTTTCAATAAAAAATTCCCGGGCCCCCTGCTTCTGGTGCTGTGGACGGTGACAGCGCTATGTCTCATGATCGATGCGCCGCTTACCGCACTTGCCCAGTGTGTTTGTGACGACGGTTACTGCGAAAGTGTTGGCAGGGAATATTTCGAGTTTGGAGAAGTAATCGATGAAAACTGCCATTTCACCGCGGATGTTAAACGTCCCGAAGGCGTATTCTCATCAGGATTCATCGTCAACGCAAGCGGGATCACCATTGACGGCAGAGGTTACTGCCTGGACGGGGTTTCGCCTGACCAAAGTCTTGTAGGCGCCAATGGAATTTATGCCAACAGTGACTACCTCGGATGGCAAGCGCAAGCCGTGACCATTAGAAATCTGGAGATCAAAAACTTCTGGCAGGGTATCAAGTTGGCTGGCAACACATCCAATCCTATGACCGGCTGTGTCGTTGATAACTGTGTGATCCATGACAACGGCGTCTCAGGTAGAGATGAGAAATTTGAAGGCATCTGGCTTCAGAGTTCCGAGGGCTGCACGGTCCAGAACTGCACCATTTACAACAACAACCAGGGAAGCGGGATCGCCATTGGAGAAAGCGACAGCAACAGATTCATCGACAACGAGATCTACGGCAACTACAAGCACGGGACCAAGGCATGGGGGAGCTCCTGGTACCTCTACGCCAGCCACAACTACGTCCATGACAACGGCCTGGGCGGGATAAACCACAAGTGCGGGTCCAGTTACAGCACGATCGAGTACAACACCTGTAGCAACAACGCCGGTCCCGGGGTCTTGGCCCAAGGGACCGGGAATACTGTTCGTGGCAATATCAGCACGGACAATGTCAACTCCATCGATCCGGAATTCGTTGTTGAAGACGGCATCGGCATCTCCTGCTCGCCCAATGATCTGGATGCGGTCGCCTACGTTGAAGACAACATCGCCTGCGGAAACGAGTACTACGATATCTACATGGGTGATGACGTGGATGGGTTCGGCGCTTATAACACCTGCAACACCACCTACAACTTCAACGACAGTGGATACGACGGATGCACCTATGTCTGTGATGACGGCTTTCCGGTGGCCAAATTCTATGCCGAGGACACCATGGTCTGCGCCGGGCCCGTTCAATTCCATGATCAGTCCCTGTGCGCCGAAGGCAGCACCCTGTCCTGGAACTGGGATTTCGGAGACGGCGCACACAGCTACATCGAGGACCCGGCCCACACCTATGCTTCGGGGGTCTACACCGTCACACTGACTGTAACCATGACAGGGGGCCAGTCAGGCACGGACAGCATGACCAAGGAGAACTACATCACGGTCTGCCCCTATCCCGGGGATCTGGATGAGGACTCGGACGTGGACGGAACGGATTTCTACTATTTTTATACGAACTGCATAGCAGGCAGCCAGGGCTGGTGCGATATCAACGGTGACGGCAGCGTCGACGGCGATGATATGGCTTGCCTGGGACTTATGGACTGTGTGTCCTGCCAGTAACGGCCGGCGGCATACGGATTAAGGAGTAAAATCATGAGAAAAACAAAAATATTACTTTTAATAACCTCCCTTCTGGTTCTTTTTTCAGCGGGCGGTGCGTCAGCCGATCCGTCCGTCACCCTGGACCCGACCTATGCACAGCGGCTTTTTCATGACAGTAACGGCGACAAGGAGAAGACCCGGATCCATATCAATCTTTCCGGGGCATCGGACCTTTTGAATTTCAGCGTCAAGGTCAACTATGATCCCGCAAAGCTCAATATTCTGGAATTCCATGTCAACGATGCTGTGTGGGATTTTGTCCAAAACGGATATTTCAAGGATCATGATCTCTTCATGTTCGGTGCGAGCAGTACGCCTGTCACCGGTAACGTGCTCATCGGCTGGCTGGTGGTGGAGCATAGCGGCGGGTTAGACGACACCCCGGCCTTTACGACCCTCAACATTGAGCTGGCCGGTGAGACGGGTTCGGGCTTTGACAACTTCGTCACCTCGGCATTCTTCGTGGTGGACGGCAACGTGGATTTTTCCGGCGCCGGGGCATCTCTCTGCATCCCCAATCATTTTGATACGGATGCGTGCCAGGGGGATTTCGACGGTGACAATGATGTGGATCAGGATGACCATAACCGTTTTTACGCTGCTTACGGAACTTCCGGCAGTGCCTACCCGGACGCCAACTACGACCCGGCAGCAGACCTGGACGCGGACGGCGATGTGGATGACGACGACAAGGCCACGTTCGACGCGGACTACAACAGGACCCTGCCCTGTCCAGTCTGCGGCGGGCATGAAATTGTGACCTCTCACGACGAAACAGGAGGTGACATATACCCCGGGCCGGATACCCAAGAGAACGGCCATGTCTCGGTTGCCGACGGTTCGAACTACACCTTTGACATTCTTCCCGATCCGAACTACTCTGTCCTGGATGTCACTGAGAATGTGGGTGATGAGGAAAATCCGGATCTGGTTTCGCTCCTGCCGAGCTGCACAAAAACAGGAGCAGACTACGGCTACACCTTCACGAACGTGACGGCAGATCATGACCTGCATGCTTCTTTTTGTGAATGTGTGGGGGATATTGATGGGGACCTTCAAATCCGGTCCAGTGACTACACATTGTTTCGGCAGGCCTACGGAAGTCAGGAAGGAGATTCAAACTGGAATCCCAGGGCCGATCTCAGTGGGGATGGACAAGTTAGAAGCGACGATTACACACTCTTCAGGCAAAACTACGGTAAGATTTGTCCCACAAATTGATTTTGATTGGAGTGTAACTCAGACTCCATTCTGAAATGTCTAAGATGATGAAGAGTACGAAAGTACTTGTTGATAACTGATGATTAAAAAAGAGATACACATTTTAAAAGGAGACATAAATCATGAGTTCAATACGATCGAAATTACTAATCATTATGGCTTTTGTTTTCCTCATGGGACCCACCCAGGTGCAGGCATGGTATCTTGAACTGCAGAATACGGACGGAACCTTAGCGTCCGGTGAGTATTACACCATGGATCTCTACTTCCAGGGCGAACCCGCCGACAATTTGGAATTCTTTTCTCTTGCGGTTCAGTGGGACGACAGCCTAGTCGATTATGCGGGTATTGTTTACCAGGACTATGAACGCAGTAGTGGGCCTTTTGACACATACACCCTCTGGAACGGTGAGGAATTGCCGGACGAGTTACTCGCGGATCAGTATATTCTGCAGGATATCAACGGTGCCGAAGCCCTTGACCATCCAGATGAGTTCTACCCAATCGCCTCCGACGAAAATTTGATGGCTACGATCTATTTTACGGCAATGGTTAGCGGTGATTACACCGACATCGCACGGTTTATCTGGAGCGACATCCCACAACAGGTCATGATCAATGACACAATTATTGATGAAGTAGATCTGGCAATATCAAAACAGGGCAGTAGCTCCACCGTTTCATTGACAGCGGCGCCGGTACCAATCCCAGGTGCAGTGTGGCTGCTTGGTTCGGGCCTTGTCGCCCTGGTGGGTATCCGCAGAAAAAACGCTTAAATGGTATCAATAGGATTATGCAGCATCCGTCCGGAAACAGTCCGTTTCCGGACGGAGCTTTCAGGCGT
>CAZRCS010000120.1:0-5494 GCA_964598645.1 uncultured bacterium | reverse complement strand
GGGGACTTCAGCGATGGGAAGTGGTTATGAGCGGAATCATGGCTCGTAAGATAGGTATGACCCGTGTCTTCGCCGAAGACGGCAGAGCCATACCTGTTACGGTGCTTGAAGCTGCCCCGAATCCGGTGGTGCAGGTAAAGACACCTGAAACCGATGGTTACTCCGCGGTTCAGGTGGGATACTGGCCAAAGAAGGAGAGCAGACTGTCGAAACCCCTCAAGGGGCATCTCGACAAAGCCGGCGCTCCTCCTGTTTCCAGGCTGGTGGAGTTTCCTGCTCCAAAGGAAGAAGTTAAGGCGGGGGATTCATTCACCGTAGAGATGTTCGTTCCCGGTGAGAAGGTTGACATCAGCGGAATCACCAAGGGTAAGGGATTTCAGGGCGTAGTGAAGCGTCACGGTTTCTCAGGCGGCGATGAAACACACGGCTGCAAGTCCAAGCGTGTTCCCGGTTCAATCGGCCAGTGCGCCACACCGGGAAGAGTCTGGAAAAACAAAAAGATGCCCGGACAGACCGGCAACAAGAAACGCACGGTTAAGAACCTTGAGATAGTCAAGATCGACACCGAGCGTAACCTTCTTGTTGTCAAGGGAGCTGTACCAGGTGCCAGGAACGGCTACCTCATGGTGAGGAAGCACGTTTCCAGAGGAGGTGAAAGCTGATGGCAGAAGCCAGAGTTTACACCATGGCCGGTGAAGAGGTAGGCGCTGTCAAGCTTCCTGATGAGATGTTCGCCATGGGCGTTTCCACACATGTGCTGTGGGAAGTGGTTCGTGCCGAGCAGGCCAACAGGCGGCAGGGAAATGCCTGCGTTCTCACCAGAGCAGAGGTCAGGGGCAGCGGAAGAAAGCCCTGGAGACAGAAGCACACAGGTCATGCCCGTGCAGGCTCCTTCAAGAGCCCTATCTGGCGCAGCGGTGGTGTGGCACACGGTCCCAGGCCCAGAACTTTCAACAAGAAGATCAACCGGAAGGTGCGCCGGAAGGCCATCGCCGGGATTCTTTCTGAAAGGCTTTCAGAGGGAAATCTCAGGGTTATCAGAGACCTTGAGGTGCAGGGAAAGACCAAAGAAGTAACGAATATGCTCGGCGGTAATGGACTGGCCGGAAGAAAAACGGTCATCCTCACCAATGGTGACAACCTTGTCGCCAGAGCCGCCGGAAACATTCCGGGAGTGTTTGCGGTTTCTGCAAGGACCGTGCCGGTAACCACTCTGGTGAATTCAGAGGTAGTGGTAATTGCCGAGAACGCACTGGATCAGCTGAAGGCGAGGGTGATGTAATGGACCCGCGTCAGATAATCATAGAACCCATTGTCACAGAAAAATCCACCATCGGCAGGGAGTTGTTCAACCGATACACATTCCGTGTTATCCCGAATGCAACCAAACCTCAGATCGCAAAGGCCGTGGAAGAGATCTTCGATGTGACAGTGCTGGAAGTAAGAACGATAAAAATGGATGGCAAAGTCAAGAGACTGGGCCGTAACATAGGTCGCAGATCAGCCTGGAAAAAGGCGATAGTAACCCTGAAAGAGGGCGATTCTGTCGACTTCTTTGAGGGGGTGTAATACATGGGAACTAAAAGATGGAAGCCCATGACACCCGGTACCAGGTTCAAGGTCTCCCCTGATTTCAACGAAATCACAAGGGATCACGGAGAAAAGTCCCTGATGACCCCGCTTAAGAAGACCGCAGGCAGGAACAGCTACGGCCGGGTGACCGCAAGGCACCGGGGCGGTGGTCACAAGCGGATGTACCGTGTGATAGATTTCAAGAGGAACAAGATCGGCGTTCCCGGAAGAGTTGCCACCATAGAGTACGATCCCAACAGATCAGCAAGGATCGCCCTGGTGGTTTATGCCGACGGCGAGAAGCGCTACATTCTCTGCCCTGTGGGGCTCGAGGTGGGAGCAAACATTCTTGCAAGTCCCGAGGCTCCTCCAGAGGTGGGTAACCACCTTCCCCTGGGTAAGATTCCCCTTGGAACAATGATCCACAATGTGGAACTGAAGCCCGGTAAAGGCGGCCAGATGGCAAGAAGCGCCGGAACTGCAGTTCAGCTGATGGCCCGTGAGGGCAAGTATGCCACACTTAAGCTTCCTTCCAGGGAAATGCGCAGGGTACCGGTAAACTGCGCTGCCACAGTTGGAACGGTTGGCAATGTGGAGCATAACCTCATAGTTCCCGGCAAAGCCGGCGCCAGCCGCTGGCGGGGACGCAGGCCCCATGTCCGAGGTGTTGCAATGAACCCAATCGATCACCCAATGGGTGGAGGAGAGGGCAAGACCAGCGGTGGACGTCACCCCTGCTCTCCCTGGGGTCAGCTGGCCAAGGGTCTTCGCACCAGGAAATCAAAGAACAAGTCTGATAAACTTATAAGCAGACGCAGACCAACCGGTAAGAGGAGGAAGTAGATATGGCCCGTTCGCTGAAGAAAGGCCCATTCATCGACACGAACCTCCAGAAGAAGGTTGAAGTTGCCACAGAGGCAGGAGAGAAGAAGGTCATCAAGACCTGGGCCAGAAGGTCCACCATCCCTCCCGAGTTCGTGGGGCATACCTTCGCCGTTCACAACGGCAGGAAATTCGTACCGGTGTTTGTGGTTGAGAACATGGTTGGGCACAAGCTCGGAGAATTCGCGCCCACAAGAACCTTCCGCGGCCACCGCGAGAAGGGTTAGAGGGGGGAATGATGGAAGCCATAGCTAAGGCAAGGTTCGTTAAGGTTCCCCCGAGGAAAGCACGTGCGGTTGCTGATCTTGTAAGAGGCAAGTCTGTGAACCAGGCACTGTCGATACTGCTGACCGTTCCGAAGAACGCGTCGAAGATCATCGGCCGTACCCTTGATTCGGCCGTTGCCAACGCAGTTGTCAAGGCCCAGGGAAAACAGCTGGACATCGACGAACTCAGGATTCAGAAAATAACCGTAGATGAAGGGCCCACCGTGATGCGCTGGAGACCAAGAGCACGCGGCCGTGCCACCAAGATCCGTCATCGGACAAGCCACATAGTGGTACAGGTTGCCGACGGCGCCGAACCTGGAGAGGAGTAATCGTTTGGGTCAGAAAACCAATCCGATCGGTCTCAGGCTCGGAATAAGCCGTACCTGGGATTCAAACTGGTTTGCAAGGGGCAGGGACTTCGCCCGTTTCATCGAAGAGGATGAGCAGATCAGAAGATATGTTTACCGCCGTCTTGAGAGGGCTCAGCTCTCCAGGATAATAATCGAGCGGAAGCCGCAGGAGGTGAATGTCGTCATCAGCACCGCCAGACCCGGTCTTGTGATCGGGAGCAGGGGGAGCACCATCGACAGCCTCACAAGCGAGCTGAAGCATCTAACGAAAAAGACCGTGAAAATCAAGGTGAATCAGGTTGAGAAACCTGAATGCGACGCCATGCTTGTTGCGGACAACGTGGCCCGGCAGCTTGAGAACAGGGTCAGTGTTCGCAGGGCAATGAAAAGAACCATATCCGACACCATGCGCGCAGGCGCAGAGGGCATAAAGATAACGTGCTCCGGCCGCCTGGGCGGTGCTGAGATGTCCAGGGTCAACTCCTACCACGAGGGAAGAGTTCCGCTTCACACCCTCAGGGCCGACATCGATTTCGCCAGGGGCGTTGCCCGTACAACCTACGGAGTCATTGGCGTGAAGGTATGGATCTACAACGGTGAGGTGCACGAAGCACCTGTGCCCGGATCCTGAGATTGCAGGTGATAAAAAATGTTAATGCCTAAAAGAACGAAATTCCGCAAGCAGCACAGAGGCAGAATGCGGGGAAAAGCCAAGGGTGGAGATACCGTTTCCTTCGGAGACTACGGTTTGCAGGCCCTTGAGGCTGGCTGGATCACCAGCGCCCAGATAGAAGCCGCCCGTGTTGCCATGACTAGACATGCGAAAAGAGGAGGAAAGGTCTGGATAAGGATCTTCCCCGACAAGCCTGTCACCTCTACACCTGCAGAGACCAGAATGGGTAAGGGTAAGGGTGCAGTGGATTTCTGGGTTGCTCCGGTGAAACCCGGAAGGGTAATGTTCGAGATCGAGGGTATTCCAATGGATACAGCCAGGGAAGCTCTCCGTCTCGCAGGACACAAGCTGCCTATCAAGGTAAGATTCCTTGCAAGGGACAGGGAGGCGATGCAGTCATGAAAGCACACGAACTCCGATCCATGAGCATGGACGAGCTTCAGGAGCAGATCAGGGAACTGAGAGCTGATATCTTCAATCTCAGATTCAGGAAGGCTGCCCAGCAGCTGGACAATCCCCTCAAAATCCGCGAGTCAAAGAGATCTCTCGCCAGAACCCTCACGGCTATCCGTGAACGGGAACTCGGCCTCACAACCGACGGGGAAGGGAGCTGACCGTGGCAGAAACCAGTATAGGAAGCAGGAGGGTTCTCCAAGGTGTCGTTGTCTCCGACAAGATGGATAAAACCATCGTCGTTGAAGTCAGAACACTGAGAGCCCATCCCACGTATCGTAAAAGATACAGCACAACCAAGAAGTACTATGCCCACGACGAGCAGAATCAGTGCGGGATTGGAGACCTGGTGACCATATCGGAAACCAGACCATTCTCCAGACTCAAACGCTGGCGCCTGCTCGATATCGTGGAGAAGGCTCGCTAGGGAGGAACTCGGGATGATCCAAGTGGAATCAAGACTTAAGGTAGCCGACAACTCCGGCGCCCGCGAGGTCCTCTGTATCAAGGTGCTCGGTGGCACAAGACGCCGCTATGCCAGGATAGGCGACATCATCGTTGTAACGGTGAAGGAAGCCATTCCCGGGGGCACAGTGAAAAAGAGCGATGTGCGCAGGGCCGTAGTGGTCCGTACCAAAAAGGAGCTCAACAGACCCGACGGCTCAAGCGTCCGTTTCGACGACAATGCCGCGGTAATACTGGATGAGCAGGGACAACCCGTTGCCACGCGTATCTTCGGTCCTGTGGGCCGCGAACTCCGCCAGAAGTACATGAAAATCGTGTCTCTGGCGCCGGAGGTGATATAGATGCACGTGAAAAAGGGTGACAAGGTTAAGGTCCTGTCCGGTAACGAACGAGGGAAAACCGGGAGAATACTCAAGGTGTTTCCAGGTAGCGAAAGGGCGATCGTGGAAGGTCTCAACATGATAAAGAGACACACCCGCCCTTCCCAGAGAAATCAGCAGGGTGGAATCATTGAGAGGGAAGCTCCGATCCATGTTTCCAATCTCAGGCTGATCTGCCCCGGATGCGGCAAAGCCACGGGCATTAGCCGCAGTCGTGATGCTGAAGGTCGTCTCATGCGTGTCTGCAAGGCATGCGGCGAAACCATAGCAACGGGTTAGGGGGCTGAAATATGAATAAAGACAAAATGCCCAGACTTCAGAAGATCTACCGCGAGGAGATCATGGGAAAACTGCAGGAGAAGTTCAACTACGCGAATCCAATGCAGATTCCCGGTGTCAGCAAGGTAGTGCTGAACATGGGCCTTGGCAAGGAAGCCATGGACAACGCAA
>CAZRCS010000119.1:0-5534 GCA_964598645.1 uncultured bacterium | reverse complement strand
GCAACATTGTCAAACTGAGCCCGGTGAATTCCGGAACCACTGCCCTCGTAGCTGCCGTATCCCTGGAGTGTAACGGTGAAAGGCGAAGACTCGGTGACGGCAAAGGTCAGTTGAACAGTCCCTGAACCTGCTGCATAACCCAGGTTCAGCGGGACTGACCCCTGGTCTCCTGAACCTGTCTTTTTCCAGAACCATCCGGTTCTGTTCTCCCATCTTGGAGTCCAGTAACCGCCGTCTTCCAGGTGAACCATGTAATCGGCGCTGCTGCCCCATTCTGGAGAGGAATCGGGAGCTCCCTGGATCTGGGTCATTCTGGAACCGTTCTCTCCGCCCCAGGTGAGCCAATAGATCCTGTGTGTTGCATATCTGTGCCAGAGCCAGTCATATGCTCCATCCTCATATTCGTATCTGTTAAGGCCCCCTGCAAGGAAAAGAATCTGATCACCGCTGTTGAAAAAACCATCGGAATTATCATCTTCCACAATAACAGCCACAGGAGCAAGCTGGTGTTCGGTTTCAGGATCGTCATCGAACTGAGTACCGGGACCGGAAAAGAGTGCTATGGTAGAAACGGGAGAACCGCTTACAGGGCAGCCTGAGGCTTCCAGCTCATCGCATGTGATCCTGTAGCCTCCGGTGTCTTCGATGGAGATCCTTGCCCATGGCTTTCCCCAGAAGGGGCTTTCGGCTCTGTGAACAGACGAAGGCCAGTATCTGTCTCCCTGAGCAATACCCGAAAGAGGGTGATTCTCGGGTATCCGCTCCCCTTCACCTCCCCCATGCCAGTTAAGGGATACCTCAATGGAGGGGAAAAAGCCTTTCTCTGAAAAGGGATAGATATCCAGTACCGCGACCTGCGTTCCCGCCAGGGGGAAAACACCTCGGAGTTCAACAGGAGAAGGTACTCTATCAACAGGAGCAACCGGTACCTCAACGACATCCAGTCCCTCACCCTGGAGAATACCTGCCCTTGGAATTGTTCCCATGGCGCCAATGGCATCGGCGGAAGAAGTAAGGCTTATCAGTTCCAGTTCAGCGTTGCCGGGTACCGGCACGAATATCGTCTTGACCGGATACAGTGGAAGGCCGGGTTCATGCAGGTTCACCGTTCCCTCAATTGTGGGCATCCCCATCCTGGAAAACTCCGGAGCGCTGAAATTGAAAGTTCCGCTCCATGATGCAAAAAGAATGATTGCCAATGAAATAGGGTTCATGAACTCTCCTGTAATGTTCCGGTGAGCAGGGGAAGAATGTCCCCGGCTTTCCTCCTTATGCTGATAACCCTTTGATTCCTTGGCAGTTCCGTGCGTGAAGGGTTGATCTCAATGATATGTGCTCCGTTTTCAAGGGCGGCGAAGGGAATTCCCGCTGCAGGCCAGACCTGCACGGAAGTTCCAATGACAAGCATAACATCGCATTCCTCCGCAAGGCTGTACGCCCGGGAAATCAATTCCTGGGGCAGCGGTTCTCCGAAAAGAACGATGTCGGGTTTCAGAATGGCTCCGCAATTCGGGCACAGAGGCGGAAGGGACTGCACCAGGCTGCGGTTCAGTTCCACCGTGCAGCCGCACTTCTTAACACAGGATGCGCTGCGCATGGAACCGTGTATCTCAAGAACGTCGGTCTGCCCTGCTTCCCGGTGAAGTCCATCCACGTTCTGGGTTATCACCGGCAGGGATCCCTTCCTGTTCTGGAGAGCAGTCAGAGCGAAATATCCCCTGTGGGGTTTCACCCCCTCCGTTCTCATGAACCGCATCCTGTACCATTCCCATACGGTTTTCGGATCCTCCATGAGTCCTTCGATGGAGGAGAGCTTCTCAGGGCTGAATTCCTTCCAGAGCCCGTCTTCTCCACGAAAGGTTCTCATACCGCTCTCGCTGGACATTCCGGCACCGGTGAAGACAACAGGTCTTTGACTTTTTTCTATAAGCTCAATTGCATGCTGGATCAAGGACTCACCACCAGAAGGTCGGTGACGGAGGCGGAACTTGAGTTGTCGCTGAATTCAAGCATGTAGATATAGGTTCCGGCGGCAAGGGGATCGCCGTCGCTGTCCAGGCCGTTCCATATTATCTGATCGGCCCCCGGTGAAACGGTTTTACTCCCTGTCCAGACAGGTCTTCCAGCAATGGTGTATATGCTTGCCTCCACACTTCCAGTTGAACCTGTTGTGAAGAAGAACGCCCTGGTACCCCTGGAAGGATTCGGGAATACACCGGTTTCCTCCAGAAGCGGCGGTTCACCTTCCAGGACGTCAAATGACAGAATCCCTTCTCCGGTGTTCTTCATGCCGTCCCTGGCCACCACCCTCACCTGATGTCTGCCGGGCAAAAGATCGGGAATGGAATACTCGAAGGAACCGGAAGTGGAACTTCCTGTATGGAACAAGAAAAGATCAGTTACGTTTTCATATTCCCCGTCGATCGAACAGATTATGATGGAACCTGCATCGTTGCCCAGAACGCAGATCCCCGATGGATCTGAGAGTTCAGCTGACAGAATGGCATTCTGATAAACAGAAGGGATCTCTCCCTGCTCTGCATCCTTGAAAACGAGTTCGATCAGCGGGCCTTCGGTATCATCAACGTAGCTGCCGTCATCCACAACTGGAACAGGCCAGGAGTAGCCTGCAGCCAGTATACCTTCCAGTGCTCCTGTTGCATCTGCCCGGCCCATGGAGCCCGTATCAGCCTGCAGCGGAACGAAAAATCCTATATCGGCATGCCCCTGGGGATCCGTGGCGTTAACTCCGCTGTAAACGGGGGAGCCATACCTGAGAAAATCGATGGAGAAGTTCTGAGAAAGAGGGCTTACGTAGGTAACGGTGTCTGCACTCTCCCTGCACCGGAAGAGAAATGATGTCTCCTGGGGGAACTGAACGACAACCGTGTTCATCTGACCTCTGAACAGGGAATCGGGAGCAGTGGTTTCACAAAGCTCGTCATCTCCTTTTGGTGCAAGTATTTCCCCGTCACCGAGAACACAGTACCTTAGGTTGTTTGTGGACTGAAGAGCCAACACAGCGAGCCAGAATGCATCCGACACTGGCAGACGGCTGTCTCCGTACGTGTTTTCCAGGAACAAAGAAGACAGCTCCCTGTTCTGAGATGGAAGACTGCTGCCTGTACAGGCCATGGTAACCGCTGCCCCGCCCTGGGGATGGAACAGAAGTACCTCTGCAAGACAGTCTCCAGCTGAAAGACAGAACTCCCCGTTGTTGCAGGAAAAGGAATTGTAAAGGAAATACCTGGGAGAGTTCGTCAGCTGTGTAACCATTCTGGAAGACATGAGCTTCTCCTGGGCCATCTGATCGTAGGAACCGTGACCAAAGTAAGAGAAGGACGAAACCCCTGCATTGAGAAGGGCGATGAGATCCTGCGCAGCTTCAGGTTTCTCCGGATGAATTCCCTCTCCGGTGGTACCTGGAGGCCAGGGGTATTCGATGAGATAGTGCTTCAGCACATCAAGTGATCTGGGCAGAACGGTGTCTGCCAGGAATTCGCATGTTTCGGTGGCGTCAGATTCAATGAGCCACTTACCCCACTCATCGTCGGCCGCAAGGATAACTGAGTTTCCCCAGGGGCCGGGAGGGGTCTCGGACTGCATCTGCCATGATTTCTGAAGGGCTATCACAAGCTCGTTCAAACTGCCTGCAGGTATTCTCGATACGGGGATCTCGGGGTACTCCATACCCTGATGAACAGTGGTGAAAAATGATTCAAGGCAGGACCCGTTGGGAAGTTCATAGTATATGGGTGCAAAGGTCTTGAATCCCGTGGAATACCCAAGGGGATCGTCTGATCCGTCGCCTATGATCAGAAGGGCAGAAGGGGGATCATCCCAGGTGTCCAGCGCCCACCTCACAAAGGACCTCACAGCACCGGGGTCCGAAACGCCCTGGCCGAATTCGTCGTAGATCTCCCTGTAGGTTGCAATGGTAACGGTTCTGTCCCTGGCGGCGTAAATAGGCTGGAGCATCTGTGCAGCCTCCAGAAACTCCTCCGGAACGGTTACCAGAACATCTGCCCGGGGAGATGTGCCTAAAAGCCTTCCCGGCTGAGCCGGATGAATGGATTTAGCATCCATGAAGCTACCCGGGTCAACGGTAAAGAGCACCGAATAATCCAGGGACGGATCGTATGTGATACGGGCTATGCTGTCCGCAAGGCTCCAGTTCGTAAGCTCCACGGGTGCAAAGGGATCAGACAGGTCGAAGATCCTGGTGTCGGCTGCTACAGTGCCGACCTCCAGGCTGAGGGGCCCCTGGGGGATCCCGGGCATATAAACCAGATTTCCGGCAGACACGGAAAGAGAAGCAGGTACAAGCAGTTCTGCATAGTCGAGATAGGTTGAACCGTGCCAGTCGCTCCAGAGCTTCAGCATGTTTCCGCCGGAGGAAACGGCAACGTTTTCAATTGAGTAGCTTTCATATCTCATTGTGCTGACCGTAAGAGTATCCAGTACTGTTTCCCCATCGAGTTCAGCCACGAGATTATGCTGCCAGGGCTGAATACCTGACTTCAGTATGCAAAGATTGAGCGTTGCGAAGTCTGACTGAAAGGGAGAGCCAAGATAGAAGTAGCTGGGGGTGGTATTGAAGATAAAACCCCAGAGCCATCCGGTTCTGTAGTCCTCGGAGTCAGAGAGAACCTCTTCCTCGAAGCCGAAGGGAGTAATCCCGCTGTAAACGGGAGTGCCTCCTGAAGGCTGGGTATCCACGGTTTCGATCCTCTCTCCGTTATCTCCGCCCCAGGTAAGCCAGTAAGTGTTGGAGTCATCGTATCTGTGTGGAGTTCTGTAGAGAGTATCCGTGGAGAAATTCCAGTGCCAGATGTCCCGCCCGTAAAAAACAAGGGAATCGGACAGGTCGAAAAAGCCGTCTCCACCGTCTTGAACGGATATTGCCACAGGGTAAAGATGGTGCTCCGCGGTGTTATCTTCCGGATCGAACATCTCACCCGGTCCCGAATACATGGCCAGGGAAGCCGAAGGTGAACCGGATACTGCACAGCCTGCATCCTCAAGCTCCTGGCAGGTGACGGAATAAAAACCGTTAACATCAACCAGAATCCTTGCCCATGGTTTCCCCCAGAAAACGCTCTCCGGCGATCTCTCCCTGTATGGCCACCAGAGGGAGGCATCATGGCACAGCTCTTCGAAGAGGGTTCCATCAACCGGTCTGCCGCCGGGGGTGTCTCTGTATGATAGAGAAAAGGTAATACGTGATGCGTAAGTGGATGGGGAGCCGTAACAGAAGGGAGATACCTTGACCAGAGCGACTCTGGACCCCAGCAGATGGATCGTCTCCATGGAAACAGCAGGATGCGCCAGGGGCATAGGAGCAGCGGAACGCTCCTCTCTGGCATCGAAACCCGAACCTGTGGCCACAGGTGATGAAGAGAGGGAAATGTCTTCACCCCAGTCGGTTCGGGATGTGGACTCGACCCGCCAGTCAAGTGATGGATCAGAATCTGGAGGAATCGGGAAAAAGTAGTAACCGGAAGGGATCTGTCCGTAACCCTGGATGCAGTCCG
>CAZRCS010000118.1:0-5542 GCA_964598645.1 uncultured bacterium | reverse complement strand
ATCGCTCAATCCACGAATTCTCTGACTGGTGAAAATGGGGCCAAACGCAAGAGGGGCGGCTCAATAGAGTCGCCCCTTCCTTTTTATCAGTGATCGCAGGTATTTGAGCCTGTCTGAAGCGAACCTTCAAGATAGGCTTTTACTATTTCTTCAGCACTGGTGCCTGAAGCTCCGGTGATCACCCTTATGCCGTTATGAGTAAAGATATCCTGTGCCCTGGAACCCATTCCACCTGCAATGACAAGGGTCACCCCCTGCTGGGCAAGCCACGGCGGTAAAAGACCCGGCTGATGGGGAGGCGGTACCACTTCACCCACTGAAGTGATCTCATTGTTCTCAACATCCACAAGAGCGAATGTGCTGCAGTGCCCGAAATGCATGCAGAGAGCTCCCTCTGCCATTGGAATTCCTATTCTCATTTTTCCTCCAGTAGTTCCAGCAGAGGTTCAGCCAGTTTCTCGAACCTCTTTGCCGTTTCCGTTTTTCCGTAGTTGTAGACGAACGGTTTTCCCGAATCGCTGGCAAGGCCCACCGCGGGATCAATGGGTATCTTTCCCAGGAAAGGAATACCGGCTTTTTCAGCCATCGCCCTGCCGTTATCTCCCTTGAATATCTCTGTTTCCGTACCGCAGTGGGGGCAGATGAACCCGCTCATGTTCTCAACGATCCCAAGAACCCTCAGGTTCAGCTGTCTGCAGAAATCCATGGATTTACGAACATCAGCCGCCGCCACGTCCTGGGGAGTGGTTACCATGATGGCTCCGTCCATGTCTCCCACCAGCTGAACCACAGAAAGGGGTTCGTCCCCTGTTCCCGGCGGTGAATCGATTATCAGATAATCGAGTTCGCCCCAGTTCACATCCCTGAGCAGCTGTTCGATCACACCCATTTTCATGGGACCGCGCCAGATAACTGCACTGTCACGGTTCTCAAGAAGGAAACCCACGGACATTACCTTCAAGCCGCCGAGTTCCACTGGAAGAAGGTTTTCTCCGTCTGTCTTCACACCTGTATTAACCAGGTTAAGCATTGTGGGCACCGAGGGTCCGTGTATGTCCACATCGAGAAGCCCCACCTTCTTCCCGGCAAGGGACAGGGAAATGGCCAGATTAACGGCGATGGTGCTCTTCCCCACTCCGCCTTTACCTGAAAGCACCACAATCTTGTGCTTTATGGACTTCATTCTCAGAATGAGTTTCTGTCTTTTCAGGTAGTCTTCCATGCTCTCTCCCGGCTTCTGAGCCGAGGCCTCGCAGCCGCTGTCCGAACAGGAACCGCAGTTACCTGAACAGCCTTTGTCTACTCCAGTTCCTGACATACTCTCTCCCAGATGGTTGTGATGTTCTTAACAGGCATTCCTGTGCTCTCCTCCACCAGTGTTCTGCCCTTTATCTGAGCTTCCGTGAAAGCCCTGTCATAAGGAATTCTTCCCACAGGGGCAACACCCCTGGAACGGGCTTCTTCCTCTATCTCTGCAGTCATTTCCGGGTTGATATCCCACTTGTTCACTATTACAAGGGCGGGAATGGAAAAATGAGCCGCAAGATCGATCACCCTTATCATATCATGTTTGCCTGAAAGGGTGGGTTCGGTAACGGTAACAACAATGGATGCACCTGTTATGGAAGCAATGACCGGGCAGCCTATTCCCGGTGGACCGTCGACTATTACAAGGTCCTTGTGCAGTTCTTCAGCACGGGTTTTCGCTTCCCTGCGAACGGTACTCACCAGTTTGCCGGAATTTTCCTGTGCTATTCCAAGCCTGGCATGAACCATGGGTCCGAATCTTGTGTGTGAGAAATACCACTCTCCGCAGTGATTAGGCGGAAAATCCACCGCCTTCACAGGGCATACCTCCACGCACACTCCACAGCCCTCACAGCCGTAGGGATCCACTGTAAACGAACCGGATTCATCTATGGAAATTGCATCGAATCTGCATTCACGGGCGCAGGTGCCGCAACCGGTGCAGTCCTCTTTTCTGATCTCAGCCAGATTACCGCTGACAAAATCGACTGTTCTGATAACCTCAGGGGCCAGGAGCATGTGAAGATCAGCTGCGTCAACATCGCAGTCAGCAAGCATTGCATTGTGTGAAAGTGCGGCAAAGCAGCCTGTGATGCTTGTTTTTCCAGTACCGCCCTTGCCGCTTATGACAACTATTTCCTTCATGAAAGCCTCCCCTGTATCTCTGAAGGAAGCTTCCGGAAACGGTCTATCATCTCCGGCATGCCTTCGAAAAGGGTTCCTCCCCTGGAACATATCTCAGCAACCCGCCTGCTGTGGGGAATGCGTAGTATCACGTGTATGCCAAGTTCCATGCAGTACTCCTCCACGCCATCATCCCCCTCATCGGACCTGTTCACAACAACGGAGAATGGAAGTCCAAGCTCCGTAACCGTTTCAACAGCCAGTTTGAGATCGTGCAGCCCGAAGGGTGTGGGCTCCGTAACAAGAAGCACGTAGTCGGCGCCGGACATTGCCTCAATGACCGGACATGAAGTTCCGGGAGGACAGTCGATAATTGTAAGAGGTGAATCAGCAGCTGCTTTTTTAGCCGCCTTGATAACCGGAGGTGCCAGAACGCTTCCAACATTCAGCTTCCCCTGAATGGCGCTGAGTGAAGATCCATGCACCGTTCCAAAGGATAGCTCCCCTACGGGAAGTCCACTCCAGGATATGGCCTCAGAGGGACAGACAATTTTACACCCGCCGCAGCTGTGGCACAGTTCCGGAAACACCAGGGGGGGCGTACCAAGGGAAACCAGGGCGTTGAATCTGCAGAATCCGGCACACTTGCCGCATGAGGTGCACTTATCTTCATCTATAACGGGAACCTGAACAAAAACGGTTTCACTTCCCTTAAGCTCGGGCTTCAGGAATATCCAGCCGTTGGGTTCCTCCACGTCACAGTCTACGTACTGCACGGCACCTCCTGATGAAACCGACAATGCAACTGCAACGGTGGTCTTCCCGGTTCCCCCCTTGCCTGATGCCACTGCTATCTTCATTACCAGTGACTCCTCACATTTGCCCCTTTGGCCTCTTCTAGCTTGCCTTCGGCAAATTCTTTGAGGGCATCTCCCACTGTTCCAGCTGAGCACATGTACATTTTGATGCCGGCTGCCTGAAGAACCTGAACTGCCTTAGGGCCGAAGTTCGCTCCGATTACAGCCGAAGCGCCGGTGGCGGCCACGTTCTGAGCTGTCTGAATGCCTGCACCCTGTGCGGCGTTCAGATTCATTTTGTTGTCAACCACCTGAATTTCTTCCGTTTCCGTATCATATACCACGAACGCCGCAGCCCTGCCGAACCTGCTGTCCAGGGGGGAATTCATTTCTTTTCCAGTTGATGCAACTGCTATTTTCATTATTCTCCTTTTATTCCAGCCGGCACCCGAGAGGGCGCCGGCTGCACTGTGGATTGACCGTATCTACTCGCCGTCTTCCCCGGCAAGCTGACTCTTAAGGGCTGCCAGCTCCTGTTCCAGAAGAGCAGCACGGTTCTTAAGTATCTGCTGCTGGCTCTGGGCATCGGCGGGATAGATTCCTGCAAATCCCCTTCCAAAACCCATTCCGGCACCACGGCCCATACCGCGACCGCGTCTGAAACCGGCTCCTATACAGACTCCCCGTGCGGGTCCTGTTCCGAAGGGTCCTGTTCCGTCTCCACCTGGCATGTTACACCTCTTTTCCCTGCAGGGCAGGAATCTCTGTTCCTTCCCCGTCTGTTCTGTCCTGCGCCTCTTCCCTCTCCTCTGCACCTTCCTCTGCCGCATCCCGGCATTCTGAAGGAATCGTTTTCCAGAGAATCGTCGAAGAACGCTTTTAGTACTTCCATGACATCTCCTGAAACAAAGGAATGAACCTCTATTCCGGCGAATGCCAGCATACGGTGAACCTGCCTTGAAACGGCTCCGCAGATAAGAACATCCACCCCGTTCATGGTGAGAAAAGATACGCGCTGCATCATTCCCGCACCTGAAGGAATATTCAGTTCCTTCCTGCCGGTTTCTTTCCCCTCTTCCATGTCCAGAAGCATCAGTGTGCCTGCCACATCGAAAACCGGGGCTATCCTGCCGTTCCAAACTGTAACCGCTGTTCGCATTGTTCACCTCCACCACCTTTGTATGCAAGAATGGTGCCATAGGATCACAGTTGCATTAAATAGTTCATTGACAACGCTTTGAGAAATACGGCCGGAAGAGCTACTGTAGCTACTTTGCTACGCTATCGAAGGATTATGTTGCGTTAGCGCTACGCCCATCATTTTCAGGCAGAGGAATCCCGAGATACTTCATCCTTCTGTAAAGAGTTGTCTTGTGTACGCCGAGTTCAGCAGCGGCGGCTGTGCGGTTGTTACTATTCCCGGCAAGGGCCGTCAGTATCATCTGTCTTTCAGCCTCTTCCCTTGCGGAACGCATGGTGCCAGCTGAAGAAGACCCTGTACTGCCTCTGTTGCCAAGGCTTTCGGGAAGTACGGAAATGCCTATTCTATCCCCGGGGGACAACAGAATTGCCCGCTCCACCAGATTCTCCAGTTCACGGATGTTCCCCGGCCACTGGTAATTCATGAGGATGGGAAGGATCTCCATGTCGAATCCGCAGTAATCCTTTCCCTGGGCCGTGCAGTGCTTTTCCAGAAGGTTTTCCAGCAGATCGGGAATATCCATGGGTCTGTCCCTCAGTGGAGGAATCACAAGCTGCACCACATTGACTCTGTAGTAAAGATCGCTTCGGAATTCTCCTGACTCCACCATTTCAGAAAGATTTCTGTTGCTGGCGCAGATCACTCTGGCGTTAACAGGCACAGGAGTATTTGAGCCCAGGGGTGTGAATGTTCTCTCCTGCAGCACCCTGAGCAGCTTCACCTGCATGGCAGTGCTTACCTCTCCTATTTCATCCAGAAACAAAGTGCCATCTCCTGCAGCGGCAAACCTGCCCTGCCTGTCCGAGGTTGCTCCTGTAAAGGCTCCCCGGCGGTAGCCGAACAGCTCTGACTCAAGAAGGGTATCGGGAAGAGCGCCGCAGTTAACTGCAACAAAGGGCTCTGAAGCCCTCGGCCCCTCAGAGTGTATGGCCCTTGCCAGCATCTCTTTACCCGTTCCGGTCTCACCCTGGATGAGAACGGTGGAAGGTGATGCGGCAATTGCAGGAATTAGCTGAAACAGCTTCTGCATGGCAGGGCTTCTGCTGACCATGTGGCCTATGCTTGACCTGTTATGAAGCTGGTCTTTCAGCTTTTCCACTTCGCTGAGATCCCTGAAGGTTTCAGCTCCCCCGAGTAAATTACCTTTCTCATCCCGGAGCACCGCTGTTGATACACTCACCGGGATTCTCTCACCACTGGAGTTCACAATGTACCCTGAACGGCATTGAACGGGCTTCCCTGTGGCCATGGATTCGCGAAGGGCGCAGGCCACCTCGCACATGGAAGAACGGAAGACCTCGCTGCAGGGTTTTCCAACAGCCTCGGACCTTGGTATGCCTGTAATTTCCTCAGCGGCCCTGTTGAACGAAGTTATCCTCCAGCTGGAATCAAC
>CAZRCS010000117.1:0-5557 GCA_964598645.1 uncultured bacterium | reverse complement strand
AGTACGGAAGTAATGATGTTCGAAAAGATGCAGTCGTGGCTCTTGGTGAGATCAAAGATGTTAGAGCGGTTGATCCCCTCATTGAGGTTCTGTCGGCAGAAAAGGCCTTCTACACGACCTATGCCTTGGTTCAAATGGCTGCAGCCCAAGCTCTTGGCCAGATAGGTGATGCCAGGGCGGTTGATCCCCTCATTGAGGTTATCAAAGATGGAAATTACTATCCTGATACTCGATCGAGTGCTGCAAGGGCTCTCGGTGAGATAGGCGACCCCAGGGCAGTTGATCCTCTCATCGATGCCCTTGATGAGGGGGATCCAATTCGAGGTGCAGCTGCTGAAGCTCTAGGAAAAATTGGGGATCCCAGGGCGGTTGACCCCCTCATTGCTGAAGCTCTCGGAGAGTGGGAAGACGTCAAATGGAAGGCTGTCTGGTCTCTTGGAGAGATAGGTGACGTCGGAGCGACCGACCCTCTCATTGAGGTTCTTACAACAGACAAGAATAGATTGATTCGAGGCTTGGCAGCAGAAGCTTTAGGTAAAATTGGCGATTCCAAGGCCATCGAGCCGCTCGCATACCGGGTTCAGAGAGATGAGGACTCGGGTGTCCGAAGTTATTCTGCTGAAGCACTCGGAAAGATCGGTGATCCAAGTGCGGTTGATCCGCTCATATCCGCTTTAAGCGATTGGGACTCCTGCGTCCGATACAATGTTTCCATTGCCCTCAGCCAGATAGGTAAACCAGCGGTGTCGCCCCTTATCATGGCTCTGAACGATGAGGACCCAAATATAGTGGGTGGAGCTTCTGACGCCCTCGCATTGATCGGAGAACCTGCAATACCGTCCCTCGTTGCGACCCTTGGAGGCGAGGATGCAAAGTGCCGAGAAAGAGCGGCCGGTGTTCTCAGTAATATTGGGGAGCCTGCTGTCGAGCCACTTGTCGGAGTTCTCAAAAATGAAGATCCACAAGTTCAATTTGTAGCCGCTCTTGCTCTTGCTGGAATGGGTGAAACTGCTGTTGACCCCCTCCTCGCGGTTCTAAACGATGAAGATCGTGGCGCCCGAGCAGCGGCGGCTTTTGCTCTTGGCAATATCAGTGATGCCAAGGCTGTTAATCCTCTCATCGAGTCCCTAAAGGACGAAGATGAAAATGTTCAATCAAATGCCACCAAAGCTCTCGTCAAGATCGGTGATCCCTCCGTTAATCCTCTAATCAGAACCCTTAGAGATATAGATCAGTTTTCGGAGGTACGATCGCTGGCAATCATTGCTCTAGCCGAAATAGGGGACGACAGAGCGGTTAATCCTTTCATCGAGTCTCTAAGCGATGAGGATGATGAGGTCCGATTTTGGGCGACCGTTGGTCTTGTCGTGATAGGTGAACCTGCGATTGAACCACTCATCAATACCACCCAAAACGATGACCCGTGGGTCAGGCAGTGGGCCACCACGGCACTCGTCAGAGTCGGAGAACCGGCAATTGCCCCTCTTGTCGATGCCTTGGAGAAAGAGTGTGGGGATTCGTGGGCCAAACGGTGGGCGACGAAATCACTGGAGGAGGATGGCCAAATGTCGCGGGTCAGTGCGTGAGATATAGCAGGGACAGAGGCGATATCAACGCCTATCCCCCGGCCCTTTCTCGACTTCGAGGACCTAAAGCGGGAGCTGCTCATGGGTCGTGGTAGCTAAAGGAGGTGCGAAACATAATGGCGCAAGGCAATCGGCAATATTGGCTGTGGGTAAGCACGCCTGAGTACTATGAGGAATACGACGGAAGCGATCGAGAATATCTTGAACCAGGGGTATATTGCGACGGATGGACTTGCCACAAGAATACTAAAAAAGGTGACATAATATTATTATATAGGGCGAAGAAAAGGAAGGATTTTGCACACATCATTTGTGCTGAAGAAGATGCCCGCAGTGCACCGTACGATTATCGGACAAATGGGAAGGGTTGGGCGTATTCATGCAGCTGTCGAACAGTTATCAAATTAAAACACCCAATAACGTTACAAGATTTACGTAAACAAAAATCCTTTTTCTGGGCCCAGTGGGGTGCATATAGGATGTCTTTCATGGGCACTGCATTTGAAATACCATCTGATGTTTGGGAAGAACTCATCTCGATCGCCAAACAAAAAAATCCTTCAGATTCCCTCGAATTCTTATGTGATTCAAAGGTTGCAAGACCAACCAAAGAATCACATGTCGTTACGTCGGATAAGCCCATCCAAGATGATTTGGTTGAAGGGACATTGGGACGAATTATGAGTTCTTCACCGGCGGTCTTCGAGATGCTGGTAATGCGGCTTTTAGAATGTGTTTATGACTATGGTAATAGTCGAAAAGTCCAATCTGAAGTCACGCCTTTGACCGGTGATGGTGGAATCGATGGAATCCTCACAATAACTCATCCACTGGGATCTAGAGAGGTAATTTGTGTACAGGCCAAGAGGTGGAAAGATGGAAATAATGTGGGTAGACAAGAGATTCAAAAATTTGTTGGTAGTATGATAAACTCAAACAAAGGGATATTTGTAACCACATCAAAATTTACAAAAAATGCAGAAGAGCACGTCGAGTTACTCATGCCAAATATGGAGATCATATTGATCAACGGCAATCAGCTAGTTGAGCTGATGAAAAAACATGAGTTAATAGACATAGATATGATTATTAAAGAAATATCAACTTAGATCATTCTTCCCCAGCTTCTTGGAACAGCGGAACAAGACCTGACTTTTCGGCGGCGACAAGGTCGTCGAAGTATTCCCGAGGCCGGAACTCTGGACCAGGTAGGCCCGGGGGCGATGTGACAAACTGATCCAGCCTGGCAATCCTTTCCTGCAGATGGGCGTTTGTGACGATCTCTTCAGGGGAGGCGGGACGCGTGGTACTGTAGCGGGAAACTTTGCCATCCACTGCCCGAACAGAGAATCCCTTGAAGACGTATTTGTTGCCCGCGTCGTCGGTGAGGGCCATGCCACCAATTACAGGGGCGACATCTAGTCCTGCGAGAATATTCTCCAAAAGATCGAACTAGGTCCTAGAAGACCTATAGCTTTTTTGCCCTTGGGCCTATATGGTCATTCATGGAGAAGAAGTTTAAGGTCGAGATCGATGAAGATGTTTTCCGGGCTTTGGGTGTTGAGGCTATAAAGAGGGGCATGAGCAAAAAGGATCTGGCTTCCCAACTTCTTAAAGGTGCTTTGCCCAAAGACGCCTTTAGTTTCATAGGATCGAGTGGTCTTGCGGTCGTGAAGGCTAAAACGTCATCAAAGCCAAAGGACCAAAAGATACCTCTTCGCGAAGATGAAAAGGCGCAACAGGCGATCAGGGACTTGTGGGATAGTGGCGAACGGACACGCGCCACGATCGCCAGGGTGATAGGCCACCCACCGCGAACGACGCAAAAGTGGATCCGGGCAGAAATCGAGGCCGGAAGGCTGGAAGAGTGACCATCGTTCCCGTCGGAAAGATATCTACGAGGCGCTACACTTAAGGGCCCGCAGAGAAATAACTTATACATAAACGTGTACTGCCATTATACAAAACCGATATGATGCGGATTCAGTATAATAATTACGATTTATACATATAACTAGGTTATTTCTCAACAGGCCCTAAGAACAAAACATGGTTACAGGTCTGAGAACGATCTTGAATCGACGCAACCGAAAACTTCTTTGGTTTACAAAACTTAACAAGATTGGCGATATGTAAACCAAACGACAGAATGGGGCACTGAAAATGAGTATAGGTGAACGCATAAAACAAGCAAGGCACATGCGAAACATGAGCCAACGCGAACTGGCCGGGAGCATTGGTGTTAGCGCTCAAGCGATATCCAACTACGAGCGTGACAAAAATGTACCAAGTTCTGGCGTGTTGTTGCGCCTCTCAAAAACCCTTGGCGTAGGGATTGAGTTCTTCGTGCGCCCTCAGATAGTTACACAGATCACTCCGGATTATCGCAAACGCCGGGCACTTCCTCGAAAAGTAGAATCCGCCATTATCGCCGAGGTCACCGACTGGCTTGAAAGGTACCTAGAGATTGAGAGCATTCTTCGGCCAGAGGAGAAGTTCGAGTTTCCAGATGGATTTCCTCGAAAGGTTGGTTCTATGGACGATATCGAACATGCCGCAGAAGATCTCCGTCAGGCCTGGGATCTAGGTTCGGGCCCGATTGAGAGCTTGATCAACCTGCTGGAGGATCAAAACATCAAAGTTGGCATGATTGACGCAGATGACAGGTTCGATGCTTGCACCTTCAATGCCAAGGACGACGCAGAAATACCAATAATAATCATCAGAAAAGGGATGCCAGGTGACCGACAGCGGTTCAGCATCGCCCACGAACTGGGCCACATGATGCTTGAGCCCCAAAACAACCTCAACAACGAGAAGGCTGCTCAACGCTTCGCGGGTGCATTCCTCGTTCCTAAAAATAAAGTCCATTTCGAACTTGGAGATAAGACATGTACCCTCAGCGATTTTGAGCTGCTCATGCTCAAGCGCAAGTACGGCTTAAGCATGCAGGCTTGGATTTATCGAGCCAAGGACCTTGGCATAATATCCGAAGCACGGGCAGTAGGTCTTTTCAAAAAGTTCAGGGCCAGAGGGCGGCACAAGAACGAGCCGGGGGAACCTTACCCTTCCGAACGACCCATTCGTTTTGAGTACCTAGTACACCAAGCTCTCGCAGAAAAAACAATCTCAATAAAGCGGGCTGAAGAACTTCTAGGGAAGCCACTGCAACAGGATACAACAGTGCCTACAGGAAAAACAGGGGGGCAAGTTGCTGCTATGTGTGACTGACAGCAACATATGGATCGATCTACACAGGGGGGACCTGATAGATGAAGCCTTTTTGCTGCCCTTTGAATTTATGGCACCTGACGTTATAATAGCAGATGAGTTACTAACGCCGAACGGTGGCGAGCTAGTGCAGCTGGGACTTCAGGAGAAGGAGCTGTCAGGCAAACAAGTATTGATGGTAGTCGATCTCGCAAAACGTTACGTGCGGCCATCTCGTCAGGATCTATTTGCCCTTGTTCTTGCCAGGGAAACGGATGCGATACTCCTTACTGGCGACGGTGACTTACGTAACGTAGCCCACGAGATAAGTGTGGAAGTACATGGAACAATATGGCTATTGGACCAAATGGTCGACCGTGGGATTATTGATAAGCGAGAGCGTGCTAATTCATTAGAGCGTATGATAAAGTCAGGGAGTCGACTCCCAAAAAATGAAATAAAAGCCCGCCTTGAGCCCCATTCTGGCTGAAGTGACTGAATCCTGTGGGATAGTTGATATCTTCTGAATGTTGCCGTACTTTGACTTTCGTTTATGTGTAAAAACGGATATCAAAAACGAGATCAAAGTCGGAAACGCAAGGCTGTGGCTTAGTTCTATGACACTTTCAGGAAACACGGCCACAATGTCATAGAACTTTTGAATCAGTCGCGTCTTTTGTGGGAAGAGGTGACGCGAAAATCGTTTACGCTAAACTAAACCAATTTCTGCTCAAGAGAGATGGGTATAAGAAGAAAAGCTA
>CAZRCS010000116.1:1448-5691 GCA_964598645.1 uncultured bacterium | reverse complement strand
AGAACCTGTGTATGTTCACCCTGAGGTTGGTTCCCTTCACGTATTCCGGGTCCAGACCTGTGTAGGCTGCCAGTTTTGAGGCAACGGTATCCCTTTCCTCTGCTGAAAGTCTGTCACCCTTCATCAAAGCCGCGCACAGGTCACTCTCGGCCCAGGCGGACACTTCCTGAAGGTAGTCAGGCAGATTCTTTTCAAGATGTTCTTTCTCCAGGCGTTTGTGATACCATGCTGCAGCAGCATAGGTGGGAACAAAGAGCATAAAGGGAAGATCGTCTCCCACTCCGAAGAAAATCGGCCTCAGATTGATCGCCGTGGAGATGAGGACTATTCCGCTGAAAGCAATGCCTTTGTTCACAAGATCTCCCGCAAGTCCCGCCGCCCTTGTTGTTCCGTAACTCTCTCCGGCCAGGAAAAGCGGGGAACCCCATCTTCCATAGGTGGTGAGGTAGAGCCTGATGAAGTCGCCTACCGACTCGATGTCTCCCTTGTAACCCCAGAACTTCTCAATGAGTTTCTCTGTGGCGGCCCTGCTGTAGCCTGTTTCAACGGGGTCTATGAAAACCAGGTCGGTTCTGTCCAGCCAGGTATCGCTGTTCTCCTCGAGCCTGAAGGGGGGTCGGGGCATCCAGCCTTCGGGTTCCATACATACCCTTTTGGGTCCAATAGCTCCCATGTGAAGCCAGACGGAGGAAGAACCGGGACCTCCGTTGAATACGAAGGTGAGTGGTCTATCCTTCTCTTCATCGAGCAATTCATAGGCGGTGAAGAAGATCTCGGCCTCGGTCTCTCCTTTGGCATCTTTCAGGGGCAGCACCCCCGCTCTGCTCAGGTACTTCCTTTTCTGCCCGTTCAGATTCATCTCGTGATAGCGTTCCACAGGCTCGATTCCAGCAAGTTCGAACTTCTCACTCTCCTCTTTCTTTCCGGGCTCGTTCTTCTTGACATCTTCCATCTTCTCTACCCTTCAGTATTTCCATGAACTCATGGATTCTTCCCGCTCCTCTTGGTTCACCATGAAGAATTCGGGTTACCTAAAGATAAGAGAAGAAGGAAAAGAGTAAAGCGCCGATCTGCAAGACCGGCGCTTCTTTGAAAAAAGGACTGAACTAGATTACGAGAAAAAGGGTTCGCCCCCTTCGCCAGACAAGGAGAAGGGCGTCTCCCACGGTTCCTGAAAGCTCCTCGCTCACCTCTGGAACAGATTCTACCGGTGTACGATTAACTTCTACTATCACGTCTCCGGGCTGGATGCCGGCATTCGATGCGGGGCTGCCCGGGTAAACATTCACCACCACCACTCCGGTGATGTCCTCTGCCCCAAGTCTACTTGCGATCTCCTCCGTAAGCGGAGATAGCTGCCAGCCGTAGTTTTCCTCCATTTCCGAAGCAGCGGTTTCAGGGTCCTCCTCCCTGGAGCCCAGTCTAACGGACACGTTTCTCTCATTTCCGTCTCTGATGACTGTAAGTCTGGTTTCCGTTCCGGGATCCAGGTCGGCTATTTTGTTCCTGAATTCGGTGAGGGATTCAAAGGCCGTTCCATCGATCTCAGTGATCACATCACCCCTGCGCAGACCCCCTCTTTCAGCGGGAGAGTCCGGAAGGATCTCTGCAAGGAGAACCCCGGAAGCATCATCCAGATCGAACTGCTGCGCAAGTTCCGGATTCACCTCCTGAAGGCTTACGCCCAGCCATCCCCGGCGGACCTCTCCGAATTCCAGGAGGTCAGATACAACGCTTCTTATGGTGCTTACCGGAATTGCAAATCCTATCCCCTGATAACCGCCCGATCTTGAGGCGATAGCGGTATTCACACCTATGAGTTCGCCGTCAAGGTTCACCAGGGCTCCGCCGCTGTTTCCGGGGTTGATTGCCGCATCGGTCTGAATGTAGCTTTCGTAGTCTGCGAGCCCCACTCCCTCACGGCCCAGATAACTTACGATCCCCTGGGTTACGGTCTGACTCAAAGCGAAGGGAGAGCCCACGGCCAGAACCCATTCTCCCACTCTCAATTCGTCGCTGTCTCCCATGGGTATTGCAGGAAGATCCCCGGCGTACTCTATCTGAATAAGGGCCAGATCGCTTCTTGGATCAGCCCCCACCAGTTTAGCTTCCAACTCTTCTCCATTGGAGAGAATAACAAGAAGCTCATCAGCATCACCGGCAACGTGGTTGTTTGTGACTATAAGACCATCCGAACCAATGATCACACCACTGCCCAGCCCCTCGCGGGTATACTCTCTTGTTCCGCCCTGCTCGGGGAATCCATAGCCGAATCCCCAGGGTATGAATGGAGAAACCGGTGCCGTTACAGTAGTTTTAGAAGTTATGGTTACCACGCTGGGACCAACCTCTTCGGATATATCTGCAAACAGGTTACTCATCCCTCTGGGATCCATAACCACCGAAACAGGAGCAGACACATCGGCAGAGGGCGTAGCTTCATCGGCGAATGTCAGCCCGGACAATGCAATAATCACGATGATCACAGGGAATCCTGCAGGAATTCTGCTCATGAAATCCTCCTTTCTGTTCCGCTTTTCTCCGTAAATAGTCATAACCCCGATGGAGGGTTCCAGAACCTGGAGTAAAAGGTGAGAGGAGCAGTCAGAGATCAGAGGTTTCACTTTTTGAATGGTGTATTATTTTAATAACGCTCTGAAAGGCAGCAAACTTAACTCTTTCAAGCTCTTCAATAACTTCTGCCCTCTTTAGAAGGGTTCGGTAGGCATTCTCCCAGTCTCCTCTGTGGCTGTAAATCTGAGACTGTATCAGAAGCAGGCTTTCGTCGGCTTCCTCCCCGGGAAGATTACAGGCAAGGATCTCAGCTGCTTTATCCGCCAGCTCTTCCGCTGAAGAGTAATCCCCAAGCTCTATGAGGACCTCGGCCTTCATTCCGCAGAACTCGATCTGGTTATTCCACACCTGAGAGTCGAAAACCAGTTCCTCCGCCCTTTGGAAGAATTCCATGGCCTCTTCTTTGCCTCCGGATTTGAACGCGGTTACAGCCGCATTGGCAAGAACGAGACCGGCTTTGGACCTTTCATTGTTCAAAAGCTGCAGCTGGGCCGCCTCTTTCAGCATGGGAAGGGCTTCACCATAGCGTTTGTAATGCTTGTATAAAAGCATCCCGAGGTTGGCCAGGCTATCGGCATATCCATACCTGATCCCTGACTGCCGGTGAATATCCATAGAGAGCCTGAAGCTCTCTTCGGCCTGATCGTAAAGTCCTACCTGCTGACACAGAAGCCCCATGTTGCACAACAGAAAACCCTGATTTGTACGGAAACCCTTCTCTTCGTTCAACTCAAGTGCTTCTCTGTAATAAGTCCAGGCTCTCGCATGCAGTCGAAGGTTTCCGCATATCACCCCAAGCCAGTTCAGGCAATTGGACAAGGTAAGGTCCCTTCGTTCCCGAAGCCCCTCTTCCGCCCTTTCCAAAAGAGAAAGGGCCTTGCCATAATCCCCCTTCGACCATCTTATCACCCCAAGGGCCATAACGCACCTTGATGCGGAGATACCGTCACCGTTTCCCGATGCAAGGTCCCGGCATGAACTGTACTTTGCAGAAGCTTCATCAAGATTTCCCATTCGCCACAGCCTTGTTCCCGTGTAATACTCACAGTAAAAGCGAACCTCGTAGGGAACGGGATTATCGAAAAACTCCAGATACGCTGAAATCAGATAGACCGACACATCATTGCGTCCGCTGTAAGTCGCAAGACGAATTGCCTCCTCAAAATCACAGACAACTTCAGGTAAACGCCTGCCTGCTGTGGTTTTCAAACAGTCAAGAAGCTCTTCAAGTCTGGTTGGCTGAACAGCGGTCATAGTGCCTTTCAGGTTTTGGATATTGATTATAGTCCCCTTAACAAACACGGGAAAGAGCAAGAAAGAAAGGACATTACTGCCGATGGACAGAAAACCTCTTGGAATTTCTGGTTCTGTGATCTGGTTCGGGGTTCCCACATTGTTGCTGTTCGCAGCCACCAGACTACTTCTTCCCTGGCTTGTTTCAAAGGGTTTGCATGGCCTTTACGCCTGGTATGTAAGCGGTTCTCTGGTTCTTGGCGGAATGTTCTTCGCTGCTGTTACCCGGGCTGAAAAACCTCTTATCAGTTCCTTAAGACTGGAAAAACTTACCAGAAAGCAGTGGGCAACCACAGCAAAAGTAGCGTTGATATCCTTCGCAGCCATGGGTGCGGCATGGTTCGCAGCGGAAAGTATTCTGGGAAAATCAACGTCC